>JBIICE010000054.1:0-20241 GCA_044239025.1 Verrucomicrobiales bacterium
TTCGGCAATGCCTCGACCATCGACGGTCTGCTTGCCGGACCGGGAGCCACTGCGGGAGGCGCCGCCCGCCCGCCCACCATCGGGGCCATCGCCGGCGTCATGACCAGCCCGCGCTTTCAGACCATGATGCGCGGCCTCGACCAGAAAAAAGGCGTCGATATGTCGGTCGCCCAGAGCGTCATCATCAAAAGCGGTCAGCGCGCCACGGGATTCTCCGGCCGCACCATGCTCTATCCCTCGGAGTTTGATCCTCCGCAGATCCCCCAGAACTTCGCGGCGGGCGGCAACCTCTCGCTCGATCCCACCGGAGGACTCCAGATTACCGCCGCCCAGCCGTCGAACAGCTTCCCGGTCACTCCGGCCATGCCGAATTCCTTCACGCCGCGAGATATCGGATCGACCATCGAAGTGGAAGGCACCGTCAGCGAGGACGGCAATGCCGTGGACCTCAACCTCTCGGTCATTTTCAGCGAATTTGACGGCTTCATCAACTACGGCACTCCCATCACCAACGGTGAGATCGTCCTCACGGAAAACCGCATCATCCAGCCGGTCTTCACCAAGACCTCGGCGGCGACGCAGGTCATGGTCTACGACGGCCAGACCGTCGCCCTGGGCGGACTCCAGCAGTCGCGTTCGGAGACCATTGAAGACAAGGTCCCGGTTCTCGGGAGCCTGCCGGTCGTGGGCCGTCTCTTCCGCAGCCGCGTGCAGCAGGAACGACGCACCGCCATCATCTATCTGGTCACGGTCAATGTGGTGGATCCCTCGGGGAATCCGGCATCGGATGCCGGACGGGCCGCCGAGGCAGCCGCTGCGGAACTGCCGGGAGATTCCCCTGACGGCATTCTCCTGCGCTGACCGATCGGTTCCCGGGCCGCGGGCCCGCTTTCCGCTTCTTCAAGCCTGCCTCCTTCCTTGAATCAGCCTTCCGAGAATCATCCCCTGAAGCGTCCCCAGAAGGGGAATCTGCCACCGCCGCGCGATGCGGGCGACGCTCCCTCCGTTCCGGTCAAGAGCCACTACAACGTGGACGAAATGATGGAGAAGCTGCGCCATTCTTCGGATGGCTCCGGCCGCCGTCGGCGCCGCCGCTCGCACCAGCCGGTCCATGTGGCCCGCCGCCGCCGCACCCTGCTGCTTGCCGCCGGACTCCTGCTTTTCGCCCTCGGCGTCGCCCTCTGGCTCGGCTTCCGCTGGCTGAGCAGCGTGCGCATCGAAAGCGAAACCTTCCGCCAGACGCTCAGCCGGAATCTCTCGCGCCGCACTGGGGCAGTGGTCAATCTCGACCGTGTGCGGGATGGTGGCGGGGGCTCGCTCTCGGTCGGAGCCGTCTCCCTCCGTCCTCCTGACGGGATCCTCGCGGAAACGGTCGATATCGAAGACGCCAGCGCCTCGCTCACCAAGGCATCGTGGGTCGGCAGGGAATGGGGAATCACCAATCTACTGCTCACCAGTGCGAGGGTGCAACTCAACCCGAAACGGCCGCCCCTGCCGGCGGACAGTACCGCACTGCTCCCACCGCCCCCGCCATCCGTCGCTCCGACCTCCGGTTTCCGCATCGGAATTTCTCCGGATCCAGCCGTGATGGTTCTCGACCGTGGCCGCGTGGCCAGCCTCGACCTCCTCTGGAACGGCTCCGGCAACACCGCGGAAGGCCTCCGTGGTCTGGACGTTTCCTTCCGGCAGGGCCGCGATGCCGGCTACGAATTCAGCGGAGCCCGGGGCACGCTGACACTCGCCGGTTTCCCGGAGGCGTCGGTCACCGCCATCAATGCCCGACTCGACGGCACCGCTCTCGACATCACAGGGGCCCGACTCGAACTCCCCGGGGCCGCCACCGTGGCCATTACGGGCAAGGCCGACCTTTCCCCGGCCGGCCGCATCGATCTGGAACTCTCCTCCGACGAAATGGCCCTCCGCTCGCTGCTGCTGCCTGTCTGGGCCGATCGCGTGGCGGGCATGGTGCGTGCCAGTTCAGCCCGCTGGAGTTCTTCCTTCGGGGACGGTGCCGCGCGGTCGCTTGAAGGAGAATTCTCGGTCCGCGGCGGGGTCTTGCGCAGCATGGAATGGGTCAACCGCATCGCTGCCGCCCTTCAGCGCCGCGAACTCTCCATCCTCGAATTCAACAGCATGCGCGGAAGGTTCCGCTGGACCGCCGCCGGTATCGAAATCTCCGACTTCACCGCGGACCGTGATGGTTCCCTGCGCCTGCGGGGTACGGTGACATTCTCGGCCTCCGGCGAGGTTGATGGAAGCCTCGCCCTCGAAGTCTCGGAACTCCTGCTGCCACCGGCCTCGGCTGGTACGTCGGCCTTCCCCCCTGCCCAGGATGGCCGCTCCGTCCTCGAATTCACTATCGGCGGGACTGCAGAGGCGCTCACCGATTCACTCTCCCTGGGCACCGCGGACGCAGCAACTCCTGTTCCGGAACGACCGACTCCCGCGGAAACCCCGGCGGATCTCATGCCGGAACGCCCCACGGCACCGGGACCACGGGAAAATCCTGCCCGCCCGCCAGTTCCAGCGACCCCGGACGCCGTCGAACGGGAATTCCGCGAACTGATCGGCAAATGAACCCATGACCGAATCGGGTCACAGGTTGATGCCGGCACCCTGGCCTGTCTGGTGGAATGGCAGGCTCGTGCCCGCCGCGGAAGCCACGCTTCCGGCCACCGCTCCGGCCACCGTCCACGGACTCGGAACCTTCGAAACGCTGCGTGCCGATCACGGTCGCATCTTCCGGCCGGAAGCCCACTGGCAGCGCCTCAACCAAGGCTGCAGGGAACTCCACATTCCCGGGCCCAGCCTGCCGGAATTCCGCAGCGCTCTCCGGGAACTCGCGGGGGCGGCCGCGCTGCCCGCCCTCCGCCTCCGCTTCTCTGTCCTTGATACCGGAACTGGATCTGCCGCATGGCTCGCGGTGGCTCATGAACTCCATCCGCTCCCACCCGCCCGGCTCGTGATGACCGACTTCCGGCTCGCGTCGCCGGCCCCGCTCGGCGGTTCCAAACCTTCCGCTTATGCCATGCCCATGATTCTTCAGCGCAAGGCCATCGCGGCAGGAGGCAGCGACGCTGTCGTGCTCGCCGCCGATGGCTCCGTCGCCGAGGCCGCCATGGCGAATGTCTTCGCAGTCCGCAGCGGCCAACTCATGACTCCCCCGCTCGTCAGCGGTTGCCTGCCGGGCATCACGAGGAATGCCGTCATCGACTGCTGCCGCGCCCTCGGTCTGCCCGCCCCGGAAACGCGCATCACCACCGACGACCTCATGGCGGCCGATGAAATCTTTCTGACTTCATCGCTGCGCCGCATCCAGCCGGTGGCGGCGCTCGGCCAGCGGGTGTTTTCACCCGTGCCAGGCCCAGTCACCACCGTCCTTCAGCAGGCACTGGAGGCGCTGACCGCACGGGAAAGCGTCACGCTCTGAATGAATCCGGCGCGCCGGACCTCAGGGTTTCTCCACGAGCCAGATGTTCCGGTAGCGCACGGGATTGCCGTGATTCTGCAGGTGCAGCGGTCCGGGCTCTGGCCCATCCCCCAGCGGTGCCGCCGTGGTGGCGTGAGGCAGATCGACGTTGTCGTGAATGACCACTCCGTTATGCTTCACCGTGACCCTTGCATTCGCTGTTTTCTTCCCGGCCCCGTCAAACTTCGCCGCCGTGAAATCAATGTCGTAGGTCTGCCAGACAAGGGGCGGAAGACACATGTTGAGATCCGGGGCCTTGATGCTGTAAATGCCGCCGCACTCGTTGTTTTCTCCCTCCAGACCAAATGAATCGAGTACCTGAACCTCGAAGCGGCTCTGATTGTAGAAGCCGCTGTTGCCCCGATCCTGGCCGCGGGCCTTCGGTTTGTACGCCAGCATGAACTCCAGATGGAGATGATAGCTGCCGAACTTGCGCTTCGAATCCTGTCCTTCCTTGAGCAGCTTGTCGTCGCTCATCCCACCACCGTTCCAGGCATCGGCATTGCTGCCGTCAAACAGCACCACCGCCCCGTCGGGAGCCTTCGCTCCCATGGTCGGACTCACCCGCGAGACCCGCTCAAGGGCGTCGCTTCCCATCGTAATCCGGCCGTTCCTGAGCACGCCGCTCTGTGAACCCAGCGTGATCTTCACCTCCCCATTGCCCGAAATTCCGGTTCCCTTGACGCGGCCATCACGCCGCCCGTCCCAGCCAGCTCCGGGCAGCCCGCCCGGATAGAGAACAGCAAGGAACTTTCCATCGCCCTCGGCCACCAGCTGCAGTCCCACTTTTTTCCCGCCCACCATCCCGCCGTACTCTCCCTGCTGCGCAAAATCAGCGTCTGCCGCCGCCTTTGCCGGATCAATATAAACGCCAGCGCGCTCCTCGGCAGCAATCGGCAGAAGCCCAAACAGTGAAACGGCAAGCAGCAGGGTGGTTTTCATGGAAGGATTTGGTTCAGATGATCAAAGCAGATCTGGCTCCAGGTTTCCAGCGAACTGCGGCGCTCCGCCAGTTCCTCCCGGCTCAGAAAGGACAACTCCGTGATGGGGGCTTCGTTCGCCGCCACATCGTCCCCATCCAGATCAAAGAGATGCACAACCCCGATGTGGACCTGACCCACCTCATTGGAGTCATCATTGATGAGCGCCACGATGCGCTGACGGTAGCTGGAACGCAGCCGCAGTTCCTCATTCATCTCCCGCGCCACCCCGGTCAGATAGGTGTCCTGCTCCACGGACGACTGCGCCGCGTCATCGGCATTGATGTGCCCCCCAATCCCGAGCGACCCCTTGGCGGCGAGCCTCTGCTCATTGCTTTTTCCGCCCCGCACATAGTGCAGAAAGCGCCCGGCATGGTGAAAGAGGGCATACGGAATGATCTGCTTGTGCCCGGGATCTTCCTCGGCCGCGTCGCGCCCCAGAAAGTAATTGTTGGCAGGATCCAGAAACGCCGGCAGGTACCGCTCCACGTCGGTCGTGAGCCCCTGAAAGGAACCAAGCTCATCAAAAAGTCGGCGGGGCACCACAAGCACCCGTTCGTCTGGCCAGCGCAGGGAGGAAGACATGATCGGAATTCTGGATCCGCCATCCAGCCGCCCGTTGCTCCGCGCAAGGGCGCGATGACTTCCGCGCCTGCGGCATCAGCCGCCGCGCAGCCTGGGTTCGATGAAGGCCAGCAGTGCCGCAAGGCTGACGGCTTCCGGCTCCGCACTCGTGTCGATCACCAGATCCGCATGCTCCGGTTCCTCAAAGCCGGAATCACGCCCGGTGAATTGCTTGACCCCGCCCGCCTCGGCCTTCGCATAGAGGCCCTTCACATCCCGCGCGCGGCAGGTCTCGAAATCGGCCTTCACGTAGATCTCGTGAAAATCATCCTCGCCCACAATCTGCCGCGCGAGGGCGCGAAACGCTTTCGTCGGCGTGATGAAGCTGCAGAGGGTTGCCACCCCGGTGCTGCAGAAGAGCCGCGCCACCTCGGCCGCCCTCCGCAGATTCTCGCGGCGGTCGTCATCCGAAAATCCCAGTCCGCGGTTCAGCCCGGTGCGCAGCAGATCGCCGTCCAGCAGAACTGTCAGATGGCCACTCTGATTGAGCGCCTTCTCGGCGGCTGCCGCGAGCGTGCTCTTGCCGGCTCCGCTCAGCCCGTAAAGCCAGAAAACCCCGCCGCGCTGTTTCGTGATGGCCTCGCGGGCGCTGCGTCCCAGAAACCGGATGGGTCCAGTCGATAGATTCTCGTTCATGCAAGGCAGGTCTTCAGACCGCGAGTGACCCTGAGACGTCCCGCGATTCCTGCAAGCGCAAGGCTTGCCTCTGCGGAAACCGGGGCCCGTGGCGCTCCGTCGCTC
The DNA here is from genome assembly GCA_044239025.1 of Verrucomicrobiales bacterium. Taxonomy (GTDB): domain Bacteria; phylum Verrucomicrobiota; class Verrucomicrobiia; order Verrucomicrobiales; family V1-33; genus V1-33. Next base: position 5,815 of record JBIICE010000054.1, read on the forward strand.
ACAGCTGGGGTGCCACCTCCCCAAGGGGCTGCAGGTTGGGAACGGAGGGTCCCGTCACCTGCGCAAACCGCGTCTTTGACCGCAGCAGCAGCGTCCCGAGGATCAGATCCGCAATCGGCAGCACCACATTGAAATTCTTGTGCATGTAGCGGTGATGCAGCACGTGATGCCCGTTGAGCCGCTGGAAGAGGCGGCCCTTCTCAAGCCTCCGCTGCTTCGGCAGATGCATGCACCAGTGAATGTACTCATACACCACGTAGTAATTTCCGACGGCCGCAAACGCACCCGCCGCAAATCCCCACTGCCCCATGGCCCAGCCCAGCAGCATCAGCGGCGATGAGCCAATCAGCACGAGCACCGGACCGTTCCACCATGCCATCGGAATCGTTTCCTTGTCCTTGTCCTCCTGGAGATGGTACGTGTGGTCCGCCTTGAAGATCTGATGGTGCACCACGGCATGCGCCTGAAAAGGATAACGGAACCAACCCAGCGGGCGGTGCATCACATATTTGTGCAGGACCCACTCGAAAAATGAGGCAAACACGGTTCCGGCTAGAAATCCGGCAACAATCCAGAAAAACAGAGGCGAGAGCATGGCGGGGTATGGTGAGGAAACCCGCCTGCCGCTGACCGATGGCATCGGCCGGGAGATCTGGGGCGGGTCCGCTCGGGCCGTCTCCCACCAAACGCAACCGGGAACGCGGTTGCGGGGGCCCGCCGCCGCGGTTCGCTTCCAGCATGCTCGAACGTCTCCGCTGTGGCGTCATCGTCACGGACACCTTCAAGGACTGGCTCGCCGCATGGCAGCAGCGGGAAGGGCCGGCTGCCCCCGGCTTCCTGCCGGAACTGAGCTACGTCCGCTGCGCCGAGGGCGAACGCGCCGGACAGTCGTGGGCCAGTCTCGTCTGGCGTCCCCGCAAGGGTCTTGAAGACCACGAAGTCTTTCCCGTGGGCGGATGCGAGCTGCACCTCAGCAGCCAGACCCGCAAAGCCCTGCGAGAACGATGCCTTGATATCCGCAACGGCCAGATCGCCGTTATCTGAAATCCTCCGCGGAGACGGATCACTTGCCCGTGACAGCAGTTCCGGACCGCGTACCATCCCACCCCAGAACCAATCCGCTGAACCCATGAAACGCTCTGCCTTCCTTCTTCTCTGCTCCCTGACTCTATCCTCCGCGTCCTCCGCGGGCGAATGGACGCAGTGGCGCGGCCCCGGCCGCATGGACCATTCGCCGGACAAGGCCATCCTCAGCTCATGGCCGGAAGGGGGCCCGAAACAGATCTGGCTCAGCCGCGAAGGCGGTCTCGGCTACGCCGGATTCTCCGTCGCCGACGACACGCTCTACACCATGGGTGCCCTCAGTGGCGGAGAAAACGTCATCGCCCTCGACGCCGCCAGCGGCAAAACCAGGTGGTCGGTTCAGCTCGATGGCCGGGTCTACCCGAATCAATGGGGCGACGGCCCGCGCATGACACCGACCATCGATGGCGAACGCATTTATGCCCTCAGCGCCAGTGGCGTGCTCGGCTGCCTGAACCGCGCCGACGGCAAGGTCCTCTGGAAGGTGGATCTCGTGAACGACTTCGGCGGCAAGCTGCAGAGCTGGGGCTACACCGAATCAGTCCTCGTGGATGGACCGCGCCTCCTGTGCACCCCCGGCGGCAGCAAGGGAACCATGGCCGCTCTCGACAAAATGACGGGCAAGCTCCTCTGGCAGTCGCAGGACCTCACGGAGGAAGCGCAGTATTCTTCCCCCATCCTCATCGAAGAGGGTGGAAAGAAACAGGTCGTCCAGCTCGTCGGCAAAAAAGTCTTCGGTCTCAGCCCGGAAGACGGTTCTGCGGTCTGGCAGGCCGATTTTCCCGGCCGCGTCGCGGTCATCCCCACTCCCATCCACCACCATGGACACGTCTATGTGACTGCCGGCTACGACGTGGGAGCCCGTCTGTTCAAGCTCGGCGGCGCTTCCCCGGAACTTGTCTACGAGAGCAATAAAATGGTCAATCACCACGGCGGCGTCATCCTCGTGAACGGCAAGCTCTACGGCCATTCCGACAAAGGAGGCTGGACCTGTCAGGACTTCATGACGGGCGAGCCGCTCTGGCAGGACAAGACGCTCGGCAAAGGCTGCTGCGCCTACGTGGCGGGTCATCTCGTCTGTGTCTCGGAAAAGGAAGGTCACGTGGTCCTCGTGGAGGCTTCGGAAGCCGGCTGGAAGGAAAAAGGCCGCTTCACGCTTTCACCCCAGACGGAACAGCGCAAACCCCAGGGTCGCATCTGGGTCCATCCGGTGATTGTCGATGGCCGCCTCTTCCTGCGCGATCAGGAACTGATCTACTGCTACGACATCAAGCCGCGCTGAGGGCAAGGGCAGGGAACGACGTGACACTGCTGCATGGAGCCGCTTCCTGAATCGCCGGAATCATGGCGTCTCGCCGTCATCGGTTCCGGAGCGGTCGGCTGCTACTACGGGGCGAAGCTCGCGCGGGCAGGAAACCGCGTGAACTTCCTCATGCGGCGTGACCTCGCGCACGTGCGCTGCCACGGCCTCGACATCCGCAGCCACCTCGGCGATTTCCATCTTCCGGAGGTGAACGCCTTCGGGTCGACGGGGGAAATGGGACCGGCCGATCTTGTCATCGTCACCCTCAAAACGACGGCGAATCCCGATCTTGCAGCGCTGCTGCCGCCCCTGCTGCACGGCAGCACGAGAATTCTCACGCTCCAGAATGGCCTCGGAAACGAGGAATTTCTTGCGGATCGCTGGGGCGCGGACCGCGTTCTCGGAGGCGTGTGCTTCACCTGCATCAACCGCACCGCTCCCGGCCGCGTGGAGCACACCGCGCAGGGAGCCATCGCCCTCGGCAGCCTCACTGCCGCGAGCGAGGACGCCGCCGCGGCTTTTGCCGGACTCCTTGAACGGGCGGGCGTTTCCTGCCGTCACGCCAATGACATCGCCGCCGTGCGCTGGCGCAAGCTTGTCTGGAACATTCCCTTCAACGGCCTCGCCATTGCAGCCGGCGGCATCGACACCCGGCGCATCCTCGACGACCCGGACCTGGCTGCCCTCGCGGTCGGGCTCATGCAGGAGGTGATCGCTGCTGCCACCCGGCTCGGCTACCCTTTGCCCGGGGACATGGTCGCCGATCAGCTGGCGGCCACCCGGACCATGGCCGCCTACCGGCCGAGCAGCATGATCGATTTCGTGGAAGGACGGGAGGTGGAAACGGAGGCAATCTGGGGCGAGCCCCTGCGGCGGGCCCGCGCGGCCGGAGCCGAGGTGCCTCGCCTCGCCATGCTGCACGCCCTCATCCGCAGTCTCGTGGCGCAGCGCCGGGCTTCCTCCCCCTGAAGCTCTCCGCCAGCCCCCTCAGTCGCGCTTCACCCGCCCGCCGAGCGACAGAATGCGGGCGTTCGCCTTGGCAGCTTCCGCTTCGGCAATGTTGCCCATGCGCACATGGATCTGGGAAAGCGAGGTCCACGCAAGGAGGTCGTTTGGCCGCAGATCGGTGGCCATGAGCGCAGCCCCGAGCGCTCCCTTCTGGTCGTCGTTCCGCAGCAGGACCATCCCGAGCCCGTGCCATGCGTCGAAATTCCCGGGAGCCAGCACGGTCGCTTCGCGGAACAGCCCGGCCGCCCCCTCGAGGTCCCCAATCGCCAGACAGCCGCTGGCGTCATCGATCAGATCAACGGCGCGTTGCTCGGCTTCACTGCTCACGGTTCTTTTCTCTGCGGATGGCCAGCGCGGACACTGACCGGGAGGAATCAGCGGACTTCCTGCGCCGCATCGCGACGCGAGGAAAACCAGGCCTGGAAGACCGGACTGGGCGGCGTGAAGGGAGAACCATTGTCTCCGGCCGTCATGCCCTTGGTCATGTTCTGCTTGTCTTCCTCCATCTTGGGATCCTTTGGCAGTTCCTTCTTCGCGACATGCACCAGAAGCAGCCCTTCCGGCACTTCAAGAGGCTCGGAGGTCTCGCCGGGATTCAGCTTGCGGCACTGCGTCTGCACCAGATTCGCATTCGGAATCGTCTGCGGTGGTGGCTGCTTGCCCGTGAAGACGGGAATCTCTCCAGCGGTGAGGCCTGCTGCGGTGACCGATTCAGGAAACGGTTTGTTTTCCTTGAGTGCCTCCGCAATGGCCGTGCGCGCTTTGGTGGCCGCGTCTTTCATCGCATCGCTTGCCTTGGTTTCCTTCAGCTTCGCGGCAATCTTCTCCTTCACCTCAGCGAGGGGCAGTACACCGGCCTTCGTCACGTTCACCACTTCAAACAGACACCAGCCATTGGCGGTCTGCGCCGGGTCGCCCGGGCCGGGTTCGGCCGCAAACATTGCTTCGAGGGCCGCCGACTCCGCCTTGAGCGCTTCCGGAGGTGCTGCCTTTGTGAATTCGGCCTGAGCGGCTTCAAATCCCGCCCCCTTGGCGGTTTCCTCGAATGGCTGGGCTCCCCGTTCCTCGGCAACAAGGGCGGTCGCCAGCGTATCGACCTTCTGCAGCCATTCCCGCTCGGTCTTCTGGAATTCCTCCATGGCCTTCGTGTGGACGTCGAGGGCCTTGGTGTATTCTTCCTGCTGCTTCTTGAATTCTTCTTCCTTGGCCTTCTTCTGGGCCTCGTCCGTGATTTTACTGAGGTCTTCCGCCACGGGAGCCACCGGCGCGGCCGGCGCGGCCGGCTTTGCCGCAAACACATACTTCACCGTACGCTTTTCGTCGGACAGCACCGAGGCGTCCGCCACCGGGGCCTTCGCTTCTCCCTCCGCCGGAGCCGGAGCCTCGGCCTTTGCCTTTTCGGCATCGTAGAACTTCTGAATTTCTTCGTCACTCACGGTCTGTTCCGCATACTTGTCCTTCGGGGCCAGCGCCGTGAACGCCGTCACCTTCGCATTCTGCGCTGCGTACGCCGCATCGACTTCCGCAGGCGACGGGGCAAAGCTGCCGCCGACCAGCTTGCTCATTTTCTGGAAGAGAATGATGTCGTGGGCGAGGTGGTAGAGCTTGCGCTCGGTGGTTGTCTTGTCCCCGAGGGCCCCGCTGCCGAGGAAAGCTTCGTATTTCGTGATGTCGAAGCGTCCACCCGTGCGGAAGGCCCCCAGTTCCTGAATCATGCGCGCCACATCGTCGCGGTCAGCCTGAATGCCCAGCTTCTTTGCCTCCTCGCGCATCACCATCACGTTCACCGTGAAATCCATGTCCTCGCCCGAATTCCGGCTCGTGTTCTGGTACCGGTTCGAAATCGCACTCAACGTGTTCACGAACTTCTGGGAGGGATCGCTGAAGCGCGCCATGAAGTCGTTCCCCTCGATCATCGCACCGAGACGCCCGGCAATCTGCTGGAATTCATCGACCGACTGCTTTTCGCCTGCCGAAAAATCGCGTCCGTACAGCGTGCCTGCCCGTGTCCCGGTGCCTGTCCGCTGATTGGGGTCGTACAGGAAGGTGAAGGCGATGATGACGACGACCGCGATGATGCACATCAGGACGTAGTGGTGCTTGCGGAGAGTCTCGAGCATGGCGGGAATGGCGGGAAAGCGGTTGCGGGCCGGAGCAGCGGGAAAGGATATGCCTGCTGCAGACGGGTCGCGATACTAGGGTTGCCCCACTCTACGGGCAACTGGATTTTGGGACGCGGGGATTCGGGCTTGCGGGAACGGAGCCGGGCAGAACCTTCATCCCCATGAACGCCCGCACCACCGCCACTGTCCTCGGGACCCTGCTGCTGGTTTCTGTGGGCTTCCACTTCCGCACAGCGCTTCAGCGACGTGCTGCCCTGCCATCGCCAGCGGCCACCCCGACCGGTCCGCAGCTGCGGCTCCCGGAAATGGATTTCTCCGGAACCGGTCTCTCGGACGTTTCATGGAAGCTGCCGGAAGCGGATCTGCCCCCGGGACCGCAATGGCAACCCACCCCGCCCGGCTCCCTCGCCATCCCCGCACTCGCCCCGGAGCCCCCCGTCACCCCATCTCCATGAACGCCGAAGCTGCTCCCGCCCCGCCGCGCCTCATCCGCTACCTCATCCTCGGCCTCCCCATCGGCCTCATCATCACGAGCATCATCGCCATGGTGATTTACTTCCGGCTGGAGGAACGCGACCGTGCAAGGTCGGGCCGCCCCGTCACCCGCCAGCCAGTCGACCGCGCGGAACTCGCCTCGCAGGTGCGCATGCTCGGCGAAACCATCGGGGAACGGCACGCGGGCAAACCGGATCGGCTCCGCATGGCCGCCAAATTCATCGTCTCGAGCCTCGGCTCGGCCAATTTCGGTTTCAAGCCAACCATCGAAACCTTTGCCTCGGGCGGTCAGGAATTCTCCAATCTCATCCTCGAACTGACCGGCACCTCGGATTCCCGCTGGGGTGAAGTCATCATCGTGGGCGCGCACTACGATTCCCCCGCAGGCAGTCCGGGAGCGAACGCCAATGCCACTGGGGTCGCCGCCGTCATGAGCCTCGCCCGGGCCTTCGCAGGCACCGCTCACGAACGGACCCTGCGCTTTGTGTTCTTCGCCAACGGTGAGGTTTCCGCCCCGGGCCGCATTGATCCGTCGGGAGCCGCGCAGTACGCCGATGGCCTGCGCCGCCGCGGGGAATCCGTCGTCGCCATGATCGAACTCGGCTCGCTGGGGGCATGGCACGCTTCGCCGGGCACCCAGCAGGCTCTTGCGGGTGCCTCCCCCCCGCTGCCGGAAACGGCCAGTTTCCTTTCGTTCGTCGCCGGACCTTCCGGTGCTTCCCTCGCGCAGGCGGCCGCCGCATGGTTCCGGGAAAGCAGTACGCTGCCCTGCCATGCCGCCGGGGTTTCCGCGGATGCCCAACTGCCGCGTGGCGACTGGCTGGCCTTCGCCCATGCGGGCATTCCGGCGCTCCACGTCAGCGATACCGGAATGCTGAGGAATCCCCGGCACGGCACGGCCAATGACCGGCCGGACTCCATCGATGAAGACCGCTTCGCGGCTGCCGTCCAGGGACTCGAGGGATTTCTCGCAAGGCTCGCCAACCCTGGGCCGGCCGGCAATCCCTGAGATCCGCCGCCGGGATTTCCCATCCCGCGGCCCCCTCCGGCTCCACAAAAAAACCCGGTGACGTCCGCAGGGAACGCCACCGGGTTCACTTTCAATGATTCCGGCTTACTGCAGCAGGCTCTCAAGAGCCTTTTCCTTCGCCGCGGCAGGCTGGAAGTCGAAAGCGCGCATGAGCAGGTCTTTTTCTTCCTCGGGCGTGCCGTCGTGCTTTACCGCTTTGGCAATCCACTCGGCACTGCTGGCCGCACGGCTCCGCCAGAGAATGGCACGGCCTGCGGCGGTCGTTTCCGGATGCGGAACGAGCGCCAGATAGGCAGCCAGACAGGCATCCCACTGCAGCGCTGCCCCAATCCCCAGCGCTTCCAGATACCAGCGGTCCTTGCCATCATGCTGTTTCGCGAGCTGCGCCCACAGCGGCGCCAGGGTCTCGGCCTTCTCAAAACGAAGAGCAATGACGGCCTCGCGGCGCACGGCCGCCGAAGCATCATTCACAATTCCGGTCACAAGGGCGGGCATATCCATCCTGAGCTGACGCGCCAGCCGCACACCAAGGCAGCGGATGTCTTCGTCCTTGTCGGCCAGCGCCGCCGCGACCGCCGCCTGACCCTTTCCGGGAAGCTTGCCGAGCACCCAGAGAGCCCGCGCCCGCAGGCGGCTGTCGCTCCCGCTCAGATGAGGCTGCAGCGCTGCCACTGCTGCGTCACCGGCCTTGTGAAGGGCCTCCCAGGCCAGGTAGCGCACATCTTCATTCGGATTCGCCAGCGCCTTGGCCGCGCCTTCAGGCGTGGAGAAGTCGAACGACGGTACCGCATAGCCTTTGTGCCCCGTCGGCGTCACCCGGTAGACCCGACCATGGTCGAGGTCGCCCATGCCGTGGCCGCCCACACCGGGATCATACCAGTCCGCAATGAAGAGCGATCCATCGGGTGCCACACAGACATCGGACGGACGGAACCACCGATCGGCCTTCTGACCGACCACATTGTCCATGGTGGCGGTGTATCCCGCCCCGGAACGCGTCACCGGATACGCCCGCACAATGTTCGGACCCGCATCGGCATGAATCATCTGACCATGGAACCGGGCGGGCAGCAGGCTGCCTTCGTAAACGAGAATGCCGGTCGGACTGCCGGCCCCGGTATGCAGCAGATTGGGCACGACTCCTGGATCGCGCAGATGCCAGTGGGCGGCCTGCACTTCCTCGTCGGTCTTCGCATTGCCCTTGTTCCAGCCGGCTCCCGTTACCTCATCGCGGTAGCCATAGTTGCCGAATTCCATCACGAAATTGATGCGGACTCCCTTATTGCCGTCGTCATCGTTGTCGGACTGCCAGATGGCACCAAAGGAATCGACGGCCATTTCCCAGTTGTTGCGGAAATTCCACGCGACGGTTTCCAGTCCGCTGCCATCGGGATTGCAGCGGAAAATCATCCCTTCCTGATACGGCTGACGCGACGCCCGCACTTCGTTGCCGGCCGCATCCATGATCGGCTTGCCGTCCTTGTCCTTCAACTGATGCCCCTCGTTTCCGAAGTTGAAGTAGAGCTTGCCATCGGGTCCGAAATGCGCGGCGTGAATGCTGTGGTCGTGCTGCGCTCCATCGATGCCGCTGAACATGACTTCAGCCTTGTCGGCCTTCAGGTCGCCATTCTCATCCAGCAGATTCCAGACCTTTCCGCTGGCGGCCACAATGACGCGGTTGCCGAGCACGGTGACACCATGCGGACTCATCATTTCGGGACTCTCGAAGAAGACCGTCTGCTTGTCGGCCTTGCCATCGTGGTCGCTGTCCTCAAGCACCAGAATCCGATCCCCGGCCGGACGCTTCCCATTGTGCCCTCGGTAGTTGACGACTTCCGCAATCCACACGCGGCCCTTGTGGTCGATGTCCATGGCGGAAGGACTCAGCAGCATCGGCTCGGAGGCATAGGCTTCCACCTGCAGGCCGTCGCCGACTTCGAGGGCGGCAAGGGCGGCCTCGGGATCCAGTCCGCCGCCACCACCACCGCCGCCACGCTTCGCGATGGCGGGCTTCTCGGTGAACACGTGGAACTGCACCGTAGCTCCGTTCTGCTGCGACACGCCACCCTTGTCGAGTGCTCCGCGCGCCGAGAATTTCCGGCTCCCGGCCGGCAGGTCGAATTCAATCACGCTCTGCGCATGCGTCCCGATGCCCTCGGCCACCGGTTGGTCGTTCACCACCATGGGACCACCGCCCGCATTCTGATTCATCCGCACCTGTCCCCAGTCGGCCGAAGCACTCACCGGCCGCATCTCTGTGAGTTTCTTTGTCCCGAAATCTCCGGAAATCACCGGATTCACCCAGTTCGCCCAGTCGCAGGCAAATCCATCGCCACCGTCATCGACCACGAGGAACAGCTTCCTGGCTCCGGTCACATCCACGTCGATTTCGACCGCGTGACCAACCGTTTCGAAGGTGACCCGATGACTGGAATAAATGGGCTTGGGAGCGGCTGATGACTGGGCCGCCGCCAGCAGGGACAGGAGGAGTGGGGATTTCTTCATGATGATGGTTTATTGGTGATGATTCCGGGGCCCGGATACGTCTCCGCGAGGCGTTTCGTTTCACCCGCTTGCCTCCCGCCGCTTCCCGGACCACCAGCCTCCATGGAAGATGTCCCGGATTCGCCAGTCCTTTCGTTCGCCGAAGCCCGCGTCCTCGGCTGCCTCATCGAGAAGGAACTGACTACCCCGGAATACTACCCGCTTACCCTCCAGTCGCTCGCCGCCGCCTGCAATCAGCGCAGCAACCGCGAACCAGTCGTCGCCTGGGACGAAGCGTCGGTCTCGGCGGCGTCCGACGGACTGCGCCGCCGCCGCCTCGCGGTCATGGTCCAGCTTGCCGGGGCCCGCGTCCCCAAATTCCGCCACGCGCTCCACGAAGTCCATGGACGGCTCGACCCCGCCATGACGGCCGTGCTCTGCGAACTCCTCCTCCGCAATGTCCAGACGGCCGGGGAATTGCGTGCCCGCGCCAGCCGCATGCATGGTTTTGCCGACGCGGATGCCGCCGAGGCCGCTGCCGTCCGACTCACGGAATACTCCCCCGCACCACTCGCCACCATCCTGCCACCCGGCGGCGGGCGCCGCGTCCGCGCCTTTGCCCACACGCTCTGCGGCCCGCCCGATCCCGTGGCCATTGCGGCCTCCCACCCAATCGCGCCGCCCACCGGCCCGGATGCTGGCACGGACACATGGCGCGACCGCATGGAAACCGAGATTGCCAGCCTCCGCTCCGAAGTGAGCGCCCTCCGCGAGGCGCTGGCCGGAATCCTGCCTCCCCGACCCCCCGGAAACGGATAGTCCCTCAGGGATTGCGCCCCAGCTGAGCCGGAAGACTGGCCAGCCGCTCCCGCAGCTGCGCCAGCTTTTCCGCATGCTCCCCCAGAATGCCGTCGCCCAGCGCCGCTAATTGCTCAAGGTCCCGCCGCGCCACCACCTGCCACGGTGGCTGCTTCCCATAGGGCGGGGCCGCGATCTCCGCCAGCAGCACGCCGGCCTCGCACGCTCCCAGACTGTTGGCGGCAAAATGCTTTGTCCCAGGTTCAGCCAGCTGCCGGAAACGCAGTCGCGCCCCGCGGGCCGCTTCCCATGCCTCCTCCACGCGCCCGCAGAGATGGCTCCACTCCGCCGCCCGCAGCATCAGCCGCGTCCAGTACGACTTCACGCTCCTCTTCTCTGGCTTTGTCCGGGTGAGCATCATCCCGCAGCGGATACCCTGATCAGCCGCGGCGGCCGCCCCTTCCGGATCTTTCTCCCCTGCCAGCCGCTCCGCCCGGGCCGCCCACGCCTGCATCAGATCCTCATGCAGACGGATTGTAAGGGGCTGCGGAATCTTCCCGGAATCACTCACAATCAATCGGCTCGCTTCCATGAGGGCGCTGTCCTCGCGATCCCCCTCGCCGCGCGAACGCGCCAGCATGGCCTCCGCCAGATGCACCTGTGCCAGCGCCCGCGCCGCCATTCCCTCCCTGTCAGGTTCCGCCATGGCCTTGCGGCCGTTCTCCAGCGCCATCCGCAGCGCCGCTTCGGCCAGATCCCTGCGCCCGCCACGCAGCAGCAGCTGGACCCGGTTGGCCTCCAGCTTCGCAAGATTCATGAATTCCTTCAGGGTACTTGGACCACCAGCCGCCACCCGGGGAGCCCTCGCCAGCAGCTTTTCCACAACCACCAGCCCCCGCGGATCATCAGCCTCCAAAGCCAGAATCGATTCCGTCATCACCCCCGCCACCTTCATGAGTTCATCAAAAACCGCAGGAGTCAGCCGACCCGCCACACCAGTCACCAGGGTCTGCGCCGCCAGTTGCGAGGAATCAATGCACTGAGGATGCTGCTCAAGCCGGTTCTGTGCCACCGCCAGACCAGCCAGTGCCTGCCCCAGTTCTTCCCGGAAAACCGTCACTTCCGGATGCTGCGCCACCAGCGGCTGCAACTGTGCCATCGCTTTGGAAAACCACTGCACGGCCACGGAATAGTCACCCCGATGACTCGATTCAACCGCCCGCGAAAGTGCAGCCCGGCCCTGCGACCGCCGCGGGTCGTACTGCGCCGTCGCCACATCGAAACTCCATGGGAACTGTGCCACCCGTTCCTCGAACGCCTTGGCCAGCTCCGGTTGCCCATTGGATTCATGGTGCTGCGACTCCTTGGTGAGAAAGAGCGAAAGCTGCTCGTGGATTACATGCAGGCCGCGCTGCGCGGCCATCTCCCGCTCTGCCAGCATCCTCGCCCGCTCGACCGCCAATCCAGCCGCCCCTGCCAGCAGGACGGCGGTCGCCCCCACCGGTATCCAGTGCTTCCTGACCTTCTTTCCCAGCCAGTAGAAAGCCGCTCCTTTCCGCGCGAGCACCGGCTCGCCTGCCAGCCACCGCCGGATGTCTTCCTCCAGTTCCGCGACACTCCCGTAGCGGTGATGCTTATCCGCATGCTGGCAGCGGTCCGCAATCGCCGCCAGATCCCGCGGCACCGACGGCACCCGCTTCCGCAGCGACGGACGATCCCCCGACTGCGCCGCCGCCCACTGAGCCGCCACCGGCATCTCCGGCGGAAACACAGGCTCACCCGCCACCACAAAAAACAGGATCGCTCCCAGGGCATGCACATCGGAAAGGGCATCCACCCTCTGCCATTCGCCCGCCGCCTGCTCCGGTGCCATCCATGCCAGCGACCCGAAAACTTCCCCGGCCCGCGTCAGTGTCAGATCGTCCATGCTCCGGTCCGGACGGCACGCCAGTCCGAAATCCCCCACCTTGGGGACGCCGTCCGCAGTCATGAAGACATTGCCGGGCTTCAGGTCGCGGTGAATCACCCCGGCCTGGTGCGCATGCCGCACCCCCGCACAGATCCCCCGGACTACCTCCACTCTCCTCCGCAGATCCGCCCCACCCTCCCGCACCCAGCGCTCCAGCGTCGACCCATCCACATATTCCATGGCCAGCCACGGCCCATCCGCACTCTCCCCGCAGCCATACACCCGCACCAGATTCGGATGCTCCAGCATGGCTGCAATCTCCACCTCCCGCGCAAACCGGTACATCGCCAGTCCATGCTGCTGCAGCGGAGCCAGATACTTGACCGCCACATCCCGCAGCGTGCCCTCCTGCACCCCCCGCCATACCACACCCGACGACCCGCGGCTGATATACGTGTGAATGACATAGCCCTCCGGCTCCGGAACGCGACCGCATAAATGGTGTGAACGTGGCTCCTCCATAAAACACTTTCACGTATTCCTCCCCACAAAAACAGATCACCAACCCCCAAGACAAGTATTATCTCAGATATTCAACGCAAGCGCTCCCACTGACGATCCATCCTTAAAGGAGGCAAGTGGGGATGGCTTTCGGGAGGTGGCAGGACCGAAGGAAAACCTGTGAACCTCTCAGCCCTGTATCGGATTGCTTCCCGGGCCGCGTCCGCTGTCATCCGAACACGAACTGGACTCAGCGAATTCAATTTCCAGCAACAGCGTCTTGTCCGATTGCAGAATGTCTCGGATCGTGAGCGCAAAGCCCGAAAGAAGAAGCAGACTCCCGAAGATGATGGAAATGCGAACGCCCATTTCCCAGATTGCGACTGAACAGAAACTTGCAGCGAGAAAAGCGGTTAACGACAAGATCACGAAAATGAGAGCTTGCTGATTCAGGCAGTAGCGCCTCCAGAAAATGCTGTTCTGTGCAAGGAGGTTCTCTCTCCTGAGTTTCGTCTGGGTTTCCAGGAGTGCATGGCAGTTACTCCGCACCCGCTCGCTGATGCTGGCATTTCTCGAGCTGAGAGCGACAATCAAAGAAGCACACCCGAGGATCAGAGGCGAGAACATCTCACTTTCTATCCTAAATGACAGGGAGGGAATAAATGACCCGCAAACAATTCCTATAGAAAGAATGAAAACCAGATACGTGATCATGGTGATCTTGATCCATCCGTGAACCATGCTCGATGATCTCCCGTCGTTTTCCGGATGACTAGTATTAGTATCTATGGGTATATACGTTCATATATTTAATAAAGATAAGATGCCGTCAAACAATTTTTAAAGTAAATACTATGTTCCCAGGTCGTTGCCGTGAGAGTCTCCGCGGGGGTGGTGTGATGCCGTTTCATCCGCTGGGATAGGCTCTGCCGGAATGGAATCCGGGAGTCATCTGCCATCCGGAACGCAATTGCCTGATTGCGGCGGGATCTTCAGTCTGAGCTACGCGGCTTACCATCATGAGCTTCTGCATCAGCACCCCGGAGTGTCCGGGGAAAACCCGCCGTGAACGGCTGAGCGCAATTCACAGCAGCGACCATGGGTTTGGTGTTTTCGATATTCCGGGAGGACTGGGCTCGGACGGTGGAAACGCTCTGTCACGGTTGGGTGGCCCGTGCCTGCAGCGTCACAAAGCCCTGCGGCAGCGAAGTAATGACCCGCCACGTCGCCTTCGTGATGTCCCCGCTGACCCGCGTAGCGGTCATCCAGCTCCTCCCTCCGAACTTGGGAATCACCGCCAGCTGCACCACGCCTTCGATCGGAAAGTCCTTCGTCTCGATCAGAATATTGACCGGCTCATTGTTCTGAATGGCAAGGTCAGCGGCCGCCACTACCGGAGACGTCGGATCCTCCGGAGCCGCCACCGCATCCACACTCACAATCCTCGCCTTCGGCGCATTCGCCGCCGGCCACAGAATCGGTGGATCAGCAGGCGGTACGCCTATGGTTTCAGGAATGGTCACTATCGCACTAGAAAGCAAATCACTCTCAATGCGAATTCTTCCATAATTATTCGCAAGGTTGGTGTTGTTCACTGCTTGGATTCGCCCGTTTCCTGTAACGGACTTCGAGACCAGCCGCACGGCACCGCCTGACCCGCCACCTGAGAAGAATCCGATGTGGTTGCCTCCAT
>JBIICE010000055.1:0-20217 GCA_044239025.1 Verrucomicrobiales bacterium
GCGGCGGCATTGCGGGGATGGTCATGCCATTGTAGACCCGGTGGATGCGTCCGGCGGCGTGCGGATGGCTCCCGCGGAGCCAGTCGCGCGTGAAATTACTGACTGTGACGACGAGGGCGGCGTCGCGGACGAGGTGGTCGAGCGTGACCGGGGTTTGCTGGTCCGGGCAGAAGAGGTCGTTGGCGTGGCCGGTGAAGCTGTAGCTGAGCCCGTAGAACCGGCGGATCCACCATGCGGTGCGGGCACCGATGCCCGCGAAGTGGGTATGCACGTGGCGGATGCCCGCGGCGTGGAGCCGGTGGCCGACCCAGAGAGCTTCGTAGACCCGGTTCTTGTCCGGTCGGCCCTCCCATTGTCGGAGCGTGACGACCGCATGCGGGGGCAGCAGATTCTGTTTCTTGAGGTCCGTGACTTCTGCGGTCACCTGATCGGCCGGAGGCAGGACCGTGGTGGCGCGCACCAGTTCCGCTGGAAAGTGGCGGATGGCCTCATCGCTGACCGATCGGATCGAGTAGAGGGCCGGGTTGACGCCGAGCGACTGGAGCGAAGCGACCTCGCGGGCGACGAACGTCTGGGTGAACGACGGGAAGCGTTCGAAGAGGCAGGCGAGGTCCGGACGCATGGCAGAGCGGCGCCAAGGCCGGTCAGTCGCGTGATTTGAGTTGCGGGAAGAGGACGACATCGCGGATGGAATCGCATCCGGTGAGCATCATGATGAGGCGGTCGATGCCGACGCCGATGCCTCCGGCCGGCGGCATGCCGTGTTCGAGGGCGAGGAGGAATTCCTCATCGACCTTCTGGGTTTCCTCGCCGGCCTGGTGTTCGAGGCGCTGGCGCTGGACGATGGGGTCATTGAGTTCCGAGTAGCCGGGACTGATTTCGACGCCATTGATGATGAGTTCGTAGACATCGACCGTGGAGGGGTCGCTGGTGTTCTGTCTGGCGAGAGGGACGAGTTCAGCGGGGACGTGCGTGACGAAGCAAGGGTCGAAGGTTTTTTCCTCGATGAGTTTTTCGAAGACCTGCTGAGTGACCTCGTAATCCTCCATGGCGTCCGAGATTTCGACGCCGAGTTCGGCGCAGCGGGCGCGTCGCTGGGCCGGGGAGTAGTCAAACCACTGGGGGTCGATGGAGCGGATGAGGTCGCGGTAGGGCGTGCGTTGCCATGGCCGCTGGAGGTTGATGGTGCGGGTGATGTTGCCGTCCTCGTCCTTGTGTTCGATGAGGAGCGATCCAGTGAATTTTTCCGCGAGGTGGCAGACCAGTTCCTCGACGAGGTCGGCCATCTGCTGGAAGTCCGAGCAGGCCCAGTAGGCCTCGAGCATGGTGAATTCCGGGTTATGGCGTCGGCTGATGCCCTCGTTGCGGAAGTTGCGGTTCAGTTCAAAGACCTTGGTGAAGCCGCCGACGAGGAGTCGTTTGAGGTAGAGTTCCGGGGCGATGCGGAGGAAGAACGGCTGACCGAGGGCATTGTGGAAGGTTTCGAAGGGTCGGGCCGCGGCACCGCCTGGGACGGCCTGGAGCATGGGGGTTTCGACTTCGAGGAAGCCGCGGTCCTGGAGCCAGCGGCGGATTTCCGCGACCATGCGGCTGCGGAGGACAAAGACCTCGCGGCTGCGTTGATTCGACATGAGGTCGAGGTAGCGCTGGCGGTATTTGATTTCGCGGTCCGCGACTCCGTGCCATTTATTGGGCATGGGTCGGAGGGATTTGGAGAGCACGGTGAGGTTGGTGACCTTGATGGAAGGTTCGCCTGTGCGGGTGACGAAGGTTTCGCCTTCCACGCCGAGCCAGTCGCCCATGTCGATGAGGTCGCGGAAGAGCGCGAACGTTTCGTCCGGGACGTTTTTGGCATTGAGGAAGCATTGGAAGCGGCCTTCGAGGTCCGAGAGGTCGAAGAACTGAGTTTTGCCCATGTCGCGGCAGGCCGTGACGCGGCCGGCGATGCGGACGGGGAGGCCTTCGGCGAAGGAATCGCGGAGTGCTGCGGGGGAATGCGTGGTGGCGAAGCGTGCGCCCCATGGATTGACGCCGAGGGATTCGAGTTGAGCCAGTTTTTCGCGGCGGACCGCGAGGAGGGCGTTTTCCGATTCCTGGGAAGGTGGGGATGGGATGGGGGAGCTATCCATGGGATGTGAGCGGGATGGGTGGCATGCGGGCGGGGTGCATGCAAGGAATTGCGTGCGTCAGCTCAGCGGAGCGAGCGGGCCTCGTGAAGGAGGGGGATCCATGAGTTGAGATGGTGGGGCCATGTGAGTGGGACCATTGATTCGCGGGCGCGGAGACCGATGTCGGCGAGCGGGCTTTCGAGGGCGGCCGCGATGAGGTCGGCGAGTTGCCGGGGCGAATGCGGGTCATTGAGGATCCAGCCATTGATGCCATGGCTGATGAATTCCGAGGCTCCGTCTTCCGCCGAGATGATGCCCGGGAGGGCAGAGGCCATGCTCTGGAGGACCGTATTGGCGCAGGCGTCGTACCTCGATGGATGCACGAAGAGGTCGGCTGACTGGTACCATGGGCGGAGGTCCTGCTGGGGTCCGGCCTCGTGGACGCGGCGGGTGAGGCCGAGGGAGGCGATGAGGGATTTCCATGGGCCGAGCG
This sequence comes from Verrucomicrobiales bacterium, assembly GCA_044239025.1. Taxonomy (GTDB): domain Bacteria; phylum Verrucomicrobiota; class Verrucomicrobiia; order Verrucomicrobiales; family V1-33; genus V1-33. The sequence continues at coordinate 2,602 of JBIICE010000055.1, forward strand.
GTTTTCCGGCTACGGCGAGGTGGACATCCTTTCTGGGGAGGGCCGCGAGGGCCGCGAGGAGCGTGGGGAGGCCTTTGCGGCGGTGGTCCAGCGATACGAAGAGGAGGAGAGGGGCGTTGCGGGGCAGGGAGAGGGCGTCGCGCCGTCCGGAGCGGTCCGGTGCGGGTTGCCAGTGGGAGGTGTCCACGGCCGTGTGGATGACGCGGATGGCGTCCGGGGCGACCCTGTGGAACGCGGTCAGTTCCTGAGCGACCTTGTGGGCATTGACGACGAAGCGCGGGGTTTGGCCGGAGGTATAGAGCAGGCGTTCGAGGTTGAGTTCCGTGCGGTTTTTGCGGCTCCAGCGTTTCCACCAGGGAAGGTCGCGGGAATAGCGGGCGTGGCAGCCGCCGCCCGCGCGGTGGACATCCTGCCGGAACGTGCGGCCGAAGCCGAGGATGGCATCGACCTCCCATGTGGTTGCGAGGGAAGCGGTGGCCGCGGCGAAATGCTGCAGAGTTGACGCCCTTGTGAAGGCAGCGGGGAAGATCTGGACAGACGAGGCGAGGCGGCGGAATTCGTCATCGGCGTGGACGCCCGCGAGGTGGAGCGAGTGACCGGCGGCGGCGAGTTCCGAGCAGAAGCGCAGGAGGTAGCCTTCGAGACCGCCGCGCCGGACAAACTGGTGGTAGACGACCCCGAGCTTCACGGGAGGGTCAGGGAGCTTCCGGGAGGTCCGGCTGTCCATTGCCGTCCGCGTCGAGCGTCCGGAGGTTGAGGTGGACCCAGGGACGCTGGTAGGCCTCGCGGCCTTGGCCTGCATAGGTGACCCAGAGTTCGAGGGCAGTGGCGTCGTAGACCACATTGACGACATTGCCGCCCTTGATGGGGATGCGGCAGGCGAGGTCACGGAGCGCCGCCGAGTCCAGTTTCCCGTGGTGTTCGCGGAGGAAGGGGAAGGCTCCGCGGCCTTCATCCTGGTAGACCACGCCCGGGAGGGTGTGGGGAGCGAGTTCGTCGTCGGGGTCGTTGTCCTTCCAGATGCGGACGCGCAGCGGTTCCGGTTCCGGGGCATGCGCGCGGATTTTGACCGCCCGGCGGGACGTTTCCGCGCCCGAGCCGAAGACAAAATGGTAGCGCTTGGTGAGAGGTTGCCGCTGGAAGACAGCGAGGGCTGCATCGAGGCAGTCCGCGTCGTAGAGCATGGAGCGGAACCAGACCGTGAAGTGCGGAGCGAGGGAATCGTAGGGCATTTCGCCGGCCGGGGAATCGCCCATTTCCGAGAGAGCGATGCCATGGGCATTGAGGCCCGTGTGGGCACCGATCATGCCGGCGAACGACGGCACCGCGTGAGGGGTGCCCTTGTCCGGGAGGTAGACCATGATGACCGGGAATTCATGGGCTCCGATCTCGAGATTCCAGTCGAGGTTACGGGTCTGGCGGAGGTGACCATCCGGGGTGGCGGGGCCCCATGCGGCGATGCTGCTGCAGGAGTAGGGCATGGCGAGCGGGACCGCGTGCATGGCCTGGAGCAGGCCGAGCGGGAGGCCCGAGCCATCCGCGAGGCCGGCCAGTTCCTGTTCGACGCGGTCATCGCCCCATGCGGCCGAGCGGGCCCAGAGGTCGCGGAGGGCATCGGTTGACGATTTCATTTCCGCGGTGATGCCCGCCATGGCCTTCGGGATGAAGGCGTGCATGCGGTCTGAGAGGAGACGGCCGAGCTGAAAGCCCATCTGGTAGGGCGAGCCACGGACGACGGCGACGGGGATGCGGACGCCATCGGATTCCGCGAAGGAGAGGTGGCCGCTGCCGCCCGGATTGGTGGGGGCGGCAGCGGCAGGTGAGGAGGGCGCCAGTGGACCGGCGGCTGTTTCCTTGTCCTGCGGGCTGGCGGCGAGCGAACCGGCGGTGGTGGCGAGGGCGAGGAAGGTCAGACGGGTCATGGTGAGGTGGCGTTGGTTATTTATCCCAGCTGTTGTCCTTGATGAGTTTGCGGATGCCCTCGTTGAGCGGGAAGCTATCCGGGAGCATCTTGAAGCGGACGAGGTATTTGACCGCGTTGTGGACCTGCATGATTTCGCCCTTTCTGGCTTCCAGCTGGGCAGCGGGGGTATCCGTGATGGACTTCCACCATGTGCTGGCGAGTTCGCCGACTTTGGTGGTGGTGGCGGGGTCCAGTTCGTAGGTGAGCGACTCCATGAGGTGGAGCATCTGATCGCGTCCCTGTTTTTTGGAAGCGGCCTCGCGGATGCCTGCGGCGATGGATTTGCGCTGAGCGGTGGTGGCTTCCGGGTTCATCTGGCTGCCGAGGCCGCCTTCCGAGGTGCGTTTCGGGAGGTGGCGGTACCAGATGTTGCGGTAGCGGACCGGGTTGCCATGGTCCTGGAGTTTGAGCGGGCCTTTTTCCGGGAACGGGTGGGGTTTGGAGCGACCCATGTGGCCGCCGCCGCCCTCCAGCGGCGTATGGTCCTGGACGAGGACGCCATTGAGGAAGACCGTGAGGTAGCCCGTTTCGATTTCCTTGCCGTCCTTGAAGACCGGGCGGCGGAAAACGATGTCGTAGACCTGCCATTGTCCTGGGGCGACGAGGGCATTGACGAGGGGAGGATTGACGCCGTAGACCGATCCGGCGAAGCCATCCGCGTAGGTTGGGTTATTGAAATTGTCGAGGACCTGGACTTCGACCTGGCCCATGAGGAAGACGCCGCTGTTGCCGCGTCCCTGGCTATCGCCTTCGACCTTGGAAGGAGCCGACCATTCGAGGTGGAGCTGGCAGTCGCCGAATTCCTCCTTGCTGCGGATGTAGCCCGCGCCGGGGACGCACTGGAGCGTGCCGTCCTTGACGATCCACTTCGTGGGTTCCGGGGGATTCTTGTCAGCGGCCCATTTTTCGAGAGAGGCCGGGGAACCATCGAAGAGAACGACGGCATCCGAGGGAGGCTTGCCCGGTTGTTCCTGCGAGCTGAACGTTCCTGGTTCCGAGCGGACCGGCTGCGGGCGGTTCAGGTCGTGGATGGCCCACGGATGCGTGTCGTCCGGGGGGTCGCCATAGAAGCCGCCGGCGGCCGGGGCGTGGAGGGAGGATGCGGCCGCGAGGGCAGCGGTGAGAGGAATCAGAGATAAGCGCATGGGAGATCGGTGTAGAACGTCGCCGGGAAAGCCGCAAGGAGATCGGTGGTCCGGCGGTGCGGGAAACCCCGGGGGGGCAAAACTCCATTGCGCGGCCGGGGGCTGGAGCGTACGTCCGCAGGAAGATTCCTTTTTACCCCACCTTGAAGTCATGACAGCCGACGCCTCCGTTCAAGCCCTGCAGGAAAAGTTTCCCGCTGCCGTGGTCTCGGCCAGTGAATTCCGCGGCGAGCAGACCGTCGTGGTGCGTTCCGAGCATCTGCTGGCCGTGATGGGATGGCTCAAGGAAGAACTGGCGTACGATCTGCTGCTCGATGTGAGCAGCCTCGACCACATGGGCGAGGAACCGCGTTTTGAGACCGTGTACGAACTCTATTCGCTGGCCTCGCGGGCCCATCTCCGGGTGAAGGTGGCGGTTCCCGGCGAAGAAGTGGCGAGTGTTGCCGGGATCTGGCCGACGGCCGACTGGCATGAACGCGAAGTTTACGACATGATGGGAATCCGCTTCAGCGGGCATCCGGATCTCCGCAGGATCCTGATGTGGGAAGGCTACCCGTATTTCCCGCTGCGGAAGGATTTTCCACTCGCGGGCAAGCCGACCGAAGTTCCCGACGTGGCCTTCACGGGCGTGGCTCCGCTGGCCGGCGGTCCTTTTGTGACCGCTCCGGGCGCAGGCGACCGGGTGGCCGGAGAGCCGCGGGCCAAGGGGGAATCCGGGAAAGGCGACCGGGGCTGAGTGCTGACCGCGAATCCGGGCCGGCGGGGTGCCATCCGGCAACAGTGAATTTCTGGCCATCATCATGAAGTCGGGATTTCTGGAAAAGCTGATATCGAGGATCGACCGCCTGCCTCAGGAGGAGATGCAGGCGATTCTGCTCCGGCTCGTGCGGGAAAAAGGCTTCTTTGAGCAGGTCTTCGAGGCCATGGAAGAAGGGGTCATTGTGTGCGATCCTGAAGGCCGCGTATCCTTCATCAACCGGGCCGCCTGCGGGTTCTTCGGAATCAAGGCCGAGCAGACCGCCGGGAAGCCACTCGAGGAAGTGATCCGGGGATTCCGCTGGCCATCGCAGGGTCGGATGCAGGGGACCGTTTCACGGGACATGGAGATTTTCTATCCCGAGAACCGCTATGTGAACTATTACCTGCGGCCCATTGACGACGGGGAAGCCGGTGGGCCGGAACTGGGCAGTGTCATGCTGATCCGGGACATCACGCAGACGAGAAAGCTGGCAGAAGAGCAGATCGAGAGCGAGCGGATCAGTGCGCTCACGATGATGGCCGCCGGGGTGGCGCACGAGATCGGGAATCCGCTGAATTCCCTGAACATTCACCTGCAGTTGATGGAGCGGAAACTGCGCAAGGCCGACCCCGCAGTGCATGCCCTTGTGAGTCAGCAGCTGGAAGTGGCGCGCAGCGAGGTGCAGCGGCTGGATTTCATCATCGAGCAGTTTCTGCGGGCGATCCGGCCGACGCGGCCGAATTTCGAGATGGGGGATCTGAACCGGGTGATTGAGAGTGCCGTGAATTTTCTGGCTCCCGAGCTGAAGAGCCGGCGGATTGCGGTGCATCTGCGGCTGCGCGAAGGTCTGCCATTGCTGCGGATGGATGGGAATCAGCTCAAGCAGGCCTTTTATAATCTGATCAAAAACGCTCTCCAGGCGATGGGAACGGGAGGATCGCTGACCATTGTGAGCGACCTGATGGACTACGATGCGGTGGTGAGTTTCGAGGATACGGGCAAGGGGATGGCACCCGAGACCGTGGCGGCGATGCACGACCCGTGGTTCACGACGAGGAAATCCGGTACTGGGCTCGGGATGATGATTGTGCGGAGGATCGTGCGCGAGCACGGCGGCGAGCTGGGCATTGAAAGTCAGGAAGGGAAGGGCACGAGGGTGACGATCAGTCTGCCACGCGGTCCGCGCCCGGGACGGTACCTGGAAGCGGGAGAAGAAGCGGCGCGGGCGCGGTCCGGCCCCCCCGGGGTGATCGACGTGTGAAGCCCGCGGCGCTGGATGCCGGGAAAAATTCCGTCCGGGCCGGGCATAGAGGTTGACCTTGGGGCACGGGATCCGTTAAGACGTAGATGATCCGTGTCCGGTTTGCCCTTTCAGCCGTGCGCGGGTGAGTTGTCCGCAGTGTTGTTGTACCCCGAAAACCCTGATCCCATGAGTCGATTCAAAGCCCTGATGCTAGCGTGTATGGCGCTCGTTGTTCCCGTGGAGGGAGCGCCGGTGCCGATTCCGAATCACAGTTTCGAGCTGCCGAACAATCCGACCACCGGGACCACGTGGACGAACGCGCTCAATTCGTGGACGGGGTCGGGCGGCAACAACAACGGAAGTGCCTTCATCGAGTACATTGCGAACTTCCGTGCGGATGCGAGCCAGGACATCGGCGGCGGCGTTCTGCAGAACGACCAGCACCTCGGCATGGAGCTGAATTACGATGTGTTTCAGGATCTTGCGGGAGTGACCTTTCAGCCCAACACGCTCTACACCCTGACGGTGGCCGTGGGGAACCGGTCGGGTTCGACGAACGTGGGGAATGCCTCCGTGTATGGACTCGCAGACAACACGGGCGTGGTGGCGGTGACCAACACGAGGAACGCGAGCGGGGTCACCGTGGGGACCTTTGCGGATGCGCCGCCTGTGGCCTTCGATAGCTTTTCCGATCCCTGTCTGGTGGGCAAGGGAGTGCGCGTGCTGCTGCAGTCGCGCGGGGTGGGGCGGTCGCATTTCGACAACATCCGGCTGGATGCGGCCCCCTCCGCTCCCAACGGGCGTCCCGTGGTGGAGTTGACGCCGGCGACCGCGGTGGGTACCGCGGGGGCGACGCTCAACGGTCGGGTGGTGCAGACTGGAGATGCGGCTCCGGTGGTGACTTTCTACTGGGCGACGGCCGACCGCGGCGGGGATCCTGCGGCATGGACTGCGAACGTGGTTGTGCCCGGGACGCAGAGCGGGGCGTTTTCCGCCGACATCAGCGGACTGGATCCGGCGACCACCTATTTCTACCGGGCGCGGGCCGTGAATGCGAGCGGGGCCGTGTGGGCGTCGCCGTGTCTTTCCTTCACGACCGTCGCGGCTCCCCCGGTGGTGGAAAACGTGGCGGCGGCCGACATGGGAGCGACCTCGGCGCGGCTGGGAGCGAATGTGGTGTCGACGGGCGGGGTGGCTCCGGAGGTGGTGATTTTCTACGGTCCTGCCGATGGCGGGACAAACGAAGCGGCGTGGGCCTCGCAGGTGGTGATTCCCGGGCTGGCGGGGACGGCGCAGCGGACCGTGACCGGTCTGCAGGCCGGGACGGCGTATTTCTTCCGGGCGCTCGCGCGGAATGGCGGCGGCAGTGACTGGGCCGATGCGAGTGCGACCTTCACAACGCTTTCCGTGACGGCTCCGGCGGTGACCACCAGCGGGGCCGACAATGTCACGGGGAATTCCGCCCTGCTGCGGGGCGAGGTCACTCAGACCGGGAACGACCCTCCGGTGGTGACCCTTTTCTGGGGCACGGTCGATGGCGGGACCAATGCGGCCGCGTGGCAGAAGTCGCGGGTGCTCGGTCCGGACAGCGGGAATTTCTCGTCCCTCGTCCAGGATCTGCAGCCGACCACGAGTTACTTCTTCACGGCAAGGGCGGTCAATGCCGGGGGGACCGTGTGGGCCGGCCGGACGCGGACCTTCACGACCGGGAGCCTCTTTCCGACCAGTGTGGTCATCAATGAGATTCATTATGATGCGCTGGATCCGACGCAGCGGCATGAATTCATCGAGTTTCACAATCCCACGGCTGCGGACATCGACATGAGCGGTTGGCAGATTGACAGCGGCGTGGAATTCACCTTCCCGTCGGGTACGGTCATTCCGGCGGGTGGTTTCCGGGTCGTGGCGGAGAACCCAGCGGCCTTCGGGTTGGCCTATCCCCTTGCGGGCCCGGCGCTCGGTCCATGGCTGGGGGGGCTGCGGAACAGTGGCGAATTGATCCGCCTTGTGGATTCGGCCCGGCGGACCGTGGATGAAGTCAATTACCAGTCCGGTTTTCCATGGCCGACGGCATCGAATGGGACGGGAGCGTCGATGGAGCTGATTCATCCCATGCTGAACAACGATCTGGGCGGCAGCTGGCGGGCCGGGACTTCTGCAGGGACGCAGACCGTGTACATTCCGACCAGCAGTTCCGGCTGGCGGTACCGACTGGGGACCGCGGAGGCATCCGATCCAGTGGATGCGTGGCGCTTTGAGACCTTCAGCGAAACGACGTGGACTTCGGCCGTGCTGCCCCTGGGCTACGGGGACATTGATGGGAATGCGGTCGGGAACGACGTCACCACGACCATCGCGGGGAATCAGAAGACCGTCTATCTGCGGCGTCAGTTTGTGATCAGCGGGGCCATTCCGCCGCGGGTCGTTCTCAATCTGCGCTGCGATGACGGCTGCATCGCCTTCATCAACGGGGTCGAAGTGGCCCGGATCCGGGTGAATCCGGGACCCGTGCCGCCCTTTGACGCGCCCGATGGGACTGCCGCCAACGTGACCGAGCCGCCCCTCAACTGGGAACAACCGGTGGTCATCGAGAACGCGCCGGCCCTGCTCAAGGTCGGGACGAACGTGCTGGCGATCCAGTTACTGAACACCACCACGGCGAGCAGCGATCTGTTCATCGATGCCGACCTGAAGACACCGCCGCCGGCAGCGGCGACTCCGGGTCAGGTCAACCGAGGGGCGCTGGCCTCCTTCAATGCCGCTCCTCCGGCGATCCGGAACGTGGGGCATGCGCCCGGGCAGCCGAGCGCGGGAGAAGAAGTGCTGGTAACCGCGACGGTAACCGATGCCGACGGGGTGGGCAGTGTGGTGCTGTCGTATCAGATTGTGAATCCCGGTGGCTACATCCGGCGGACCGATGCCACCTACAATGCGGCAGCCAACTGGATTCCGCTGGAGATGAAGGATGATGGCACGGGTGGGGACGTGGTGGCGGGTGATGCGGTCTACAGTGTCAAGATTCCCGGGGAACTGCAGCAGCACCGGAGGCTCATGCGATACCGGATTGCCGTGACGGATACGCTTTCGAATGCCGTGACGGTGCCGTATGCCGACGACGAACAGCCGAACTTCGCCTACTTCTGCTACAATGGGGTTCCGGCGTGGACCGGAGCCATGCGGCCTGCGGCATTTTCCGGGTTCCCGGCCACTTCGCGGACGACATTCCCGGCATCGCTGATCAGCAGCATCGAGCCATTTCATCTGGTGGCGCTGGATGCCGATGTGAATCTCTGCCTCTACACCGGTGCGGCCGAGGGAGCCACCTACCGTGGAACCTTTGTGTACGAGGGCAAAGTCTACGACCACATCCTCTTCAATGTGCGCGGCATCGGGTCGACGCGCGTGAGCGGGAAGAACAAGCTCGCTTTCAAGTTCAACCGGGCGCGGGATTTCCAGGCGAAGGACAACTGGGGCCGACCGTACGCGGAGACCTGGAATTCGTTCGGGCTCGACGCCAATGCGTCGCCGTGGGCCTCCGTGCACCGCGGCTCCGCCGGGGTGGAAGTCGCTTCCAGTTACCGGATTTTCGAATTGGCAGGCATGGATTCTCTGCGGACCAGTTACGCGCACCTCCGCATCATCCGGAAGGCAGCGGAATCTCCTGCGGCCGGGACGAACGTCTCGGATGCGACGGCGGGTGGGACCGTGGACGGTCAGTATTCCTCCGACCTCTGGGGTCTGTACATGGTGCTGGAGCCGACCGAGGGGAATTTCATCGGGGAACGCGGCATGCCCGATGGCAATCTCTATGCGATCGAAGGGAACAACGGAGACAAGAAGCATCAGGGTCCTACCCAGTCGGTCACGGCTGCCGACTGGAACACCTTCCGGACCCAGTTGGTGCAGACCGGACAGACCGAGGCCTGGTACCGGGGGAATCTCGACCTTCCCAAGCTTTACACCTATCTCGCCGTGAGCCGGCTCATCGGGAACGTGGACGTGCGTCCGGGCGACAACTACCGGTTCTTCCACAATCCCACCGTTCTCGATCCGGCCTATCCGGACGGGCACTGGTCGATCATTGCCTACGACCACGACATGCAGTTCATTGCCGGGCACCACTGGGGTGGCACCATCAATGGTCAGGTGGTCGCGGGAGCACCGAATGCGATCATTGCGATCATGCGTCACCCGGCCCTCGCGCTGGAGTACCGGAACCGGGCGCGCGAGCTGCTCAGTCTGCTGGCGACGGACGCGCGGGCTGCGGGTGGACAGATTGGACAGCTGATTGATGAATATGCCCAGATGGTGAATCCGGCGGGTCAGGCCCTGACATGGGCGGATCTGGATGCGCACCTGTGGAATCTGCATCCGCGTTCGGCCGGCGGCGGAGCCAATACGGGACAAACCAGCCATCGGGGCAACTTCTTCCGGGCCCTTTATCAGGACGGCACCCGGGGCGGTCTGGGCGGGACCGTGCAGACAGGATCATGGCGGCGCGATCTTCCCGATCCCGACCGCGACAACTTCTCCGATCACGAAGGCATCATGCAGTGGTTTGTGGAGTATGCGACGAACACGTGGCCCGGCGGGGCATGGTCGCGCCGTGCGACCAGTGGCGGGCCGAATGCCGGGGGCGGCGGGGCGGATGCCAGCACGACGCGTCAGAAGGGTTATGGCTACAAGTACCTCGAGTGGGAAGCCCTGTACGGTGGCTATGCGAATGCGAATGTGAATCCGGCCGCCAACGTGGCGACGGGAGATGTGACGGCGACTGGCGCGGTGCTGTTCCCGGACAAGCCGGCGATCAGCTATGCGGGATCCGCTGGTTATCCGGTGAACGACGCGAAGTTCCGGAGCGGGGCCTACAGTGATCCGCAGGGCGATGCCATTGCGGCGGTGCAGTGGCGCGTGGGTGAGATCAGTGCGCCGGGGATTCCCCTGTATGATCCGACCGTTCCGCGCGTCTACGAAGTGGAGGAACTGTGGCGGTCAGCCGAGATACCGGTGACGGATGCGGCCGCGATTGCCGAGGTGCGGGTTCCGGCGAGTGCGTTGCGTCCGGGGCAAACGTACCGGGCGCGCGTCCGCCACAAGGACAGCACGGGCCGCTGGTCGTACTGGTCGGAACCGCATCAGTTCGTGGCCGGATCCTTTGATGTGGCTCCCCTCGTGGCCGCGCTGCGGGTGAGTGAGATCAACTACAATCCCGGAGCGGTGACCGCGGCGGAAGCGGCCCATGCGCAGTGGAATCCGGCGTGGAACGCGCAGGAATTTGAATTCATCGAAGTGGCCAATGTGAGTGGTACGGCCGTGGACATGACCGATGTGCGGTTCACGAAGGGGATCGATTTTGACTTCCCGGTGGGTTACGAGCTGGCCGCGGGCAAAGCGGCTGTGATCGTCAAGAACCCGGTCGCCTTCGGGATCCGCTATCCCGGAGTCGCCGTGGCAGGCAGCTACGCGCCGGACAGCCTTGCGAATCCCGGCGAGGAGATCAAGCTGAGCTATGGGGCTGGGTTATCCGTGGTGGAATTCGTGTACGGGGACAGCAATCCGTGGCCGGCTGCGGCGGATGGCGATGGACCGACACTGGAACTGATGGCTCCAGCGAAGGCAGGACTGAACCACGGCGATCCGGCCGAGTGGCGGGCCAGCCAGCAGGCCAACGGGACTCCCGGGACCGTGCCCGCGGCGGGCGGAGGCTTCGGGGATTTCTCGTCCCAGTATGGACTGACGGGTGGTCCCCTTGGCGATGATGACGGCGATGGGATTGTGAATCAGCTGGAATACGCCTTTGGATTGAATCCGACCGTGTCGTCGCATGGAGGTCTGCCGGAAGCGCAGACCGACGGGGTGCATGCCGTGATTTCCTTCCGCCGTCCGGCTTCGCGGCCCGACCTGCTCTACGGTGCGCAGTTCGGCCGGGATGTGACTGGCTGGGAGGTTGGGGCCGTGCTGGTGTCGGCCGTCACCGGGGCGGACGGCATGGTGACCGAGACATGGCGCAGCGAGGTACCGATTGGTGGTGGGCGGATGTTTGCCCGGGTACGCGTCACGATGAAGTGACGGAGGATCATGCGATCAGAGAGCCGCGTCCGGACGGGGAGTCCGGGCGCGGCTTTCTCTTTGGGGCGTAACGTTGTCTTCGGCTGAGGCCGACCGCGGCGGCGGCGGCCAGCGGGACGGTTGCGTTCGCCGGTTCGGGCACTGGCGAGGGTTCGGGTGCCAGAGCGGCGGTGGAGGCTTCGAGGATGAGGTCATCGATTCTCCAGTTCGCGGTATTGGCGGAGGCGGATCCGGGTCCATCGTATCCGTAGAGGCGGAACGTGATGGTGGCGGCGTCGGCGAGGTAGAAGGGAGGGGCGAGGGTGGCGGTGGAGTGCGTCCATGTGCTGGCGGCTTCGCTGGTGAAGGTGGCGAGGGAGTTGGCGAAGTTGTCGGCGCTGGAGCGCAGGGAGACCTTGGTGGGGCCTGTCGAGGTGCGGCGGGTGGCGAGACCGAGGGCGGCGATTTCAGCAGTGTATCCTGCGGACGTGGTGAGGGTGAATTCGAAGTAGGCGCTGAGTGCGAGGTCGAGCGGGCCCGTGCGGGCCGCGGCCGCGGCATTGCTGGTTCCCGAGGCAGGGGTGGTGGTTCCGTCCACGACGAACGAGTATCCGGAGGAAGCCGAAGTGGTGGAGAGGAGGGTGGTCGTTCCGTTGTTGTTGCCGCGGGAGAGGGTCGAGACCGTCAGGCCGCCCGGCAGCGTCCCGGCGGGCGATTGGCTGTTCATGTTCCAGTGGATCGTGGCCGCTTCCGGATGGCATGCGGAGGAGCCGAGTAGCAGGAGCGAGAGGAATCGCGTGGCGGTGCAGGGTCGGAGGAACGGATTCATGGGATTGGTGGGTTCAGTTTTGCGATCGGCAGCGATTGCTGCCGTTGCCACAAATACGGGGAGCGAAATATTCTGCAAGAAAATATTGCAGCGCTGCCAAGTTTGCGGCATTACTGCACAAAGGAGGCGGTCATGTGCTGCTGGCCGGGGTGCATGCGGTTCCTCCGGGTGGGGACGCTTGCGGTTGACGGTGGGGAGGCGAGCGGGCAGCGGAGCGTGAGCCTTTTTTCAAGATGCCGCGCCGAGTTGGAGCCTATGTCAGCGTTGTCCGGGAGACAGCGGGGGTGTTGCTGCGCTGGGTGCGGTCGGTTCCGTATCTGACGACTGGTCTGGCGCTGGCTGGGGTGACCCTGTTTGTGTGGCTGACGCTGCGGGACATGCGGTTACTGGGGAGTGATGCCATGGTGGAGGAGCAGCTGCGGTTTGCGCGTCGTCCCGAGGAGCGCTGGGTGATGATGGAGCAGTTTTTCAGGAGTCACATGGGGCTGGGGACGCTGCTGCTGCTTCCGGCGCTGGTGGTGGCGCTGCTGCGGCTGCGGGGGCGGGAACTGGTGTTGCCGCTCACGCTGGCGGGGATCTGGGTGGGGCTGGTATGGGTGGGTGGGGATTTTCTGGGGAACTGGGAGAAAGTGGTTTATGATCCGATGGGGATGGACACGCGGCCCGGGCCCTATTTTGTGAAGCTGGGGCTGATGGGATTGCTGGCGCTGAGTCCGCCGCTGCTGCTGATGCTGTATTATGGTGGCAGCATCATGGACCGGTACGTGGTGCGGAATTTTGCGGTGCCGTTCTTTCTGTGCGTGGGGGGGATATCCGGGATCATGATCACGATGGATCTGCTGAATCATGCGAATGATTTCGTGGAAGTGAAGTTCCGGCCGTGGGAAGTGCTGCTGTTTTATCTTCGGCAGATGCCGCACATTCTGACGACGATTGTGGAGCCCGCGCTGCTGTTGGCGACCCTGTATGCGCTCGGGAAGATGTCGCGTCACAACGAACTGGTGGCGATGATCACGGCGGGCCGGAGTGTGGTGCGGGTGATTCTGCCGCTGCTGGTGGCGGGGTTGTGGTGTTCGCTGGTGGTGCTGGCGTTGAATTTCGAGATGGCTCCGCAGGCGCAGCGGATTCAGGAGCAGATGCTGAAGGACGCGCGGGATGCGGCCAGCGGGAAGTCGAAGAAGAAGAGCCATGCGGCCGAGAGCGATCAGACGAGCACCTACAACGTGCTGTACCGGAACCGCGAGGAGCACCGGACATGGTATTTCTGGAGGGTGAATCTGACGCCGCGGGCGGCCGGGCGGTTTACGGAGGTGTGGCTGCTGCAGCAGGACGGAGCCGGCGTGCTCGAGCGGGCGATTTTTGCGCGGAATGCCGCCTGGAATCCGGAAACGAAGGTGTGGGCGTTTTTTCAGGCATGGGACTATGAATTTCTGGCCGGTGACGGGGGCGGACGTCTGGAGACGCCCCGGCGGTTGTACAAGGAAGTGATTGAGATTGCGGATCCGGTGTGGCCCGAGACGCCGGGGACGATTCTGAGCAACCGTCTGGACCCCGAGCATCTGGGGGTACCGGAACTGGAATCGTGGCTGCGGACGAATGCGGCTTTGCCTGAAGCCTCGCGGGCGAAGTTTGCGGTCGCGCGGCATTGGCGGCTGGCGCTGCCGTTCCGGTGTTTTCTGATGGTGCTGATTGCGGCTCCGCTGGGGATTGTGGCTTCGCGGCGGAACATGCTTGCGGGAGTTTCTGCGGCGGTGGGATTATTCATTGCGGCGTTCTTTCTGTCGACGCTGGTGCTGAAGGCCGGCGAGGGAGCGTATGTACCAGCGGGGATATCCGCGTGGGCGGTGAACGGGCTGAGTGCCCTGATTGGCTGTGTGATTCTGTATTATCGATCGAAGAACCGGCCGATGCCGTCGTTGAACCCCTTCCGCTGGCTCGTGAGGCCGTCGTCGCGATGAGTGAGCGAGATTGTGAACGGGTTGAAGGACGAGCGGCGGGCGGGCCGGTGCTGGGGACTGTGCTGCGGTCGGGTGCCGGGACGGCAGCGGCGATCCGGGCGATGGCGGAGCATGGATTTGAGAGTTGGCAGCCCGCGTTTCCGCTGAAGCACGGGCCGATACCGTCCTTGCTGGCGCTGGCCGACGGGGTCCGGTTGGCCTGTGAGGAGACGGGCACCGTGGTGAGTGCGCTGGGCGTTTACGGGAATCCGCTGCATCCCGGAGAACTGGGAGAGGTTTCGCGTCGGGCGCTACGGGAGGCCATGGAAGCGGCTCCATTGATGGGGACGAGGGTGATCGGGTGTTTTGCGGGGCGCGAGCCCGGGAAGCCGGTGCCCGACTGCATGGGGAGGTTTCAGGAAGTGTGGGCACCGCTTGCGGAGGAAGCCGCCGGGCGGGGTCTGGTGTTTGCGTTCGAGAACTGCCTGCAGGGAGGCAACTGGGAGACGGGGGATTGGAATCTGGCGCACCATCCGGATGCATGGGCCCTGATGTTTGCGGCGGTGCCATTGCCATCACTCGCGCTCGAGTGGGAACCGGCGCATCAGATGTGTCAGCTCATTGATCCGCTGGCGCAGCTCAGGTTATGGGCTCCGCGGGTGGCGCACGTGCATGGAAAGGATGCCAACATTCACCGGCAGGTGATTGCGCAGCATGGGATCAGCGGACCGCGGCGGTATGCGTGGCATCGCAATCCTGGATTCGGGGACTGCGACTGGCTGGAGATCATGAAGATTCTGCGCGAGGCCGGTTCTGCGGCGGCGATCGACATCGAGGGGTTTCACGACCCCGTTTTCCGTGGGGAGCGCGAACTGGAAGGGCAGTTGGCGTCGTTGGCCTATCTGCGGGAATGCCGGCGTCGGCTGGCGGCCAGCTGAGGTTTGCCGCGGGGAAAGCCGTTCAGAGGATGAGCATGCAGTCGCCGTAGCTGTAGAAGCGGTAGCGTTCCGCGACGGCCGAGGCGTAGGCCGCCTTGAGGAGGTCGGTGCCGCCCATGGCGCAGACCAGCATGAAGAGCGTGGATTTGGGGAGGTGGAAATTGGTGAGGAGCGCGTCCGTGCGGCGGAAGGTCCATGGCGGGTGAATGAAGATGCTGGTGGAGCCGCGGTGCGGGGTGACGGCCCCGTGGGTGGCGGCGCAGTGTTCGAGGACCCTGGTGACGGTGGTGCCGATGGCGATGCGGCGGGCAGCCGACTCGATGGTTTCGGCCGCCTCCGGGGAGACCTCGTAATCTTCCGAGTGCATGAGGTGGTCGGTCACGAGTTCGGCTTTGACTGGCTGGAACGTGCCGGCTCCGACGTGGAGAGTGATGCTGGTGTGGGGCAGAGTGGCGAGGATTTCCGGGGTGAAGTGGAGGCCCGCGGTGGGGGCGGCGACTGCGTCCGAGCGGTCCGTGCGGGCATAGACCGTCTGGTAGCGGTCTTCATCCGTTTCGTCGTCGCTGCGGTTCATGTAATGGGGCAGCGGAAGGTGTCCATGCTGCTGGTCATCCGGAGGCTGGTCGAAGTGGAGGTGGCGGGTGCCGTCGTCGGCGATGGCGGTGACAGTGCCCGTGTGGCCCCCGATGGTGATGGTGTGGCCGGAGCGCATGCGCTTGCCTGGACGGACCATGCAGATCCAGTCGTTCGGCGTGACCGCCTGGAGGCGGAGGATTTCGATGCGGCCATCGTCGGAAAAGAAGCGGGCTCTGGCGACGCGGACGTTATTGAGGATGACGAGGTCGCTGGGTTGCATGAACCGGGGGAAGTCGCGGAACGAGCGGTGTTCCCAGCGGTTTTCGGCGCGGTGGACCACGAGCATGCGGGAGGCATCGCGCTGCGCGAGCGGGCGGCTGGCGATGAGATCGTCGGGCAGGTGGTAATCGAAATCGTCGGTGCGGAGCATGTCAGTGGGTGGGGGAGAAATGTTCCCATCCGCCGTGGAGCGGGGTGGGCGGCGAGCCGGGATGGGTGAGTTGACCGATGGCGGTCAGGAGAATCCGTGGGAATTGGGATTTCCATGCCCGGGCGAGGTCGGGCCACAGCCGGGCGGGAATGGCGAAGAGGAGTTCGTAGTCCTCGCCATCCGCGAGGGCCTGCTGAGGGGAACAGCCCCGATGGCGCGGGAGTCGCTCCGGATCGATCTGAAAGCTGCAGTGCGACGCCTGCGCGAGGCGGGGAAGGTCGCGGGCGAGGCCGTCGCTCAGGTCCATCATGGCAGAGGGACGGAAATGGCTGACGAGCCAGCGGGCCTCTGTGAGTCTGGGGAGGAAGTCGAGGTGGTGCCCGGCGATGGATCCGCCGAGGCGGCCGGTCACGACGAGGGTATCGCCGGGGCTGCCGCCCGAGCGGAGAGCGAGGCAATGGGGTTCGACCGAACCGAGGAGGGCGACGGAGAGGACCGGGCTGTTTCCGTGGGGGAGGCCCGAGGTTTCGCCGCCGGCGATGCCGGTGCCGGAGCGTTTTGCGGCTTTGGTGAGGCCCCGGTAGAGGGCCGTGAGCCAAGTGAGCGGGAGGTCCGGGGGCAGAGCGAGCGTGATGAGGGCTTCCTGGGGGAGACCGCCCATGGCCGCGATGTCGCTGACGGCGCGGTTGAGCAGTTTGGCACCGACGCGGGCGGGATCGGTGTCCATGGTGAAGTGGATGCCCGCGACGAGGCAGTCGGTTTTGAAGAGCGTGAGCGAGGGGTCGTTGGGGCTGCCGAGGACCGCGCAGTCGTCGCCTGGTCCCGTGTGGGTCCTGCTGGTCTGGGGCAGGTTTCTGGTGACGAGCGCGACGATCTGATCTTCTCCGGTATCGGCGAGAGATTTACGGGAGGGCCTTGGGGGCATGGAGGAGAATGAGGAACTGGGAGAGGTTGAAGAGGCTGTGCATGACCACGGGAACGGCGAGGTTGCGGGTGCGGTCGTAGGCGAGGGCGAAGAGGGCTCCGAGGATGGTGAGTGGGATCAGTGAGAGGAGATTGGCGTGGACGACAGCGAAGAAGAGCGAACTGGCGATGAGCGCGTAGGAACGGGGGAACCAGCGGCGGCCGGTGCTGTAGATGACGCCGCGGAAGATGATTTCCTCCATGAGGGGGGCGCCGATGGCGAGCGTGATGCCCGAAAGGACGAGGATGGCGGGGTCGTCCGAGCGGCGGATGGAATCAACGATGGGCTGCTGCGGGAGTTCCCATCCGGCGATTCTGAGGATGAGGACGAGGGCGACGTTGAGCATGCCGACGGCGATGGTGGCGGGGACGATCCAGAGGACCGCGGAGGCGAGCGTCTGGACGATGCCCTGACGGAACCAGCCGAAGAGTTGCCAGACCGGGTAATGGCGGATGCGGTGGAGGAAGGTGATGACGAGCGAGACGAGTCCCAGCTGGAAGATGATCTGGGAAGCGAGGAGGCGGGTGTCGAGTTTGAGTTGTCCTCCGTTGGCCGGGGAAGCTGCTGCGGGCCCCATGACCGCGGCGATGGCGAGCATGAGTCCGATGGCGAACAAGGCATCCGGCCGACGCCACCATTGGTGGAGAGGGAAGTGGTCATCCGCTTCCGGGAGGGGAGGCGGGATGCGGCCGGAGGAACGCCGCAGCAGCACCATGAGCGGGATGGAGAGCAGAACCGCGGTGAGTACCGTGAGAAGGATGAGGTGCTCAGTGGAGTCTGGCATGATGAAAGGGTGGAAGATGA
>JBIICE010000261.1:0-5000 GCA_044239025.1 Verrucomicrobiales bacterium
GCGGTGGACATCTTTTTCGTCGTGGATCCCGG
This sequence comes from Verrucomicrobiales bacterium, assembly GCA_044239025.1. Taxonomy (GTDB): domain Bacteria; phylum Verrucomicrobiota; class Verrucomicrobiia; order Verrucomicrobiales; family V1-33; genus V1-33. The sequence continues at coordinate 33 of JBIICE010000261.1, forward strand.
TGGGTTCCGGGGTGCCTTCGCTGCCATGGGGAGCGAGGTGGTACTCGTTAAGCGTCCAGCCCATGCGCAGGGCGCGGCTGCGCAGCTGAATGTTGTGTTCCTTGCTGCCCGTGAAGTAGACGAGGGCGTACGGAAACTCTGCGTTACTGACCACGCGGAGATCGCACTGCAGTCCGTTGGACAGCCGGATGCTGCTCTTGGTGTCGCCACTGGCAATGACCTGACTCACGAATGGAGCGGTGGTGAAGGCCGCCATGAGAGCCGCAGGATGGCGGCTCGCGGCCAAAAAATCGAGATCGTGGACGGTTTCCTTGCCGCGGCGGAACGAGCCCGCGACTTCTGCGCGCGAGGTCTCCGGGATGGAGCGGAGGAATTCGAGGATTTCGTGGGCGGCCTGGGCGGCATCGTCGCCGCGGAAGCTTCCGGCATGCTGTTCATTGAAGGCGATTCCTTCGAGAATCTTCGCGACGGTCTTTTCGCCGAAGCCGCTGAGGGCAGCGGCGGATCCGTCCCCGCAGACACGCTTGAGATCGGCGAGCGAGGCGACGCCGAGTTCCCGGTGGAGCGCGGCGATTTTCTTCGGCCCGAGTCCCGGGACTTCGAAGAGAGCAAAAAGACCTTCCGGGAATTCCGCACGGAGCTTCTCGTAGAATCCGAGACGTCCGGTCACGGCAAGTTCATGCAGCTTGTCGCGCAGGGCCTCGCCGATTCCCTTGATGCCATCGAGCTGGTTCTCGCGGGCCATGCCCACGATGTCGCCGGGATGGCTCTGCACGATTTCCGCACCGGTCCGGTAGGCACGGATCTTGAAGGGATTCTCGCCCTTCAGTTCGAGGAGCAGGGCGATCTTCTCGAGGACATCAATGAGGATCTCGCGGGTCATGGCGTCAGGGGGTCAGATCATGCGGATGAGGCGGCGGCGCAGCAGGTCGAGGGCGGCCTGCGAAGCCATCTGTTTGAAAGTAGCGCGGTCGACGCGGTACTGAAAACGCTGCACGAGGGGCTCAGCGGCACCGCGCGAAGCGAGTCCCACGAAGACCGTGCCCACAGGCTTCTCCGGCGTACCGCCATCGGGCCCGGCGATGCCCGTGAGGGAAAGCGCATGATCCGCGCCCGAGGCTGCCAGGCAACCCGTCGCCATGGCGGCGGCAGTTGCGGCGCTCACGGCCCCATGAGTGGCAATGGTTTCCGGCGGGACACCGAGAAGTTCCGATTTTGCTTCGTTGGCATAGGTCACGTAGCCACGGCCAAGGACGCGCGAGGCTCCGGGTACGCTCGTGATGCGGTGCGCCACGAAGCCGCCGGTGCACGATTCCGCGAGCGAGACCCATTGCCCCAGCTTTGCGAGGAGCCCGACCACGGTTTCCTCCATGGTTTCATCGTTCGAGGAAAAGAAGTGCTGCGGAAAGGCCGCTGCCACCATGGTTTCCGCGGCCGCCAGCTGCGCCGGGGATCCAAAGACCCGGAGCACGACTTCGCCGGGGCGGGCGCAGTAACCGATTTCCGGAATGCCGAGTGAGGTCAGTTCCGCTTCGAGAGCTTCGGCGACCTGCGTCTCGCCGAGTCCGGCCAGATGGAAATTGCGCATGGCGGGAGCCGGCGGGGCCATCGCGGCGAGTCTTGGCAGGACATGATCACGTACCATCGGCATGAGTTCACGCGGCGGTCCCGGCAGCAGAAAGAGATGCGGCGACAGCTGTCCGGTGCCCGGCACCGGCAGCGGCGGCAGGTACAATCCTGGAGCCGTTCCCTGAGGATTGGCGAGGACCTCGGCTCCACGCGGCACCATGGCCTGGCGCCGCGAAGGCTCGTTGAGCGGACGTCCCCGCGAGGCCATGTAGGCCGTAATGTGTGCCGTGACAGCCTCATCGCATTCAAGCGGAATCCCCAGCCATGCCGCCGTCACTTCCCTTGTGATGTCGTCACTCGTCGGGCCCAGTCCGCCGGTCACAATGACGACATCGGCGCGCCCGGCGGTTTCCGCGAGGGCTTCCCGGATGACATCGCCATCGGGGATAGCGGTCTGCCGTCCGATGCGCAGGCCGAGTGCCAGCAGCTGCTGACCCAGCCATGAAAGGTGAGTGTTGAGCGTACTGCCCAGCAGCAGTTCGGTCCCGGTATTGATCAGTTCGATGCGCATGAGGATTCACGGAAATCACTTCACCCCGGCCGTGCGGCGGACGGCTTCCTCGGGAGTCCGGAAACAGACGGCGACCGCAAAGGTCACGAGGGTACCGCAGAGGATCCGCCAGGTGAATTTCAGCTCGGGCAGCCATTCTGGCCGCAGGTCGGCGCTGTCGGGCACAATCATGCGGTACAAGCCGGTATGCAGATTGGTCATCACCGCCACCGCCACAAAGCCTGCGAGCATGGCCAGCAGATTCCCCTTCTCGTTGCCCCGGGTCTTCGTGAACAAACCCACCATGAAGACTCCGAGAAGCGAACCGTAGGTATAGCCAAAGCTCCCGAGAATGATCGGAATGATGCGCAGATCGGGATTGTGAGCCTTGATGTAGGCCGTCAGCAGCCCGATGCCGATCAGAATGAGCGCAAAGACCACGGTGGCCCAGCGGATCACTGAAACCCGCGCCGTTTCATCTTCGGGCGTGCGGAACCAGCGGAAGTGGAAATCGCGGCAGTAACTCGTGGCGAGCGAATTGAGCGCGGTCCCCAGCGATCCCATGGTCGTGGCGAGCACACCGGCAATCACCAGTCCACGCAGGCCGCCAGGCATCACGGTGAGAACAAAATGCGGGAAGATCTGACCGCTCTCCGGCTCGCCCTTCGCATTGCGCGGCAGCAGCGGGTCGGTCACCACGTGCTGATAGTAGACCGAGAGCAGAATCCCGATGGCCAGCACCGCAAAGACCACGGGGAAATCAGCCACGCCCGACAAGATGGTGGCGCGGGCACTCTCACGCCGGTTCTTCGCGGTCAGCATGCGCTGCACCATGTCCTGATCGGTCCCGTGGGTGGCCATGGTCGTGAACATGCTGCCGAGTACGGCCGCCCAGATCGTGTATTCGCTTTCCAGAATGCTCCGGATCTGCTGCCACAGGGAAAAGGATGGCGGGGGCTGGCCAGCGGCCTGCGCCGCCGCGATGGCCTTTTCGACACTGTCGCCATGCACGCGCATGAATTGAAGGTCGCCGGGTGCCGTGAGATGAGCGACCGCGCCGCTCCAGCCCCCCGGAATGTGTCCCAGCAGATACCAGAGGGAAAAACCGAGTGCGCCGAACAGGACGGCGATCTGGATCACATCGGTCCAGATGACCGCCTTGATGCCACCGATCGCCGTGTAGAGGGCGGTGAGCAGACTCACGACCACGAGGGCGGCCCCGGAAATCCAGAACTGATCCCATGCGCCCAGCCGTTCGCCGGGATGCATGAGATTCCACAGGATCACGAGCAGGACGGTCGGCACCCACAGCCGCGAACCACTCGCAAGCGCCCGGGTCAGCAGAAACACACCGCTGGCGACCCGCCGCGTGCGTGGCCCGAACCTCGTTTCGAGGAATTCATAGATGCTGACGACATTGTGACGGTAGAAGGCGGGAATGAAGACGCCGCTGACCACGAACCTCGCGAGGATGTAGCCGATGAGGAGCTGGGCGTAAGTGAAGTTGCGCAGGTGAAAACCTTCGCCGGGCGTCCCGAAAAAAGTTCCCGCGCTGATTTCCGATGCGAGGATCGAGGCGAGGACCGCCCACCACGGAATCGAGCGGCCCCCGAGCGTGAATTCACTCACATCCCGGTTCCTCTGGCTGAAATAGAATCCAATACCCAGAATGGCGGCGAAATAGGCCCCGATCACGATGAGGTCGGCAGTGAGCTTCCAGTTCATGCAGTCGTCAGTAAAATAAAATGCGCCCCGCGGTCATAACGGCCACGGGGCGCACGGGAAAGCAGAATGTGTCATCCGTCAGCGCTTGCGCGGCGGAACCGTAAGCGTCTGGCCGGTGCGCAGGAAATCGGACTTCATCCCATTGTAGGACTTGAGCGACGATACCGGAACGCCTGTGCGGCGCGAGATCGATGACAGCGTGTCGCCCTGCTGCACCTTCACATACGAAGGCTTGGGCTTGGCTGGAGCCGGCTTGGGCTTGGGCTTGGTCTTCGCGACCGTCTTCGGCTTCGGCTTCGCTTTCGTGCTGGATTTCACAGTGCTCGTCTTCGGCTTGGTGGTCGTCTTCGGGCGGGACGACGACGCACTGGAACGGGAACCGGAAGACGTCGTGACCTTCGGTTTTGCCGAAGCCGTCGACCGCGATGATGAACTGGTGGTCGTGGTGGTCTTCGGTTTGCTGGTGACGGCGGCCACGGTGCCTGCCGAAGCTCCCGCCGCTGCCGTGCCCGCCACTGAAGTGGACGCACGCTTCGGCTTCTCCTCGGACTTCACCGGGTCGCTGTAGAGATCCTCCACGGTGTTGCTGGCCACGTCCCGGCTGGCTCCACCGGAGGCCCAGTCCTCCCGGTACGTGCCATTCTCATCGAAGGGATACTCCGCCGGAGACAGCCCGGTGTCCGGCGAGGTATAGTCCACGATTTCATCGCCCTTCTTTGTCGACTTGCACGCCCCGAGCGCAAGGCAAAGGACGGTAGTCAGGAGGGCGGCAGCGGCTTGTAAGGGACGCACGATCATCCGGCGAGCTTAAATATGGTGGCGGGGCTGTCCAGCGGAAGCGGAAGCGATTTCCCGCTCAGTCATCCATCCCGGGAATGGGACTGCCCGGAACGATTTCGCTGCCTTCCCATTGCCAGCGGTCGCTTTCCCCGATCCTCGAAAGAATGCGATGCGCACTGCCGGACACCGCCGGAACATCCGGTTGCGGCAGCTGGGCCGCCAGTTCCCGGCGCTTCGCCTCGGTCTCGGGACGCCCTGCAAGGTTCGTCCACTCGTGCGGGTCACGGCGCAGATCGTAGAGTTCCTCGCTGCCGTCCGCATAACGGATGTAGCGCCAGTGGCGG
>JBIICE010000056.1:0-20075 GCA_044239025.1 Verrucomicrobiales bacterium
GCGGACCAGTGGCGAAGCGGCGGATCCATGCGGTGTGCGGATCCCAGGCATATTCGAGCGGGTTGTAGACGTGGGTGACGGGGGAGGGGAACTGGAGACCGGCGAGTCTGCTGCGGAGCCGGTCGGCAGCCGAGATGAGGTGAGACGCGGTAGCCATCAGAGCGGGTGATTGCGGCGGCGGCGGAAGACCGCGAGGTGACGGTCGACGGATTTGCCTGGGGTGGAGAGGGCGATGGATTCCTCATTGCGGGTGGAGACGATGAGTTCCGCGCCGGCCGCTTCGAGGGCACCGGTCGCGAGTTCGTGTTCGCGGTCGAAGTAGCTCGTGATCACGAGGAGTCCATCGTCGCGGAGGCGGGCGAGACCGTGTGCGAAAATGCGACGCCAGGCGGCGGGGTCGTTCCAGAAGTTCTGGTGGCGGAGAAAGGCGAGGTCAAAGTTGTCGCCGAGCGAGCGGATCCGGTCGAGTTGCGAACAGTCAGTGGTGATGAATTCGGCGTCGTGGAGGTCGGCGGCGCGGGCGCGGGCGGCGGCCTCTTCGAGTTCGCGGCGGCGGATGTCGGCACCGACGAAGCGAATCGCTGAAGCCTCGGGTTGGCGTTCGCGGAGGGTCTGCACGAGGGTACTGGCTTCGCGGCAGGGGCCGCAGGCGAGGTCAAGGATCTGCAGGGGGCGGTCGGTTTTCCGGGAGGCTGCGGGCAGGGTGCGGCGCAGGAGGCGGGCAAGCGCCTCGTTCTCCCTGAGGAAGTTGGCTTCGGACTGCGGGTTCACAGCATTTTCATGGGTGGGGCCGCACCGATGGGGCGGCAGATTCGGGAGATGCATTCCTCGAAAGCCGGGGCGTTGTCGAGGACTTCGATTTCGACGCGGAGAAAGTAGACCGGGAGAAGGGTTTTCTCGAGGGAGGGGAAGCGGACACTGTCCTTTTCCGTGGTGATGACGCAGTCGGCCAGTTGGTCATCGGCGCGCAGGATGCACTCATTGATTTCGTCCTCGGTGTAGCGGTGGTGGTCCGTGTAGCGTCTGGTCAGCACGGGTTCGCATCCGAGGCTGCGGAGAATGCGTTCGAAGCTTTCGGGGGCGGCGATTCCACAGATGGTGCCGGCCTTGCGGCCGCGGAGGAATTCGAGAGGTTTCTGGTCGTCGGGATGGTAGACGTTCTGGAGGATGACGGGCCGATGGCGGCAGGGGATGATTTCAGCGGTGCGGTTGAACCGGCGGATGCGGTCACGGATTTCGTCGTGGCCATCGGCGCTGTCGCATTTGGTGAGGAAGATGTGGCTGGCGCGGCGGAGGTTGCGGGGAGGTTCGCGGAGGGTGCCGCGAGGGAGGAGGAACTCGTTGCCGAAGGGAGCGTTGCGGTCGACGAGGACGATATCGAGGCGGCGGCGGAGTCGCAGGTACTGGAGACCGTCGTCGAGCAGAAGGGTATCGCATCCGAGTTCCCGGACGGCCCAGCGGCCTGCTTTGACGCGGTCCTTGTCAACGACCACGGCGACGCCGGGGAGGTTGCGGGCCAGCATCCATGGTTCGTCGCCCGCGTGAGCCGGGTCGCCGGTGAGATGGGTGCCATCACTGACAATGAGCGGGGGAACCTCCGTATCGCGGCCAGTGAATTTCTGAAAGAGGCGGGTGCGGAGGGGCGGTTTGACGCGCTTGTAGCCGCGGCTGAGGATGGCGACGCGGCGGCCTTCTTCACGCAGGCGCCGGGCGAGCATTTCGACGACCGGCGTCTTGCCGGTGCCACCGACAGTGAGGTTGCCGATGCTGATGACGGTTGCTCCGAGGTAGTAATCGGTTTTGACGCGGTGGCGGAAGAGGGCGAGGCGGCCCTGAACGAGCCCGTGGAAGATGCGGGAGAGACCATTGAGGAAGAGTCTGAGGGTGCCGGCGCGCAAGCCGCGGCGCTGCCCGAGGATGACTTCCACGCCCCACTGTTCGAGACTGTCGAGGTTTTCGCTCGCCATGGCTGGGGTTGGGCTCAGGCCATGACCTTGAGGCCGTCGTTGTCGGCGGTGACCGTGCGGATTTGTGCGGGGGCGGGTCCGGGCCATGCCGAGAGCATGGCCGTGGCGACGGAGGGAGCCGCCTCGTCGAGGGCGAGGCAGCAGACCGTGGATCCTGAACCGCTCAGGAAGCCACCGATGGCACCGGCGTTGATGCCGTCCTCGATGATGGAGAAGAGCCCTGGCACGAGGTGGACGCGGTAGGGTTGGTGCAGGGTGTCACCGAAGCAGTCGCGCATTCTGCGGTACTGCCCGGTCGCGAATGCTGCCGTGATGGCGCAGGCGTTGCTGACGTTGAGGACGGCGTCGCGGTGCGGGATGGAGGGAGGCAGCACGCGGCGTGCGTGTTCCGTGAGAATTTCCATGTCCGGGATGAGGAGGACGAATTTCAGCTGGGGATCGACGGGGAAGCGGAAGAATTCGCCGCGGGCGTCGGTGAGCACGAATCCGCCGAAGGTGGCAGGTCCGGCATTGTCCGGGTGGCCTTCGATTTCGCTGCAGAGGGCGAAGAGGCCTTCGCGGGTGAGGGGGGAACCGCTCAGGTGGTTGAGCGCGGCGAGGATGCCGAGGCGCATGGTGACGCTGCTGCCGAGGCCACGGCTGATGGGGACGTTTCCGGCTACCTGCCAATGGAACCCGAATTCCGGAACATTGGTGCGGCGGAAGTAGAGTCGGGCGCATTCCCGCAGCATGGTGTGGGCCGGCGAGACACTCAGAGGTCCGGGAGTCCGGGTGACGGTGAGTTCGTTGTGCAGAGCGAGAGCGATCCCGAGGCAATCGAAGCCTGGGCCGATGTTCGAGGTGCTGCCGGGAACCCTGATGGTGACCGTTTCAGGCATGCGGTCATGAAACGGTCGATGAGGCAGGATGCAAGGTGAAGTGACGGCAGTGTTTCGGGAAAAGAATTGAAATCCGGGGGGCGGGCGGGCATGGTCGGCTGGTGAAATTGTTTCCGTGCATGAGAATCCGAACGATCTTTCCGGGTGCTGGGCTGCTGGGGTTGCTGGTGCTGGCGGGGTGCGGAAAGCCGCCGACGGCGGTCCGGACGGTGGTTGACGAGGAAGTGGCCGGGGCGGTGGGGCCGTTGCCGGTGGCGGGTACGGCGAACCGCTTGAGCGTCGAGCAGTCGGCTTTTCTGAGGCAGCACGCCAACGATCCCGTGGATTGGTATCCCTGGGGTGAGGAGGCCTTCCGGAAGGCGAAGGCCGAGAACCGGATGGTGCTGGTTTCGATCGGGTATGCGAGTTGTCCGTGGTCGCTGCGGATGCAGCGCGAGACCTTCAGCGATCCTGTAGTGGCGCGGTTCATGAACCAGCGGTTTGTGAATGTGCTGGTGGACCGGGAAGAACGGCCTGACGTGAACAACGCGTTTCTGCACTATGTGTTCTGGAAGCAGAAGCAGAGTGGCTGGCCGCTGCACATATGGCTGACGCCGGACGGGCTGCCGTATTTTTCCGGCGTGTATTTTCCGAAGGTTTCCTCCGGATCGAGCGCTTCGTGGGAGACCACCGTGGAGCATGTTGCCAACGCATGGACAGTGGATGCGGCGTATGCGGGCCGCCAGGCGAGGGAGGCGGCGGATCGTTATCTCGAGGATTACCGCAGGATGTGGGCGGGGCCGGATCCCGGTGGGAATCCCGAAGTGCGGGGGGTGACTGATTTTCTCGCGCTGGCTCCGGCGAAGCGTGTGGAGAAATTCCGTGGTCTGGGTGATGACGACCTTCAGGCTGCCGTTGGGTATCTGCCGGGCGCAGTGGTGGACGATGTACTTGCGGAACTGACCCCTCGGGAAGTGCAGTCAGTCATGGAGAGGCTGCGGCCGGTGCCGGCGGCCCTGTTGTCCGGGCGCGCGGGCAAGGCAGAGTGGAAGGACCAGGCGTTCCGGAGGTTTGCGTCGCAGGTGCGGGCGACCGCCTTTGAGAAGATGAGGAGTCTGTACGATCCGGTGAACGGGGGGTTCAGTCAGCAGCCGAAGTTCATGCAGCCGTACAATCTGGAGTTTCTGCTGCGCCATGGGGTCACCGAGCGTGCGGCGGGTTTTGGGCGTGCCGCGGAGTCTGTGGAGATGGTGGTGGCGACCCTGCGGCGGATTCTGGCGGGTGGCATTCATGATCAGCTGGCGGGAGGATTTCACCGTTACAGCACCGATGCGTACTGGGCGGTTCCACAGTTCGAGAAGATGCTCTACGATCAGGGTGCCATGGCGCAGGTACTGACGGCGGCGGCTCAGGTGAGCGGTGAGCGGGCCTTTGCGGAGGCAGCCCGTGATGCCTTGGGGTATGCCACGAACGAGCTGTCGCATCCGGGTGGGGCATTCTACTGTGCGGAGGGTTCGAGTAGCCCGGCGGAGTCGGGTGAGATGCAGGAGGGCGTCCATTATCTGTGGGAAAAGGCGGAAGTGGATGCGGTGGCCGGGGAGCGGGCGGTTCCTGTGCTGCGGGCCATGTTCGGCATCGCTGACCGGGGGAATCTGCCGGTTGATTCGCCCATGCGGGAGCGGTTGCCACGGGCGAACCTGCTGATCCGGCAGAGGTCCCCCGCGGAGGTTGCGCAGCAGGCAGGCATGACCGAAGCCGAGGTCATGCGGACGTGGCAGGATGCGCGGGGCAAGCTCCTCGAGGCCCGGCGCAGACGGCCACGCCCGACGCTGGAGGACAAGGTGCTGACGAGCTGGAACGGCGTCATGATTTCCGGGCTGGCCCGCACGGGATTTCATGCGGGAGATGATGTCATGCTGGGGCGTGCGGTGAAGGCGGCGGAATTCATTCTGACGAAGATGAAGCGTCCCGACGGTGGTCTGCTGCATGCGTTTCTGGACGGCCCGTCCGGGGTCCCGGGATTTGCGGAGGATTATGCGATGCTGGTGGCCGGGCTGCTGGACCTGCATGAGGCGACCGGGGAGGGGCGCTGGCTGCGCGAGGCGGAGGAACTGCAGGAAGTCCAGAACCGGGAACTCTGGGATGAGGCCGACGCGGGATACTTTGACGGGCCGGAGTCGCCCATGATCTTCCAGCGCATCAAGTCGATGGACGAGTCGACCGAACTGGCGGCGGGATCGGTTTCAGCCGTCAACCTTGCGAGGCTGCGGTGGATGACGGGGAAGGCGGTGCATGGCGAGCGGTGCCGTAAGATCATGGATCGGTTTGCGGTGCAGGCTGGAGCGACCCCGGCTGCCTTCGTGCGGTTCATTCATGCGGCCGAGCTGCTGGCGGAGCCTCCGCTGCATCTGGTGGTGAGTGGTCGTCCGGATGCGGAGGGGAGGAAGGCTTTGATTGATGCGTTGCGTCCGTGGTATCGGGGGCTGGGGTCGCTGGTATATCTGGATGGAAGCGAACCGAACCGGTCGCTGGTAGCCGGGGTGGCTGGGATGCAGCGCCTGCCTGCGCCAGGATCGGCGGCGGTGCTGCACGTGCTGCGGGATGGCCTGCTGATGGGTTCTGCGGGGTCAGCCGGAGAGGTGGCGGCGCTCCTCGGACCGCTCCTTAAGGTGCCCGCGAAGTAGGCGTCGCGTTGCCATCCGGGCCGCGGCGGAGGTCAGAGATCGTTCTGCTCCGCGGGTAGACTGGCAGGAGCGAGCCAGCGACCGTTGCAGAGGGCGACGGGCAGCCAGAAGACGAAGGCTTCGTAGCGTGGCAGGGTGGTGAAGGAGTGGAGTGCCTGTCCATCGAAGAGGCAGGCTGTGATCCCGAAGCAGAGGAGGGTAATGGGTTCCGGTTCCCTGTGGTGGCGAGCGACCGAGAAGGCGCGGTAGAGGAAGAACGCCATGAGGAACGCGAGGGCGGCAGCTCCGCTCTGTCCGTGGTGGTAGAGGGTGGCGACCCAGACCGAATGGGGATGGTCCGCGGGCCAGCCGACCTCGGCGGCGGCGGAATCCGGGGCGAGCCAGCCTTTGCCCAGGAGGCGTTCCTCTGGGTTGCTGAGTCTTGAGAGGATGATGCCGTAGAGGTGGATGCGGCCGGTGTCGCCGCGGTTGATCCAGCTGCGGAGTCCATCCTGGGAGAGACGTTCAAGGCCGGGGTCGGGAGGCAGCGAAGGCACGAGCTGGGCCTTGGGATTGGTGCGGGATTGTTCGGCGCGCCATGCTAGGGCCGTGGAGACGCCATGGAAAGTGGCGGCGCAGCCGATGGCGATGACCAGCGGGACCCATGCCCGGCGCCAGCCCCCGGCGACGAGGAGAGTGGCAAATCCGGCGGTCGAGGCGAGGGCCGCGCCGCGGCTCTGGCAGCAGCACATGGCGAACGAGAGCATCCCGACGCCGATGGCCCAGCGGAGGCGGCGCCGTGGCGTCTGGGCGGCCACGTATCCTGTAGCGGCCCAGACCGCGGCAAAGCCCCATGAGATTCCGGTGGGCACGGGGTGCTGTCCGCCGTGCACGAACCAGTTGCGGAGGCGTTCACCGAAATGAGCGCCGCCATTGACGCCCCAGAAGACCGCGAGGCTGACGACCGCCGAGATGATGGCGATGCGGACGCAGAAGCGCCGGGCGGTTTTCATCCACTGGAGGTCCGTGGCCGCGGACGAGGTACTGGCAAGGAAGATCAGAAGGGCGGCGATGTCGCGGATGGCATGCAGGAATTCGCTGCGTCCCTCCAGATGTCCGGCTGCGATGGAGAGGACGAGGAGGGTGGCCAGCCAGCCAGCTGCCGGGAGGATGGTGCCGCCGGGCTGAAACTGGCGGGCAGTTTCGCGGTGGTGAAACAGGAGCGCCGGGAGCAGGAGCGCCCACAGCCAGACCTCGTGCACGATGCCCGCCGGGAAGCACCACCATCCTGCGAGAAAAAGCGCGATGCCGCCGTGACGCAGGAGGATGCGGGTCCCGCTGCGTCGGCCGGTTTCGGCTGGCCGCGCCGGGTCGGCGGGAGAGGCAAGCGCGGCATCATTCATGTCGGGTCGGTGGGCCGGGCCAAAGGGAAGGTTCAGGACCGGGTGTCATCCGAGGTGACCGGGTAGGAACCGAGTACCTTGACGAAAGTGCAGTGCGATTGGAGTTCGGCGATGGCCTTCTGGACGTGATCTTCGGTGCAGTGACCCTGAACATCGACAAAGAGGAACACTTCCCAGTCGCGCCGCCGCGAGGGGCGGCTTTCGATCATGGAAAGGTTGAGGTGGAGATTGCTGAACGGGGCCAGGGCGCGGAAGAGTGAGCCGGGTTCATTGCGGATACTGAACATCACCGAAGTGCGGTCGCGGCCGCTGGGCGGAGCCGTGCGGTCGCTCAGGACGAGGAAACGGGTCGCATTGGTGGCGCTGTCCTGGACGCTGTGGGCGAGAATTGTGAGGCCGTGGAGCTGGGCGGCGAGGGGTCCGCCGAGGGCGGCGGCGTACGGAGTCCGCGAGGCGATTTCGGCGGCGCGGATGGTGCTGGGGACCTCGATGAGATCGGCCTGCGGATGGTGGCGCTGGAGCCAATGGCGGCATTGGGCGAAGACATTGGCGTGGCTGTAGACGACCCGGATCTCCTCGGTGGGCCCGCGGGACATCAGGCAGTTGTCGATGCGTAGCAGAATCTGGGCACAGATCTGGACCGGGCTGTCGGCAAAGAGATCGAGCGTATGAACCGCGGCGCCCTCCGTGCTGTTTTCGACGGGTACGACTCCGTAGTGGGCGGTGCGGCGGGCCACGGCATCGAATACCTGTTCGAGAGATTCGAGCGGGGCGTAGCGGACGCTGGCTCCGAAGCGGCCGAGAGCGGCCTGGTGTGTCCATGTACCTTCCGGGCCGAGGAAGGCGATGCAGAGGTCGTCCTCGAGGGCGAGAGCCGCCGACATGATTTCGCGGTAGATGGCGCGGATGCTTTTGTCCGGGAGACGGCCCTGCATGTCGGCATTCTTCCGGAAGAGGCCCTGAAAGACCGCTTCCTCGCGTTCGGGAGCGTAGATCTGCAGGCCCTGCTGTTTTTTGACGAGACCGACCTCGTGGACGAGGTCGGCGCGCTCATTGAGGAGCCGCAGCAGGTCGCGGTCGATGGCATCGATTTTCTGGCGGAGGTCCTCGAGCGGCATGGGTGTGAAGCAGTCGGAAGGGAACGGGAGGGGACATTGGACGGAAAATGGCGGCTGTCGAACGCCGAAATGAGATGAGGCTTTTTCCGCATGACACCGCGGGTGGCCGCGCCAAGGATCGCACGGCTGCCCCATGCTGGAATATCTGAAAATTGCGCGACCGGATCATTGGCTGAAGAATATCTTCATCGTGTTCGGTCATGTGGTGCTGCTGGCGCTGCATCCGGAGCAGTGGGATCATGGAGACGCGGTGCTGCCGGCGTTGCTGTCGCTGGTGCCGGCGTGTCTCATTGCGTCCGCGAATTACATTCTGAACGAGATTCTGGACGCGCCGTTTGACCGGCTGCATCCCACCAAGCGGCACCGGGGGATTCCTGCGGGGAAGGTCAGGGTGCCGCTGCTGTGGGGTCTGATGGCGGTGCTGGTGGTGGCGGGATTCGGGTTGGCGCACTGGGGGTTCGGGCGGGGGTACGGGTTGGCGCTGGCGATGCTGCTGCTGAGCGGAGTGGTCTACAACATCCCGCCGGTGCGGCTGAAGGACCGGGCCTTTGCGGATGTGATTGCCGAGAGTTTCAACAATCCCATCCGGCTGTGGCTGGGCTGGTTTGCGCTGGCTCCGCAGGAGTGGCCGTGGCATTGGCCACCGGGTACGATAGTGCTGGCGTGGTGGGCATTCGGAGCGCTGCTGATGACGGGGAAGCGCTATGCGGAGTTCCGTTTCATCAATGACCCCGAGGTCAGCGGCCGGTACCGGAAGTCCTTCAGCGTCTACACGGAGAACAGTCTGATCATCGCGATGATCACGTATGCGAACCTCTTCTGTTTCGGGACGGGGCTGGCGATGGCGTCGCTGCCGCCGCTGCGGGGTCAGGTGCTGGTTTTTCCGGTGATTCTCCTGGCGATCATTGCCTATTTCCGGCATGCCATGAGCGAGCGGGCAGCGCACCTCGAGCCGGAGCAGTTGCTGAAGAATCCGTGGCTGCTGCTGTGGACGGGAGTCACGGCCGGGCTGTCGCTCTGGCTGCTGGTGGCGCAGCCGCCGGTGGGTCGTTGGCTGGGGCTTGAGTAGAGCCGGGAAAGTCTGAGGGTGGTCCGTGGGGATTCGGGGCTTGCGGCAGCGGTCAAACTGCGCATGGGGGAGGTCGACATCAACGTTTACGAGGAAGAACCATGCCTGTAGCCACACCGAAACAATACGCCGCCATGCTGGACGCCGCTCAGAAGGGTGGCTATGCCTATCCAGCGATCAATGTGACGTCGCTTCCGACCATCAACGGGGCGCTGCGGGCCTTTGCCGAGGCGAAGTCCGATGGCATCATTCAGGTTTCGACCGGCGGCGGGGAATTTGCGTCGGGTACGTCCGTGAAGGACATGGCGCTCGGAGGCATTGTGCTGGCGGAGGCGGTGCATCGCCTTGCTGAGCGCTACGGTGTGCTGGTGGCGCTGCACACGGATCACTGTCATCCGAAGAACGTCGATAAGTTTCTCAAGCCGCTGCTGGCGGCGACCGAGGCGCGCCGGGCCTCCGGCCAGGGCAATCTCTTCAACAGTCACATGTTTGACGGGTCCGAACTGTCGCTCGCGGACAATCTGAAGGTTTCGAAGGAACTGCTGCAGCAGTGCGTGGATCTGGAGATCATCCTTGAGGTGGAGGCCGGTGTGGTGGGCGGGGAAGAAGACGGGCATGACACGTCAGGGGTTTCGAATGACAAGCTGTACACGACCCCCGAAGACATGGTGACGGTGTACGAGACCCTTCATGGAGTGGGTCGATTCATGTTTGCGGCGACCTTCGGGAATGTGCATGGCAGCTACAAGCCCGGTGCGGTGAAGCTGAAGCCGACGATTCTGCGGGATGGGCAGAAGGCGGTGACGGACAAGTATGGTGCGACGGCCGAGATGGATCTGGTGTTTCACGGGGGCAGCGGGACACCGCTCGAGGAGATCCGCGAGACGCTTGGTTACGGGGTTGTGAAGATGAACATCGATACTGACACCCAGTATGCCTTCACGCGGCCGATCGTGGATCATCTGTTCCGGAATTACGAAGGAGTCCTGAAGATTGATGGCGAGGTGGGTGACAAGAAGGCGTATGATCCCCGGGCCTACCTGAAGAAGGGCGAAGCGGGGCTGGCGGCGCGCCTCAAGCAGGCCTGTGATGACCTGCTGAGCAGTGGCCGGACCATCTGCGGGACCGTTTGAGTGCGCGGCCGACAGAGCGGGGCGGACCCGGGGTGCTGCGGAATCCCGTCGTTCTGATTGTACTGTTTCTGGCGACGGTGATCGTGACCGCCGGGGCGCTGGCTCCTGTGTTGTGGTATGCCGGCAAGGCGGTGGCTGGCTGGGTGGAGGGCCGCGGGCTTGGGGGAACCCCGGGACTGGGCTGGCTGGCAGGGAAGCTTGGCGATTCGGATTTCGGGCGGTATTTCAACCGGGCGTTTCTGTTTGCGGCGCTGGGCTGGCTGTGGCCGTTTCTGCGATGGATGGGAGTGACGCGGTCAGCGCTGGGTCTTGAGCCGAACCGGCACCGCTGGCAGGATTACGCGGGAGGCTTTCTGGTGGCGGCGGGTCTGCTGCTGGCGATGGGCGCGTTCTTTCTGTGGCGGGGGGCGTATCAGTGGCGGGTGGATCCCAAACTGCTGAGCAAACTGCCGCGCATTCTCATGGCGGCGGCCGTGGTGCCCCTGATCGAGGAGTTTCTCTTCCGCGGGGTGTTTCTGGGAATGGCCATGCGTGCCGTCCGGCGGATCGTGGCGGTGGTGCTGGTGTCCGCATTCTTCGCGGTACTGCATCTCGTGAAGCCACCGGATCCTCTGCCGGACAGTTTGGCCGCTGGTGAAGTGGGATGGTCGTCCGGCTATGCGATGATGGGGATTATTTTCCGGAGCTATGGAGATCCGGGTCGGTTTGTGTCGGAATTTTCGACCCTGCTGGTGGTGGGATTGATTCTGGCGTGGACGCGTGGTTTCACGAGGTCGCTGGCGCTGCCGATGGGGCTGCACGCCGGCTGGATTTTTGGAGTGGGCATGTTTGCGCTGGTGAGCCGCACCTCCCGGGGGCTGCGCAGCGGTCAATGGATGGTCGGGGAAGGCGGGGTGCGGATTCCGCTCATCGGTGAGAACCTGAAGCTGGGGCTGGCACCGCTGGTGGTGCTGGTGCTGACCGCCGGGGTGATTGCGCTGCTGTGGCGGAAGCGGAGGCTGAGCGACCGCCGGACGCGCTGAGCCGCGTTCAGGGAGGCGGGGCTTTCCCGCCGGGGACGGCCGTCTTCCTGCGGCCTGCGAGAGCGGATTCGAGCACACGCGTCATCCATGCATCCGCGCCGCGTTCCCTTGCGAGGGCGAGCCCGGCTTCCGCTTCCGTGAGATTGTCCCTGAGGGCGTGAATGAGAGCCTTTTCGCAGAGCAGGGAAAGATCCGGACGTTCCGGCCGGAGTCGGGTCTCGATTTCGGCGAGGGCGAGGTCGAGTTCCCCGAAGGCTTCGGCCTTGCGGGAAGCGGCCATGAGGGCGCGGGCGCGGCGGATGCGCCAGGAAGCAGTGAAGCGTGACGAGGCGATCTCGCGGTCGATTTCCGGGAGGGCGTCGGTGGTGCGGCCGGCATCGATGAGGGCCTCGATCCAGGCGATGCGCAGGACGATGCTTTTGAGTTCGGCGGCGGCGGCGGCGAGGTCGTCGACTCGTTCCGCGTGTCGGCCGAGGCGCCGCTGGGCTTCGGCGCGGAAGAGGAGAAGGTCGATGCTGAGGGTTTCCGAAAGGCTGATGCCTTTGCTGGCCGCGGCGAGGGCTTCCTCATTATCGCCATGGCGCAGGAGGAGGTCGGCGAGTGCCGACCAGCAGCCTGGCAGGTGAAAGGCCGCCGCGGACGGGGGATTGGCGAGGAGCAGGCGGAGCCGGGCAATGCCGTCGGCGCGGTGGCCCGCTTCGTCGTCCAGTCTCGCCAGTTCGCGACCGGCCGGGAGGAAGGCCGGGTCGAGGGAGAGTGCCTTGCCGAAGTCGCTGCGGGCCTCCTCGAGTTGTCCTGTTTCCCGGTAATTGACGGCGCGCTGGTAGTACAGTTCCGGGATGTCCGGGGTTTTCGCGAGCTGGGCGGTGAGGGCTTCGATGTTGATCTCGTGGCCGGGATCAGCAGTGGCCGCAGTGAGCCCGCCGATGGCCACGAGCAGCAGGCCAAGGCATCGCCGGGAGGACTTCACGGGTTGGAGGAAGCGCCGGAGCCGGTGGGCAGGGTGACGCGGCTTTTGAGGCGGGTGGGCCCTTCCGGGGTGCCGGGGGCCTTGGGATTGGCGATCGGTTTCGGGATGCTTCTGGCATCTTTCACGATCTGCACGGTGTCGCGTTCCTTGCCATTGGCGTCCAGCATCATGGCGGTGAGGGTTTTGCCGTTCACGTTGACGAGCACCGAGCCCCATTCCGTGATGGTTTTCCACATGACGGGGCTGGGATTGTCCTTGCGGGCGAGGGCCTGGCCACCGTGTCCCGCGACGATCTGGATGGTCCCGCTGTTGGGGACGATGCCCGGGACCTTGCGGTAGGGCCCACCGTCCGAGGGGTTGCCCGTGCCGTCGTCGAGCACGCCATTCGCGGCGACGGTTGGATTGGAGTAGGCTCCGTTGAGGAGGAACGACCGTTCGTAGACATGGCTGTGGCCAGTCAGCACGAGGTCGACGCCGCCCGATTCGATGATCGGGAGGAGGTGTTCCCGGATTTCGATGAGATCCTTTTCCTTGTCCGAGTCATGCGATCCCTTGGTGTAGGGGGGGTGATGCCAGTAGGCGATGATCCAGTCGGCCTTGGTTTTCTCGAGGTCGGCTTTGAGCCACTGGGCCATGGCACCGTCGGCCTTGCGGGGAAGGTCGTGGGAATCGAGGGCGATGAAGTGGGTGCGGCCGTAGTCCCATGAGTAATAGGCCTCGGTTCCACTGGGGAGCCCGCCGCTTTCTCCTTTGGTGGGAACGATGTAGGCATCGTAGTACGGGCCTTTGCCGGTGGCTCCGTTGGAAGTTCCGCCTTCGTGATTGCCCATGGCAGGCCAGCAGGTGAGCCCTCGGAGGGTGTCGGCGTAGATTTCGAAGAAGCCGAACTGGAATTCCGAGTCCTTGCCGAAGTTGTAGGCCATGTCACCGACGTGGACATAGAAGTCGACATCCGTTTTGGCTTTCCTGCGCCATTCCTTGAAGGCAGTGTGAACCGCCTTCTGGCTGTCGCTGCCGGTTCCGCTGTCGCCGACCACCCAGAAAGAGAAGGGTTTGGCGGTACCGGGCTTGGGGAGCGTGCGGAAGCGGCAGGAGGAGTCTTTGGGGGTCAGGGTATTGGCACCATCGCTGATGGCGTAGAAGTATTCGGTGTCCGGCTGCAGTCCCGTGAGGGTGGCTTCGTACTGCCACGTGCCATCGGGTGCCGAGTGGAGGAGCGGGGTCCCGCTGCTGGAGCCACCGTCCTTGTCCGTGCGGCGGACCGTCATCTGGTCGGCGCTCACTTTGCTGGTCCATTGACCATTGCGGGTACCAGCCTGGAGGACGGGTGCTCCGGGGGTGCGGGAGCGCCAGACGATGGTGATGGAGGAGGGGGTCGCCAGCTGGGGATAGGGTTGGCGGCTGAAGGCTGTGTCGGCGGCTTCCTTGCTGGCGACGGCCGGTTGTTCTGCGTGCAGGGTGGCGCAGGCGATCAGCAGCGCGGGGGCGAGGCGGATGGAGAGGCGTGTCATGGGGAGAGAGAAGATCCGGCGCAGGGGCAGGAGTTTCTGGAAGAACGCTCAGGAGGCTGTCAGGATCCAGCAGAAATGCACCCTGATTCACGGGTGCGGCCTTCCTTGGCCTGCGGGTGGGTCCTCCCGGCAGGGGCGTCAGGAGAAGCGTCGGACCAGCACCGTGGCATTGTGGCCACCGAAGCCGAAGCTGTTGCTCATGGCGACATCGACTTTTGCTTCGCGGGCATGATTGGGCACGCAGTCGAGGTCGCACTCCGGGTCCTGATTTTCCAGATTGATCGTTGGTGGGACGATGTTGTCGCGGATGGCGAGGACGCTCGCGGCGAGTTCGACCCCGCCGGCTGCGCCGAGGAGGTGTCCGGTCATGCTCTTGGTGGAACTGACCATGAGACTGGATGTCGCGTGATCGCCGAAGGCCAGTTTGATGGCCTTGGTTTCCGCGATGTCGCCGAGGCCCGTGGAGGTGGCATGGGCGTTGAGGTAGTGGACATCCGAGGCGTTGCTGCGGCCGTGGCGGAGAGCCATGAGCATGGCGCGGGCGGGGCCGCTGCCATCCGGGGAAGGGGCGCTGAGGTGGTGGGCGTCGGCGCTGACGCCGTAGCCGATCAGTTCTGCATAGATGCGGGCACCGCGGCGCCTGGCGTGTTCGAGTTCCTCCAGCATCACGACGCCGGCTCCTTCGCCCATGACGAAGCCATCGCGGTCCTTGTCGAAGGGACGGGAAGCGCGTTCCGGCTCATCGTTGCGGAGGGAAAGGGCGCGCATGTTGCCGAAGCCTGAGAGTCCCATGGGGAGGATGGAGGCTTCGGCACCGCCGGCGAGCATGGCATCGGCGTCGCCGAACTTGATGATGCGCCATGCTTCTCCGATGTTGTTGTTTGAAGTGGCGCAGGCCGTGACCACGACCATGTTGGGGCCTTCGAGGCCGAATTCCATGGATATGATGCCGCTGCCGATGTTGCTGATCATCATGGGGATGACGAACGGCGAGACGCGGGAAGGGGATTTCGTGATGAGGGTGGTGTGGTTTTCCTCGAGGGTGGCGAGGCCACCGATTCCCGAGCCGACCATGACGCCGACTCTGGTGGGATCGATGGAGTCGTGAGAGATTCCCGAGTCCTCGAGGGCCATTTTCGAGGCAGCGACGGCGAGGCCGGCGTAGCGGTCGACGCGTTTGCCGTCCTTGGGGGTACGGAAGAACGGAACATAGTCGAAATCGCGCACTTCGCCGCCGATGTGGCAGTGGTAGGCCGAGGTATCGAAGGCGGCGATGCGGGAGATGCCGCTGCGTCCGGCTTTGAGACTGTCCCAGAAGGAGTTGAGGTCGTTGCCTACTGGGGAGATCACGCCCATGCCGGTGATGACAACTCTGCGTTCGTTCATGGGATGGTAAGGGGGATGATGGGCTGGTCGGATGGAGGCGCAGGAGAACGAGGCTCCGCACGCGACGGGCGGTTTCTAAGCGCGTGATTTCCGGCTGTCAAACCCGAGGGTAGGACCGCTGCGGGAGGGGCTCAGCCCCGGGGTTCGTCGAGGCGCTGGAGGAGGCGCTGGCGGAGGTCCGGAGGCATCTGCCGATCGGTGGCGAGCCAACCCCGGGCGGCGTCCGGTTCACGGCGGGACCAGTCGCGGGCGAGCCGGTACATGGTTTCGCTGCGGCGTTTGTCATCGCTGATGGTGCCGGCCCAGGCGATGGCAGCCTCCGGATCTTTTTCCGCGACCTTCCATGCGAAGCGTTCGCGGGGTTCGTCGGTCTGTGGGGATTTGGGGAAATTGTTGAGCCATGCGCCGGCCTCGTTGGGGTCGTTGTTGGCCCAGCGTTCGATGAGTTCGGTCATGACGCGGGGTTTGGCCTCCGACTCCGGGAGGTTGGCAGCCCATTGCGCGGTCTGTTTGGGGTCTTTGTCAGCGAGGCGTCCGGCGAGGCGGCTGAGGATACCGGTTTTGAAGGACGACTCCTCCATTTTGTCGACAAAGGACTGGGCGGATTCGATGCCGCGTTGTTTGGTGAACTGGTCGAGGAGGGTATCCATGACGCGGCCCCGGGCTTCACTGCGGTCCATGGTGAGGGCGAGGGAGGCGGCAGATTCGAGATTGGTTTTGGCGATGGTGGAGATGGCGGCCGAGAGATAGTGATTTCCTTCGTCCTTGTTTTCGGGGGGGTGGGCCTGAGCCCAGGCGACCGCTTTGTCCGGATCGGTTTTGGCCCAGGTGGAGATGGCGGTGGAGGCCGCCCAGCCACCGCGCCAGTCGCCCATCTTGAGGGAGTGGGCGAGAGCGGCTTCGGGATCCTTCTGGGCCCAGACCGTCATGAGCATGGACATTTCGCGGCCCCGTTCGCGCGGGTTGAAGTCCTTGCCGAAGGCGGCCATGGCGGCTTCGAGTTGATCATTGGTTTCGAGGCTGCGGATGAAGGCGGTGTAGGCCTCCATGCGGGCGACGGGGTCATCGAGGGCGAAGATGTCCTCGGCGCGGGTGGCGATTTCCTCCGGAGTCATGTCCCGGACCGCCTTGATGCCGGGGAGGGTCCGTTCGGTGGATTTACTGCCGGGAGCACTGGCCGCGCTGCCGGCTGGTCCGTTTCCGGAAGCGTCTGCGGCGGCGGAGAAAACGGTGCGGGTGCGGGTGGCGGTGGTGGGATTGGTATCCTGCTGGGTACCGCGCCACCATGCGCCGGCGGTGAACGCGAGGATGGAGGAGGCAGCGGAGGCCGCCGCAATCATCAGGCGTGGGTTCAAGGGCATCATCCCTGCAGCTACGTTGCGGATGGGTGGTTGTGCTGCGGGAAATCATGTTACGTGACTGCGGAGCGGGCTGGGAAACTTGCGGCCGAAGCGAAACGCTGTCAGAGTGCCATGATGAATCGAGAGGGAATCCCTGATGAGCCGCCTGCCGGGCGGGGCATGGACGTGCCGGTGGGGGTGGGTGACGAACCGGTTGACTACGACCTGCTGTCCAAGCGGGAGCGTGCGGAGTTTGCTGCGCTTGGGGAGTCGTTTTGCTCCGCGGAGGAGAGGAGCATGGCATTGGAAGTGCCATGGGAGAGCGGTGGGGGCTTTCTGATGACTGGGGCGGACAGCAGGCAACGGATCGTGGTGACTGGGCGGGAACCGGCGGAGGGCGAGGGGGATCTATCCTTCGGCAAGGAGCCCGCGAGGCCCGGCGTGGCCCCTGCTGAAGCTCCCGTGCTGGCGCGTGCGGCCGCGCTGCCGGCTGTGACTGGTGGGGAGGCTGATGATTCCGGGCACCCGGTGTTTTCGCTCGGCGGTCTGGCGGCCGCGCTGGCGGCGAAGCCCGTGCTGACGCCGGTGGCCGAGGCGGGAGC
The DNA here is from genome assembly GCA_044239025.1 of Verrucomicrobiales bacterium. GTDB lineage: Bacteria > Verrucomicrobiota > Verrucomicrobiia > Verrucomicrobiales > V1-33 > V1-33. The sequence goes on from JBIICE010000056.1 coordinate 17,042, forward strand.
GAGCGAGGCGAAGGGGAGAGTGGTGCTGCATCCGGTGATTTCGCCTGAGGTGATTGCGGATCCAGCGGCGGCGGCAGCCGGGGATGCCGTCGGCTCCGCGGTGGGGGAACGTGCGGGGGCTCCAACGGTCGAAGCGAGAGAGGAAGCGCCGCCTGGGGGAGTCGAGGCAAGCGATCCTGTTGCTGACGACGAAGGTCCGATGGTACCGGATGAGGAAGCCGGCTGGGGGAGCACCGGGTTGCTGGTGGCGGGTGGGTTGCTGATTCTGGGAGGTCTGTACCTGGTGCGGTCGGTGGTGCTGCTGGCGATGCGGTTTGCCGGGGGGCGGGGGATGGAAGTGGCGGAGACCGGGAGCTGGGATGATTTCCGTGTGCATGGCGGGATGGTGGCGGCAGCGGCGGGCGGATTGCTCCTGCTGCTGCTGGGAACGGGTGCGGTGGCGCACCGGAGGTGGGCTCCGCCGCTGATTCATGCGCTCGGCTGGGTACTCGTGCTGTTTGTCCTGAGTTACGCGGGGGTGGCGGCGGCAGCGGCGTTCTACCTGATGGGGAGCGCGCAGGATTTGCCAGCCTTGACCTTCCTTGGCGGCAGAGCGCTGCTGCTGGGCGTGCTGCTGCTGGTGGTGGTGCCGCTGGGCCTGATCGGGGTGTGTCAGCGGGAAGACACGGCAGAAGCCTGTGCGGTCACGCAGCGGAGCCGGAGCTGGACCGATGTGCGGCCGGTTCCGGTGCTGATGACCTTTCTGACGGGATTGGGGGGCGTGGTGCTGGCCGGGGCGATGCTGGCGGCGCGGGCCGCCTTTCCAGCGTTTGGGGAATTCATGGGGGGGAACGACGGAGTGCTGGCCTGGGCGGTGGTCCTTGTGGTGAGCGCGGTGGCCGTGCTGCTGACGGGGTTTCAGCGGAAACTGGGCTGGTGGCTTCTGATGGGTTTGTTTCTGGTGCTCGTGCCGGCCGTGTTTCTGACGCTGCGGTCGCATGACTGGGAAGGGTTTCTGGGCGGCGCGGAAGGAGTCGGGCGCGGAGCGCTGCGCACGGCGGTGGCGGGGGCGGGAGCCTTGCTTCCGGTGGCGCTGATTCTGCTGATGGCGCGGAAGTCGTTTGACCTGCGGCCCCTGCCGCCGGAGGAGCGCTGAATCATGCCGGGACAGCCAGTCATTTTCTTCAACCGGGGCACGGGCCGCCACGAGACCGAGGCCATTTATGGCGAGGGATTTCTGCGGGCGGCGTATGGGAATCCGATGGGGCGGGCAGTGGTGTGGGCGATGGTGCGGCGAGCGGCATTCTCGCGTTGGTATGGCCGGAGGATGGATCGTCCGGAGAGCCGGGCGAAGATTGAGCCCTTCATCCGGCAGTACGGGTTGGACCCGGCGGAGTTTGCGGAACCGGTGTCGGGTTATGCGACCTTCAACGACTTCTTCAGCCGGGCCCTGCGGCCGGGGGCGCGGCCCATTGACGGGGACGCGGCGAGCGTGGTGTTTCCGGCCGATGCGCGGCATCTTGGCTTTGCCCGGGCCGACGGGATTTCCGGGGTCTTTGTGAAGGGTCAGCGGTTTGATCTGGCGGCGCTCCTTGGGGATGCGGAACTGGCGGAGCGTTATGCGGGTGGGGCGCTGGTGCTGAGTCGGCTGTGTCCCGTCGACTATCACAGGTTTCACTTTCCGTGCGGCGGCGTGCCGGGCGCGCCGCGGGAGATCCCCGGGCATCTGTATTCCGTCAGTCCGATCGCCTTGCGGCGGAGATTGTCCTATCTCTGGGAAAACCGGAGGATGCTCACGAAGCTGGATGCCGGGAAACTGGGGACGGTGCTGCTGCTGGAGGTGGGGGCGACCAATGTGGGCAGCATGGTGCAGACCATGGTGCCTGGGCGGTCTGTGGAGAAAGGTGCCGAGAAGGGGATGTTTCGTTTCGGCGGATCGAGCACGATCACCATTTTCGAACCGGGCCGCGTGCGGTTGGCCGACGACCTTCTGAAGCACAGTGCCGAGTGCTGCGAACTGTACGCGCGCATGGGAGAAGTGATGGGCCGGGCAGCAGAAAGCCCCTTGCCGGGGTGAGCGGCGAGGGGCTTCGGCTTGAGAGAGGTGACCGCTTTCTGGCTCAGGCCTTGCCGTTGGCGCGGAGGATCTGGGCGAGCACGTAGGGGAGGATGCCTCCGGCGCGGTAGTAATCGATTTCGACCGGGGTATCGAGTCGGACGATGACGGGAACGTCGAAGGAGGCACCGTTCTGCGGGTGGACGCGGAGGGTGGCTTCCGACTGCGGTTTAGTGTCATTCGAGACGCCGAGGAGGTCGAAGGTGGCTCCGCTGAGATCCTTGACGCGGTCGTAGTCCGCCTTGTCCTTGAAGTTGCAGGGGAGGACGCCCATGCCGACGAGGTTGCTGCGGTGGATGCGTTCGAAGGACTTCGTGATGACCGCTTTGACCCCGAGGAGGTTGGTGCCCTTGGCGGCCCAGTCGCGGCTCGAGCCCATGCCGTAGTCTTCCCCGCCGATGATGATGGTCGGGGTGCCTGCCTTCTGGTAGGCGAGGGCAGCGTCGTAGATACTGACCTCGTCGCCGGACGGCTGGAGGAGAGTGTGGCCGCCTTCCTTGCCGCCGAGCATGAGGTTCTTGATGCGGACATTGGCGAAGGTGCCGCGGGTCATGACGCGGTCATTGCCGCGGCGGCTGCCGTAGGAATTGAAGTCCGCCGGGGTGACATCATGCTCCGTGAGGTAGCGGCCGGCCGGGCTGTCCTTCTTGATGTTGCCGGCTGGGCTGATGTGGTCGGTGGTTACCGAGTCGCCGAAGATGCCGAGGGGTCTGGCACCATTGATTTCGGTGAGGTCGCCCGGGGTCATGCTGAACTTCGAGAAGAAGGGAGGTTCCTGGATGTAGGTGGAGGAGCGGTCCCAGTCGTAGACAAGGCCGGTGGAGCCGGTGATGCTGTTCCACTTCGGGTTCTGCTCCGCGAAGTCCGTGTAGAGTTTGCGGAAGACCTCTGGGGACAGGGCTGAGCGCATGGCTTCCTCGATTTCGGCGCTGGTGGGCC
>JBIICE010000262.1:0-4991 GCA_044239025.1 Verrucomicrobiales bacterium
CCATCCCGGATGAAGAACACGGAAGGTGCATGCCTGAGGCTGATCAAGGGAGTTCGGCCTTGTGGAAACATCATCCGATACAAGCTTCGGCGGAGATCCGGAACCGGATTGACGGAACATGAAGAACACCAGAATTGGCATCATGGTCGGAGCACTGCTCTGCATCCTTGCGTGGGCAGTCGCCGGTTGGGCTTGGATGAGCCACTGGGAGTGGATGAGGACCGGTGCCTACGCCCGGAACAGCTTTCCCATGAATCAGTTCGCACGCGATGCGACCGTGGCCGCGGCCGCCCTCACCGCTGCGACCCTTGCTTTTTCCCTCTGGATGAGTCGGTACCGCGCCAGGCAGAGTTCCGAAAGCGGATCCTCAGGAAGCGGCATATGACGGCAACCGACCGCCGCTTCGGCTCGGGAACCCGTTGAAGCAGCCGGACCGGTAGCGCGGCGAGGAATTCTTCCGCAGGGCGAGGCGCAGCAAAGGGGAAGGTCCAGGCCTTCGCCTGCAGCACAACGAAGCCTACTGGAAAAAGGCCCAAAAGGCCCGCCGCCCGCAGGGGATCCTTCCTCCACGCCACGGCGAAAACGCTCGTCCCAAACTTCTCCGACGAGGACCCGGTGTCGGGCCCGGTTCTTCCTCAGGCTCCTGCTTGTCCCCGGCATCATGCGGCGCGCCGGGTGGTGGCGGAATTAACATTAATTAACCGTTAATTTACCTTGCCTTCGGTTCACGGATTTCTCACAAAAAAGGTCCGTGAAATGACCCTGATGGAACAAACCCGTGACAGTGATCCCCTCGGCCGACCTGTGGGGCGGCGGGTGATGTTCCGTCTGCTGGCGGCCTTGCTGCCGGTGCTGGGGATGCCGCTGGTGGGCGAGTTGGGGCTGCGTCTGTCGAGGGGCGTTGAATCACGGGGATTTCTCGAACAGCGCGGGGCACATCATGCCGACAACTACCGTTTCTCGAGGCGGTATTTTCCGGCCTCTCTGGCCCGGGCGCAGCAGCCACTGCTGGTTCGCCGCGAACGTGGGCGGGAGCGCCGCATTGTGGTGCTTGGGGAGTCGGCGGCGATGGGTGACCCGGAGCCGGCGGTGGGCTTGCCGCGGATGCTGGAAGCCATGCTTTCTCTGCGTTATCCGGCAGAGGAATTTGTGGTCATCAATGCCGCCATGACGGCCATCAATTCGTGGGCCGTGGCCGATATCGCAGAAGATCTGGCGGTGCTGGGTGCGGACGCAGCGGTGGTTTACGTGGGCAACAATGAGGTCGTGGGCCCGTTCGGCGCAGGCACCGTGTTCGGGAGTCAGGCCCCGCCTGGCTGGTGGGTGCGGGCACAACTCTCAGCGGGGCGGACCGCGCTGGGACAATGGCTGCAGGCACGCAGCGATTCGCAGACTGGTGGCCGGTCGTGGCAGGGCATGGAAATGTTTCTGCAGCACGAAGTGACGGCCGACGACCCTGCGCTCGACCGGGTGCGGGCGGCCTTTGCCGCAAATGTCCGGCGAATTGCCCGGACGCTGGCTTCGGGAGAGCGACCGGTCGTGATCTCGGCAGCGGCGGTGAATCTCCGGGACTGTCCCCCCTTTTCAGGGGATGCGGCCAGGCAGGCATGGCAAGGGGCCAAGTCGTCGGACGGTCCGGCCTCGCTGGATGCCCTCCGGAAGGCGCGTGAACTGGACACGCTGCGGTTCCGCTGCGACGGGCGCATGCAGGCCTTGCTTCCCGCTGCCCTCGCAGGTCTGCGGGGCGTGACCCTGCTGGATCTGCAGGCGGAACTGGATGCGGAGGATAACGGAGCGGCGGGAGCCACCTTCTTTCATGAACATGTGCACCTGACGCCCCGGGGAACGTGGGAAGTTGCCCGGCGTTGCGCCGATGCCCTCGCGCCCTCGCTCGGATTGAAGCCCGAGGGTTCCTGGCCAGGACTCGATGACTGTCTCGTCCGCCTTGGCTTCACGCCCTGGCATGGCCTTCGATTGCTGGAGGAAATGCGCGATCGATTCCGGCGGGCACCATTCACCCTGCAGGAGGGGCATGCCGCAAGGATGGCGGAACTGGAGTCGCGCATCGCGCAGGCCCGGGCCGGGGCTACCCCTGACGCCATGAAGGCCTGGGGCGAGGCGGCCATTGCGGTGAGCGATGCGTATGAAAACGACTGGCGCAATGCCGTGCAGGCTGCCCTGCTTCTCGAAGCGGCAGGCGATGACCGGGCGGTGTCCCTGATGGCGCGGGCGGCGCTCGCGATGCCGCATCAGGTGGTCCTGCAACTGCAGGGAAGTACCCTCAACCGGTTCCGGCGGTATGCCGATGCCGAGGCCGTGCTCCGGAAGGCCATTGCCCTGCGTCCGGATTTTCCGGGGGCATGGCACAGCCTCGGGATTTCCCTGTCGCACCTCGGCCGGCTCGATGAAGCCGTGGATGCCTTCGGCCATGCCCTCGGGCAGTCGCCCGATTATCTGGAAGCGCGCCGGGCCCTTGCATCGGTGCAGCTGAAGCGACGCCATCCGGCGGCGGCGGCGGCGGCGCTGCGCGATCTCCTGCAGCGGGCTCCGGATGACGTGGCGGCACACGATCAGTTGGGCAGACTGCTCACCGCTGATGGCCGTTTCACCGAGGCGTTGCCGCACTATGAAGCCGTGGCGCGCCTGCTGCCCCGCGATGCCGCGGCTCAGGTCAACGCGGGCGCTCTTCATTTCCGGCTCGGCAACCGGGAGGCAGCGCTGCCGCTGCTGCGCAGGGCCCTCGAAATCGAGCCCGGGCATGCGGCCGCCGCCGAGGTGCTGCGGCAGATGAATCCGAACCCCTGACCATCAACAACCATGTGGCGGCTGATCTGTGAATTCGTCTCCTTTCTCCGGCAGGAAAAAAAGTGGTGGCTGCTGCCCATGCTCCTGCTGCTGCTCGTTCTCGGTCTGCTCCTCGCTGCGGGATCAGGCTCGGCGCTGTCGCCGCTCCTCTATCCATTCCTCTAGGGTTTCCGCTGCGGCTGCGCATGAGTGTCATTCTGGGGATTTCGGCCTTCTATCATGACAGTGCGGCAGCGCTGGTCTGTGATGGCCATGTCATGGCCGCCGCCCAGGAGGAAAGATTCAGCCGCAGGAAAAATGATGCGGAATTCCCGGCGAAGGCCATTGCCGCTGTCCTGGCACAGGCGGGGCTGCAGGAGGCTGACATCGATGCCGTGGTCTATCATGAGAAGCCCGTACGGAAATTCGCGAGGGTCCTCGAATCGTTTGCGGCCACTGCCCCGGCCGGCCTGCGTGCCTTTGTGCGCGCCATGCCTGGCTGGCTCCCCGGCAAGCTTGATGTGCCGGGAACGGTCCGGAAATACCTGCCGGGTCTTCGGCCGGATTGTCCCGTCCTGTTCGCTTCGCATCATCAGTCCCACGCAGCCAGCGCATGGCATGCCTCCGGTTTTCCCTCGGCGGCGGTCCTCACCGTGGACGGGGTCGGAGAATGGGCCACTGCCCTCGTGGCTCATGGCAACGCTGCTGGCCTGAGTCCGCTCCTCGAGATGCGCTTCCCGCACTCGCCCGGACTGCTCTACAGTGCGTTCACTTCCTACTGCGGCTTCCGCATCAATTCCGGCGAATACAAGCTCATGGGACTGGCTCCCTATGGCACAGCGAAGTTCCGCGACCTCATTCTGAAGGAAGTGGTCACGCTCCATGACGATGGCAGCTTCCATCTGCATCCGGAATGCTTCGCGTTTCTCACGGGCGAATCCATGACCAGTCGCCGCTTTCACCGGCTTTTCGGTGGTCCGCCCCGGCGGCCATCGGACCGACTCGAGGAGCGTCACGCCGACATCGCCTGCTCCATCCAGAATGTGATCGGGGAAATCGTTCTGCGCATGGCCCGCACCGCCCGCGAACGCACTGGCGAATCCGCCCTGTGCATGGCAGGAGGCGTGGCGCTCAACTGCGTCGCCAATTCAGGCATTCTCCGCGATGCCGGCTTTGCCAGGGTGTGGGTGCAGCCTGCCGCCGGCGATGCCGGAGCCGCGCTGGGCGCAGCCCTGACGGCGGCCGCGGAACGGGGGGAACTGACCCCGCCGGATGGAAGCGACCGCATGTCTGGCTCGTTCCTCGGTCCCGACTATTCCCAGCATGAGATCTGCCGTCAACTCGCCGCGACGGGCGTCCGTTACGAATTGCTGCGCGACGATGAATTGATCACTCGGACGGCTCGCTGGCTTGCGTCAGGACGGGCCGTTGGCTGGTTTCAGGGCCGCATGGAATTCGGGCCGCGCGCTCTCGGAAACCGTTCGATTCTCGCCGACCCGCGTCCGCCCGACATGCAGCAGTCTCTCAATCACCAAATCAAGTTCCGTGAGTCGTTCCGCCCCTTTGCGCCGGTAGTCCTTGCAGAAAAAGCACGCGACTGGTTCGACCTCCCGCCCGGCAGCGACTGGCCGTACATGCTCTTCACCGCGAAATTGCGGCCGGAACTTCTGCAGGCACCCGATCCTGCTGTGCGGGGATTCGACCGACTGCGCCAACCGCGGTCTGTGATTCCGGCGGTCACACATGTCGATGGGTCGGCCCGGGTGCAGATGGCCGACCGCCTGCGGCATCCCCGGCTCCATGCGCTGCTCAGCGAGTTCGACCGCCTCACCGGGGTTCCGCTGCTGGTGAATACTTCCTTCAATGTGCGAGGGGAACCCATCGTCGCCACTCCCACGGATGCATGGCGCTGCTTCTGCCGCACCAATCTTCCCCTCCTCGTGATCGGTAACTGCTGGATCGACCGCGCCAGTCAGTCGCCCGATGTCTGCCCGGTCTCTTCCTCCCCTGCGGCATGTCCCGACGATTGAACCACGGCCTGCGTCATTGGCGGCTGCACGCGGCGGCCAGTGCGGTTTCGTTCACCCTCCTGATCTGGTTCCTCGCCGGGAGAACGGATCCATTCCATGCCCCATGGATAGCACTCCCCGGTGGCTTCCACCTCGCAGCAGCATGCGCTGCACCACGCTATGCTGAGAGGGCAGGGA
>JBIICE010000057.1:0-20005 GCA_044239025.1 Verrucomicrobiales bacterium
TGGATGACGGTGGCTGGCGGGAAAATGGGGCCCGAGTATGGGCTGGGGCATCTGCTGGGCGATGCCGTGGAGGCTCCCGTGATGATTCTGAAGGCCTGCATTGGAAACCGCAGTCTTGGCTGGGATCTGCTGACTCCGGGAAGCGAGCGCTACGAAATGGATGGCAAGGTGTATCCCGGGTTCGGGGAGAAGCCGGATTCGTGGGTTGCGGAAGCCGGCAAGGGCAAGGACACACCGCCGCCGCCGTGGGTCGACAAGAATGGCAAGCCCATCGATTGGTACGCGGGCAAGCAATGGGATTCCGACATTGGCGATGCCAAGCGGGCGCTGGCCGATCTGGACAAGCACTACCCGGGAGGGAAAGGGTATGAAGTGGCGGGCTTCTTCTTCTGGCAGGGAGAGAAAGACGCCGGCAATCCGGCGCATGCCGCGAAATACGAAGAAAACCTCGTGCGCTTCATCAAGGCCGTGCGTTCCGAATTCAAGGCACCGGCAGCGCCCTTCGTACTGGGTACCATGGGGGAGTCGGTCAAAGGTAGCGGCGGCAATGGCGGGAAAGTTCTGGAGGCCCAGCTCGCCGTGGACGGCACCAGCGGCAAGCATCCCGAATTCAAAGGCAACGTTGCGACCATCTACACCCACCCGATGGCTCAGGGCGGCAGCGGCAATGGCCACTACGGCGGCAATGCCGAAGTGTACATGGATGTCGGCGAAGCCATGGGCAAAGCGATGGTCGGGATGCTGAAGAAATGAGGCAACCCTCCGGTCAGCAACCTGCCATGGGCGGGTGAGCCGTCTGGCGGTCATCCGAGCGTGGAAGGATGCTGCCGGATTTCCTTCGCCAGACCAGCCGCTTTCGCACAGGCAGATCACCGAGATGCAGATGCCGATCATTCCGAAGCTCCTTGCGGTCGCGCTTTTTGTGGCGGGAGCCGTGGTGCCTGGGTCTGCACCGGGCGGGGAGAATCCGGCCGTTCCGGAGGAAGTGGCGACGATTCTCGGCAAGTACTGCGGTGACTGCCATGAAGGTGACGACGCAGAAGCCAGCGTGCGGTTTGAAGGCATGGCCGCGCTGAGCGCAGCGGGTCGACTCGATCTGCTCAACAAGACCGAGGCGCAGCTTTTCTTCGGGCTGATGCCACCGGCCGATGAGGGGCAGCCCGCGGCGGAGGAACGCCGGGCGCTGCTGGCATGGGTTCAGGGGGAGTTGCGGCGTCATGGGGCTTCCGTGCTCGATGCGAAACGGCGGTCGCCGGAAGCCGGGAACTGGGTGGACCACGATACCTTGTTCCGCGGCAGCGGGGAGACCGTGGCCTTCACGCCCGCGCGGCGCTGGCTGGTCAGTCCCCAGATCTTTCTGCAGCGGGTCTACGATGTCTTCGACCTTCCTCAGAGGGCGCGCGATGCTGCCCGCCACGGTCTTCACGGGCTCACCGTGCCGATGGCCTTGCCCGAGCATTCCGGCGTGAGGGATTACGACGGCACTTCGCTCAATGGCGGTCATCTGGTCACCATGCTGGCCAATGCCGAATGGATTTCCCGCAAGCAGATCCGTTCGGCGCGGGTCAAGGCGGGGGAGATTGCCGCGGATGAATTCGAGAACAAGTCCGACCGGTTTTCGCCGCCGACGCCCGCAGCCTTCGAGGCGGTCATTCTGAAGAAATCGCCTCCGGACGACGCTGAAATGGATGCGGCCATTGCGATGCAGTTTGCGCGGGTCCTGCGGCGGGATCCACGTCCGGACGAAGGCGTGGCCTACCGGAAGCTGATGGCCGATGCGGTGGAGATTGCCGGGAACACCGAGGGCCTCCGGCAGATGCTGCAGGCCGTGCTTCTCGATTCGGAGTTTCTGTACCGGAGCGAATTCGGCGAGGGAGAACCCGATGAATCCGGCCGCCGCCTGCTGTCACCGCGCGAGGCGGCGTTTGCGATCGCCTATGCGATTGGCGACCGTGGACCCGACGAGGCACTGATGGCGGCGGCCCTGGGGGGACGCCTGAAATCACGGGAGGACTATGAACGCGAGGTGCGCCGGATGCTTGCCGATCAGCAGTACCACCGGGGCTGGATCGATCCTGTGCTCAGCATTGAGCATGCGGCGGAATACTACGCCGTGCCGCATCCGAAGATTGTGCGGTTCTTCCGGGAGTTCTTCGGTTATCCGGCCGCGGTGCGGGTCTTCAAGGATGGGCAGCGCAGCGATGGCATTTACCGGGTACCCGACCGTGGAACCTTCGGGACGCCTGGATTTCTGGTGGTTGAAGCCGACCGCATCGTGGCGCGTGCCGTCGCGGAAGACCGCAGCGTCTTCGAGACCCTCCTGACGACCGATCAGTACTTTCTCTATCATGATCAGAGCAACGGAAAGGGGGCTGCGCTCATCGAGGGCTGGCGGCAGGTCTACGAGACACTCAAGGGAACGGACTGGCGCAAGGACCCCGAGGCCGTGGCCGCGGAGCATCAGGATCTGCTGCGGAAATTCGTGGTTCCGGGCGGCATGAAAGGGAAGGGGAACGGGCGGCACGAGAGCGACGTCGTGCGCATCATGAACCTTTTCGAAGACACCTTCGGCCGGGGAGGCACACCCTTCACGACCTTCCCGTGGGCGCATGGAAACCGTCTCTGGCACGCACCCATCTACAATCTGCCGAGGACACCGACCGAGGGGAACTATGGCAAGGATGAGCCATTCGATTATCATCCGGTGCAGCCGTTCACGATGCCCCACCGGCGGGGCATTCTCAGCCACCCGGCCTGGCTCATTGCGCACTCAGCCAACACGGCCACCGATCCCGTGCGGCGCGGCAAGTGGATCCGCGAAAAGCTGCTGGCCGGCAGTGTTCCAGACGTGCCGATCACCGTCGATGCCAAGATTCCCGATGACCCGCACCTGACGCTGGGGGATCGGCTCCGGAAGGTCACCTCGAAACAGGAATGCTGGAAGTGCCATGTCCGCATGAACCCGCTCGGGCTTCCGTTCGAGATTTTCGACGACTTCGGACGCTTCCGCACGGTCGAGCGTCTCGAGCATCCGGACAATGTCATCAGCGAGGCGGGATCGAAGCAGGAAGGAACGGTCTACCGCACGGCTCCCTTCTCGAGTGCAGGAACGATCACGGGCACGGGCGAACCGGGCGTCGATGGCGATGTGAAGGATGCCTTCGAACTCATCGAACGTCTCGGGCGTTCGGTCCGCGTCCGGCAATCCATGATCCGGTATGCTTTCCGCTTCTATCTGGGGAGGAATGAAATGCCGGGTGATGCCGCGACGCTGCGGGCCGCCGAGCGCGCCTACGGGGAAAGTGGCGGCAGCTTCAAGGCAGTCATCGTATCCCTGCTCACGTCCGATTCTTTTCTGTACCGGCGAGGAGCCGAACGATAGTTTTCCAACCGAACCGCGGCGCAGCCGAAGCAATCCCATGATGAACCGAAGACACTTTCTGAATCGTTCCGCGTTGAGCACCGCTGGTCTGGCGCTCGCTCCGTGGCTGCATCAGGCCATGGGATCGCCGCTCCGGCAGAAGGCTCCGATGCGCTTCATTTTTCTCCACAAGGGAAACGGTCTCTTTCCGGAAGTGATGGTGCCGCCGTCGTTTTCGGCGGAAGAATTGGCCCGGGAAAAGGCGCGCGAAGCCTTCTCCGTTGAGCTGAAGCATCATGAACTTCCGGCATGGATGGCTCCGGTCGCCGCGCACAAGGACAGCCTCACGATTCTCCAGGGACTTTCCGGAATGATGTGCACCACGGGGCATCACACCTGGCAATCGTCCCTCGGAGTCTACCGCGCCAATGAACGCCCCAGTTCGATCAAGTGGGCGACAGTGGACTTTGAGCTGGCGCGGTTGTTTCCCTCGCCCTTCGAGCACATCGAACTTGCCTGCTTCCCGGATGGCGGGGGCAATTCGCGGGGGAATATCGAGGGAATCGATGTCGGCTTTTCGGCGCGCGGCGCAGGGCAGCCGAACTATGCCTTTGGATCGCCCAGGGCAGCCATGAGGGAACTGTTCAAGTCCGTGGCAGCCGACCGGAATGATCAGGCGAAGTACGCGCTCGAGCGGCGCCTGCTGGAGTTCACAGCCGGCAGTCAGGCTGCCCTGACGGTGGGTCTCGAGGGTGGTGAACGGGCCAAGATCACGAATTACACCGATGCCATTGCGGACATCCGGCGCCGCAACGGGGAGGTCGACGGCATGGCGGAATCGATCCGCAGGAACCTGCCGAAAATGGATCCCAAATACTTCGCGGATTCCCTGACAACCGTCGACCGTCAGCGCGGTCACACGGAGATTCTGCTCTCCACGCTCATTTCCGGCATGACCAACGTGGTCGCCTTCACTGTGGATGAACTCGGCACGCCCTACACGGGCTTGCCCGGGCTGGAGGGAGCAGGGCCTGTGAATCTTCACGACATCGGACATGGCAAGGCGGCGGGCAGCGTCCCGGCACTCGAGGTGCGCACCACCCTGCGGACACATCACATGACCCTTGTGGACACGATCATTTCCAGACTGAAAGCGGTACCCGAAGGCGACGGCAGCATGTTCGACAACACGACCGTCTTCTACTTCCCGGACAATGGCGAGACGCACCACAGCCATGGGATCGAGTGGCCGTTCCTCGTCTTCTCGGGACGCAACGCGAGGCTCAACATGGCGGGACGCTACATCCGACTGCCGAAGCACGGAGACGCCGGGCACCGCACGCTCGGGAATTGGTATACGACGATTCTGAATGCCTACGGGAATCCCATCAGGCACTTCGGCGACCTCGACATGGCGCTCGAGAGTCAGAAGATTCCCCAAACCGGAGCCATCAGCGAATTTTTGTCATGACCGCATGGCAGTACAGAAACCGGACGGGGTGGGTCCGCCGGAGCATGCGGCACGGTGGCCTGCTGGTGGTGGCGTTGGCCATGCTGCTGCCGGCTACGCTCCGGGCGGCCCGGCGCCCGAATTTCATCTTCGTGATTGCCGATGACCACCGCTGGGATGCCGTTGGCGTCGTGCAGCGGGAACACGGAGCGCAGGCGCGCTATCCATGGTTCGAGACACCGGCGATGGATCGTCTCGCCGCGGAAGGTGTGCGTTTCCGCAATGCCTTCATCACGCATTCGATCTGCTCGCCCGGCCGGGCTGGATTTCTGACCGGGAAATACTCGCATGCCGTCGGCATCATGGGAAACAGCCGGTCGTTTCCGCCGGAGTCGGTGACCCATGCCACTTTGCTGCGCGACGCTGGATACCGGACTGCGTATTTCGGAAAATGGCACATGGGCAATCAGGCGGGGCAGCGTCCGGGCTTCGGTCATTCAGCCAGTTTCATCAATCAGGGAACGTATCAGAATTGTCCGTTCGAGATCAATGGCCGCCGCACTCCGACCACCGGATGGGTTGACGATGTGACCACGGATTTCGCCATTGAGTGGCTCAAGGAGAACCATGGGGAACCGTTTTCCATGGTCGTGGGATTCAAGAGTCCCCATAACCGGAGGGGTGGCGACAGCCTGCCCGCGAGACTGCGTTCGCTCTACGAGGGAAAGAGCAGCCGACGCACACCGAACTGCGATCTTGCGGCGGTCTATCACGCCCCGCTCACCGAGGCGGACCGAGGCCGGGAACGCGGGCTTTCGGCGAACTCCGTGCATCTCGATTACCTGAGGCACATCAAGGGCATCGATGAGAACCTTGGACGTCTTCTGGATGCACTGGATCAATGGAAGATCGCGGAAGACACCGTCGTCGTCTACACCAGTGACAATGGGTATTTCCTTGGGGAACGCGGACTTGGTGACAAGCGCGCGCTCTACGAGGAAGGGATCCGCATTCCCTTTCTGGTGCGCTACCCACGGCTTTTCCCGAAAGGAAAAACCGTCGACGAACTGGTCATCAATCAGGACCTCGCACCCAGCTATCTCGACCTCGCGGGTCTTCCGCCGCAGCCGGCCATGCACGGCGTCAGTTTCAAGCCGCTGGCCCTTGGAGAAAAGCCCGCGGGCTGGCGGACTTCCTTCCTCGCCTATTACCACAAGGAACTCGGCGACACCCCGACCTGCCATGGGATCCGCACCACGACACACAAGCTCGTGCGCTATCCGAACGTGCCGGAATGGACCGAAGTATTCGATCTCGTCGCCGATCCCTACGAGACGAAGAACCTTGCCGCGGACGCCACGCTCACGGCTCGCCTCGCGGCGGAACTCGATGGCCTCATGAAGACCGTGAACTACGTGGCTCCCGCAAAAGCGAATCTTCCGAGACCGGATGCGGGTGCCCCGTCCGCGGGCGACTGACCGGAGATGGTGCGCCCCATGGCCGCCCGGCATCTGAAACTGGCCATGAGCATGAGTGCCATCGGACGACGCTTGCCGCTGCTTCGGGTGATGAAACTGACCGTCGCGCTGTCCGTGCTTCCGGGAATCATGCCAGCTGCGCTGCGCGCTGGCTCCGATGGGGCTCACGATATCGTGGTGTACGGCGATTCCTCCGGAGCGGTGGTGGCGGCCATTGCGGCGAGGCGGGAAGGCCGTTCCGTTGTCTGGATCAATCCCACCGGATTTCCCGGAGGCATGAGTGCGAGTGGACTCGGTGCCACTGATTTCCTGGGAAAGCAGAAGACATTCGGTGGGATCGCCGGCGAATTCTACCGGGGCATCGCCCGGGAATATGGTGCGGAATTCGTGCGGAGCTTTGAACCAAAGGTCGGCCGGAGAGTCTTCGAAAACATGATCGCCGCAGCCGGCATCACGATGGTGGCCAACGAGCGGCTCGACCGCACGCCGGGGAAGGGGGTGAAAATGAATGGTCAGCGGATCCACGCCATCACCACGCTGAGTGGACGCGAGTTCGCGGGAAAGATGTTCATTGATGCCACCTATGTGGGCGACCTCATGGCAGCAGCCGGAGTGGCCTGCACCGTGGGCCGCGAACCGGAGAGTCAGTACGGCGAGGATATGGCGGGGGTGCGCCGGGGCGACACGCAGCCAAGGGTGCATTACACCCAGGGCGACAAGGATCACTTCATCCGGGATGTCGATCCCTACCTTCAGCCAGGCGTTCCCTCGAGCGGCTTGCTGCCGCATATTCATCGGATTGAAGGGCTGCGGAATGGCCAGGGCGACCGCAGGATTCAGGCATACAACTACCGGGTATGTCTCACCAGTGATCCGGAGAACCGCATTCCCATCGAGAAGCCCGCTGGCTACCGGGAGATTGATCACGAACTGCTGCTGCGGAATTTCGAGGCTGGAGACAGCCGGTTGCCCGCACTCATCGAACCGCTCGCGGGCCATGGGCGGAAGGTCGATTGGAATAACATGCACGCAGTCGGGACCGACTACACGGGAGCGAACTGGGAGTATCCTGAGGCGGATTACAGCCGCCGGAAGGAAATCGAAAAGGAACACGAGACCTACATCCGGGGCTTTCTCTGGACTCTTGCCCACCATCCACGGGTTCCCGAGCCTATCCGCCGCCGCACGGTGGAGTATGGGCTGCCGAGGGATGAATTCACGGATAATGGAGGTTGGCCATGGATGATCTACATCCGGGAGGCCCGCCGCATGGTCGCTGACTACGTCATGACACAGCATGATGGCGAAGGGAAACGCCGTGCGGGCGATCCCATCGCGCTGGCCTCGTTCGGCATGGATTCCCACACCGTGCAGCACTTTGTCTCGGAGCGTGGATTCTGTCTCAGTGACGGAGTCATCTGGCGGGTCCCGCCCCGCCCGTATGGAATTTCCTACCGTTCCATTGTCCCGAAAAAAGGCGGATGCGGGAATCTGTTCGTGCCCGTCTGCCTGTCAGCATCGCATGTGGCGCATGGTTCGATCCGCATGGAACCGGTATTCATGGCACTGGGGCAGAGTGCTGCGGTCGCCGCCTCCATGGCCGTGGCAATGGGAATCCCGGTCCAGGACGTTCCCTATCCCGCGCTCCGGAAGCGACTCGAAGCGGTCGGGCAGATCGTCTCACCAGCACGTGGACCAGAGCGCGGGAAATGAGGTGAGAGTGCGGGTTGCGTGGCCTGGGCTGCGCGGTCCCGGCTGCCTGCGGCGCGGCATTGCTCACTGGTCCCCAAATGGGGGAGGTTGAGGAGTTGTTTCGGGTCGCCCCGCTCGATCGGCCGCGTATCGGCGATCCGTCATGAGATCATGCTTTGCGATCATTCTCGCTGTTCTGATGCCGCTTGCCGTGGCAGCGGAGAAGCCTGCATTGCCGACTGTGCACACGACCCGGAAGATTGATGGATGGGAAGTGCGGATCGATGAGCGCCTTCTCAAGGGGGAGCATGCGGGGGAAGGAGAACGTGCGCTGCGCCTGCTCGCCTCACGGTTGGTGGCGGTCTCGTTTGTCGTTCCGGAAAAGGCCCTCGCGAAACTCCGTGGCGTGGTGATTCAACTCGACTGGGGTCACGGGGATCTTGTGCCGATGCAGTACCATCCCGACGCGGGTTGGCTGCGGGAGCATGGCTACAGCGAAAATCTTGCAAGGTGCGTGCACATTCCGGCGGTCGCCGACTTTCTCGAACCGCAGGGGATTCACGGCCAGCCATGGGTCGTACTTCATGAATTGGCGCATGCCTATCACGATCAGGTGCTCGGTTTTGACGACGCCCGGGTGCGCGCGGCGTGGCAGAAGTTCCAGGAGAGCGGAAAATACAAAAACGTTCTCACCGTGAGCGGCGGGCACCATGAGCATTATGGACTGACCGACGAAAAGGAATTCTTCGCCGAGATGACCGAGTCGTATTTCGGTTCGAACGACTTTTTTCCCTTTGTCGCCGGGGAACTGAAAGCAGCCGAACCGGAGGTTTTTGCGTTGATGAAGGATCTCTGGGGCGGGCTTCCGGGTGAGGTGGCGGCGGTTCCGGCCGTCCCGGTCGAGGAGGACCTTGCGTTCTTCGAGAAGAAGTATGGAAGGAGGATCGAGGGAGTGAAGCCGAAGCAGGAATATGGCGACCCTGATCAGTTCTATGCGGCCGTGGCTCTCGAACTTGGGATTGATGCGATGGCGCGCGAAGCTCTCGAGAAAAAGTTCGGTTGGAGCAGAGTGGAGACGAAGGACCATGTGACGAGGATGATGCTCAAGGGCGGTCCGGTGGCGGGTCAGGCCGAAGGCAGCTGGGATGTGATGTTCTTCCGTTTCGGCCGGGATCCGAAGACTGGCTTGCCCGACGGCCGATCCGTCGAACAGCGCCTCGTGCAGATTGGATATGATGGCACCATCAGATTTCCCGAGATTGGTGCGAAGAAGTGAGCGCCCCTCACGTATCGCGGAATGCGTCGGGCGGTGCGGATTGATTCTCATCGACTCCGCGGTTGGGTCCGCTACGCTTGTCCGTTGTCCATTTCACTTACCGAAACCCTGATTCCTGATCCTGATTTATGATTCTGCGACCTCTGCATCGATCCCTGCTGGCTGTGCTGGCTGCTTCTTTTCTGCCGGTTGGCGTGGCCTCTGCGAAAAAGACCCGAGGGGATGTGACCGACAAGGTGGTGGCAGCCGTGAAGGACGAAAGTCTTTCGATGGAGGCCAGCAACGAAATCTTCGGAGACACGGCTCCCGGTGTTCCCAAGAAACTGACGGTCGAGTACCAGGCGGGCGACGAGAAGCTCACGAGCGAGGCACCGGAAGGTCAGCAGGTCCGGATCTCCGCTCCGGCCGGCAGGAAACTGATCATTCTGAAGGCCGTTTATGGACCGGCCGATGGCTCTTCGCCGGGGAACGCGGCCGCCCTCAGCGAGAATCCCGGCGAGGTACTTGATACGGTGCCCGGATTCAAGGTTGATCATGTGCTGGAGGCAGATGGCGCCACCAATGGCTCATGGATCTGCATGACGGTGGATCCGCAGGGACGTCTGCTGCTGGGTGGGCAGAATCAGCAACCGATCACAAGGGTGACCCTCGAGGGAGGGAAGGCGGTGAAGTCGGAGATTCTTGCGATTCCGGTCAGCGAGGTCATGGGCATGTTGTTTGTGGCTGACGTGCTTTATCTCAACGGGAACGGAAGTCGTGGATTCGGATTGTATCGTTGCCGCGATACCAAGGGCGACGGCAGCTATGCGGAAGTGGAATTCCTGCGCGAGTGGCAGGGCGGTTCCGGGGAGCACGGAGCACATGGACTGGTGCTGGGGCCCGACAAGATGCTCTATGCCGTCTGCGGGAATTTCACGGCAGTGCCAAAGGACCTCGCCGGCAGTTCGCCGCATCGGAACTACGGAGATGACGTGGCGCTCAAGCGGATGGAAGACGGCAATGGATTCGGTGCGGGAGCAAAGCCACCAGGTGGCTACGTGGTGCGCATGGATCTCGATGGGAAGAATGCCGAACTGTATTCCTCCGGTCAGCGCAATAATTACGACATTGCCTTCAATTCCGATGGCCAGCTGTTTGGATTCGATAGCGATATGGAATGGGACTGGGGCACCCCATGGTACCGTCCGGTGCGCGCCTTCCATATGGTGCGTGGCGGCGACCACGGCTACCGCGAGGGCAGCATCAAGTGGCCTGAATACTACGCTGATAGCCTCCCTGCGACGGTCAATATCGGAATCGGCTGTCCGACCGGCGTGGTGTTTGGAACGGGAGCGAAATTCCCGGTCAAGTATCAGAAAGCCTTCTACATCTGTGATTGGACGTACGGACGTCTCATTGCCGTGCATCTCAAGCCCGACGGTGCCAGCTATGGTGGTTCATGGGAGAATTTCGTGGCTCCGAAGTCGTTGAAGGCCCGGGGCGGCAAGGTGCCGCTCAATCTGACCGACTGCGTGGTCGGGAATGACGGCGCGATGTACTTTACGGTTGGTGGACGGGGCACGCAGGCGCATCTGTTCCGTGTGACCTATGGCGGCAGTGAACCGGCGGCGGCTTTGGCCGAGGCCGGGTTGCGGGAAAAGGACGGCAGTGAGGCCCGCCAGTTGCGTGATCGTCTGGAAGCCATGAATGCGGCACCGGACTCCGCGACGGTGGCTGCCGCATGGCCCCATCTGGCGAATGCCGACCGCTTCATCCGTTATGCGGCGCGCCTCGCGGTGGAACGGAATCCCGTCTCCGAGTGGCAGCAGCGTGCACTTGAAGAGAAGAATCCGGATGCCGCCTTCACGGCATTGCTGGCCCTCGCGAGGCTGGGTGCTTCGGACAGTCAGGCCGCGATGATCAAGTCGCTGGCGGCGTTCCCGAACGAATCCCTGAGCGAGTCGCAGTTGCTGAACAAGCTGCGGGTGATGGCGGTTTCGATTGCGCGGCAAGGCGTGCCCAGCGGCGATGCAGCGAAACAGTTGCTGTCCGATGTGAATGCCCTGTACCCGGCGAAATCGGAAGCCGTGAACCGTGAACTGGCTCCGATTCTGCTCGCGCTCGAGGCTCCGGACGCGGTGGCGCGGACGGTATCCCTGCTGCGGGCCGCGACCACGCAGGAAGAACAGATGAACTATGTGGTGGCACTGCGTAACATCCGTTCGGGCTGGACCGAGAATCTGCGGCGCGATTACCTCTCATGGTGGAATGGCGCCCGGGCGAATCAGCATCCGCTGCACGTGACGCAGTGGTTCACGGACGCCGGCGTCAATTTCAACAATGGGGCGAGCTTTGATGGCTTCGTGCGCAATGCCCTCGAAGAGGTCAAGGCGAGCATGTCGCCGCAGGAACTGGCCGCGATGGGCGATCTCACCAAGGTGAAATCCAATCTGGTCATTCCGACCGAACCCCGGGCCCATGTCAAGGACTGGACCACTGCCGAACTGGTGCCGCTGCTGGACAAGGCCGGCAAAGGACGCGACTTCGCGCGCGGCAAGGCCATGTATGCGGCCGCCCAGTGCATTCTCTGCCACCGGCACGGCGATCAGGGCGGCGCGGCCGGACCCGACCTCACGAATGTGGCGACGCGTTTCCAGCGCCGCGACCTCCTCGAGTCCATCACTGAACCGTCAAAGGTCGTCTCCGAACAGTACCGCATGACGGTATTCACCATGAAGGACGACAGTGCCGTCGCCGGCCGCATCAGCCAGGAAAACGACAGCACCGCGGTCGTCATGACGAATCCATTCGACCCGTCGGTCACGGCCACGGTTGCCAAGGCAGATGCGAAGTCGCGCGAATTCTCGCCGGCTTCCCTCATGCCGCCCGCCCTCCTCAACACGCTCAGCGAAGAAGAAATCCTCGACCTGATCGCTTACCTTGAGTCCGCTGGCGACCCTGATCACCCGAACTTCAGCAAGTGATTCCGTGGGATGCTTCCGGGTGGTCCGGAAGCATCCTGCCCGGAATCGGCAGTGCCCTGCAGGATTGCCTGCGGGAGTTCGGCTCCCGCACCGCGCTGCCATGATTCCCCCATGGCCGAGCAGCTTGTCCGGCGTCGCGTTTCTGCCATGTTCCGGTTGGCTCCGTCCGGGGATTCCGGATCAAGAGGGTGGCTCCGGCGGACGAAGTGATGTTCCGCGTCTCCCGTTTTGCAGGTGCTGTGATGGCAGGTGCAGGGTCCTGCGGTTACTGATCAGGGCGCGGAGAAAACGGCGCGGAAGAAAGTGGGTGCGGCACCAGTGGGAACGAGGAAAGTGATCACTTCGGATGTGCCCGTGGACAGGCGGGAGGCAGGGGCGTCCGGCACGGGTGACCAGGACGAGAGATTCTGCGAGGATTCGAGGCGGAAGCTGACCTGGGGACCGATGGCTCTGGTTAGCGTGATTTCCGTGCCATGCGGGGTGGCGGTAGCCGAAAGTATGGGGGCGGCATCCGGGACGAGAGGAAGAGAGCCCATGGCGTATTCGGCGAGGGCATTGCGGCCGTCGCCATCCGGGTCGTCCGGGTATGGATTGGCAGCGAGCCATTGCGTGTAGGAAAGCGAGGGAGCGGCTCCTGGTTGCGATCCTGGTCCGGCGTGCCAGTTGAGGCCATTGCTGTGCCATGCGTCCGAAGCCGCGGTGGCTGATGGTGCCGTGAGAACGAGGCAGGGACCGAAGCCATCGGCTTCGCCGGGCCATGGAAGGGCGTCGTCGTAGGCGAATTTCCGGATGGTGGCCGTTCCCGTGGCGAGCGTGATGGATTCACCACTGTTCGAGAGGCCAGTGCCATCCGAGAATTCCCCGGCAATGGGAAGACCGGGTCCGTAGCGTGCCGTGAATGCGGCGGCATTGCGGACCACGAGCATGCGGGCACCGGGAACGAGCTGGGTGAGCGGTGATGAGCCGGTGAACGAGAACGAGATGCCCTCCGTGAAGGCGAGGCCGGGGAGATCGATGGTCTGCGGGCCCACATTGAGGAGTTCGATGAATTCAAAGTCGTCCCGGTTCGTGGATACTGCGGTTTCGGCTGCGGCGGTCGGTTCCGCGGGATGGTAATGGATGCGGCTGATGACGAGATTCGAGGGCGAGGGAGGCACTGAATCGACCTGATAGAATGCGGAGTTCATCCCGGACCATTCGCCATTGAGGAACGTGCGGGCGCGGACCGTGCGGGTTCTGTTGAGCACGATGGCGGGGTTGCTCTGCGGTGCAGTGCTTTCGATGGCGAGATCGAAGCTGAGGTCGTCGTCGCTGGGCGAGGCATTGTGGACTTCCACGGCGACCGTATTCCGGCCAGGCCGGAGCAGGATCGGATTGAGGGACGTTTCGTAATAGAAGGAGGATTCGTCCAGGCCGCCGGCGACCGTTGACGAGGGCGTCGACCATGTGATGACAGCCGTCGGATTGAGGTTGGTGCGCCACACCTCGAGACCGTTCAGGTAGACCACCGCACCGTCGTCGCGCAGCAGTCGGAGCTTTGCCGCGGTCGGAGCCGGTCCATCCGGCAGCGTGAAGTCGCGCCGGAAGTAGGTTGTCATGTAGCGATTGGCGGTCGAGGGACCGAATCCGATGACCGTGGCCTCGTCGCCATCGCCGTAGCCGAGTTGTCCGTGACCGGAGGGCCATGTGTGGTCCGCGAAATCCGGGGACTTCCATGCCGGCTCCGGTTCCACTGGTGTCACAAGGTATTTCCAGAGACTCTGGGGTGCGATGAGCGCGGTGGTGGTGGAGCCCGAGGAAAAAGCGCTGGCGGCCGCAGACGGCTGGCCATTGGCACCGCGCGGATCCGAGCCATCGAGTGTATAGTACACCGTGCCCGTGGGGCTGTTCAGTGCGAGCGGCGAACCCGGCGGGGTCGGACCCGATGGCAAGGAGAACGTGGGCTGGGAAAGAGTTGGGTAGAGGGAGACGCTGCGGAACCGCTGGACTTGTTTTGGCCACATGACGTCCCAGAAGCCCGTGGTGGGTGCCTGCATGAAGTTCATTTCCGCGAGCCACGTGGTTTCGCGTTTGAAGGCAGGCGTCTGCTGGCGGTCGCCCCAGCGGGCGCTTTCTCCGACAATGGCCTTGTCGATGACGCCCTGGAGCGAGGCCCAGCGGGCGCGGTTGGCGGACTGCGAGAGGGGACCGTTGTTGAAGTAGAGTTCGTGGACGCGGTCCCGGAAACGCTGGCGGAAAGCCGGGCCGCGGCGGAGCCGGTCGTAGAGGATGGCCGGGGAATTGGCGGCGTTGACCTGTTCGAAGATGTTGGGGAAGATATGGGATCCGGTGCGGGTGGTGTTGTCGTTCGAGATTTCCTGATCCCATGGAATGAAGTGGAATCCGTCGCTGCCTGGCCCGCGGCGGCGGAAGGCCCAGTAATTGTGATTCGGCCAGTCCTCCGCGCCGCCCGAGATGTGGAGGATCATGTAATCGATGAAGCTCGCCATGTGGAGGAGCGGTTCCGCAGTGGCATGGGCGGAACCATCCGGGTTGCGGCCCTGGACGAGCCAGTATCCGGCATCGTTTGCGAGGGCGGTGCCCGAATTCGCAAGGGTCATGAGCTGATTCCACGAAGTCAGGTTCCCCGAGGCGAGTTCCGCGAAGTCCTTGATGACATCGTATTCGTCCGGGGCGCCACCGAGGTAGGCTGCCGCGAAATCTTCTTCCGGGCGTTCCGTGATTTCATACATGCCCCAGTAGAGGCCATTGAGGAAGAGATGGACGTAGCGCGAATGGCCCGCGAGGTGGCCGAGGTCGCGCATGGACTTCCGCATGTAGGCATCGCGCATGTAGGTGGCCTTCTCATTGACCCAGCGGGGCGGGCCATCGACGACCGGCCATGAGTCCGTGGAAGCCGCGCGGAGGAGGAGGCGATTGAATTCAGTGATGTGGGAATCCGGAAAGACCCTCGCATTCAGTTTGGCGTCGCCGTACGCGCGCCGGAAGTAGAGTCTCAGGGGATGTTTCGGGGTGAAGCCGTGGTCGCGGCTGGAATTCCCATGGCTGCGGATACCGGCTTCGACCTGCCATGCGGGTGATGCGCCGGAGGGGTCGAAGAATTCCGCCGAGATGACCTTTTCACTGCCGAGGCCGCGTTGTCCCGTGTTGTAGTAGACCCCGTTGGGATTGCCGAAGAAATCCGCGGGAGCGCCCGAGAGGCTGAGGGTGGGAAGCGAAGCGAGCGCATCCTCCAGCGAATAGCCTGGACGGGTGGAATTGACGACATTGGGATCGACGCCGTAGTCCGCAGCGACGCCCCCCGCCCATGTGGTGGGGAGGCCAGGCTGGCTGGCGCTCTGGGTGCGGACGCGGGAAGCGAAGAGATACGACTGCGTATCCGGAGGCGACGGGATCCAGCCGCTGCGGAAGGCCGATGCCCGCAGGATGGTGGTAGTCTGGATGCTGAGAGTGGCCTCCGGTGTGGCTCCGGGAGCTGTTGGCGTCACCTTGGTGCCATTGGTGAGCGAAGGAGCCGACCCATCGGTGGTGTAGACAATCGTGGCGTCCGGGGTCGCGCAGCGCATGGTAGTGCTGAACGGCTGCGTGAACCATCCCCGGCGTGCCGAGAACGTGAGGTCCTCGATGAAGCCCGCCGAACCTTCCGCGTTCGTACTGCCCGGCGTGGGCGTCGTCATGAACTGGGCCGAATTCTCCTCGATGTCGCTGGCGGCGAGTTCGGGCTCGCAGAGGAAATCCGTGACGCTCGGATTGTGGGTGAGCGCGAGGATGGCGGCCACATTGCTACCCTGGCGCAGAAGGGGCAGGTAGGCCGAGAGGTCGATCGATTCCTGACGGACGGTGTCCGCGAGCGGGCGGTCCGTGAGCGCCCGGCTGAGATGATCCGGACTCGGTGGAGCGTTGCGCTGGAGAACCGGCGATCCATTGAGCCAGAGCGCGAAGCCATCGCCGTAACGGATGCGGAGCGAGAGCTTTTCCCATGTGGCCGGATTGCGGCCAATCTGGAACGGAATGCGGAGGAAGGCGGCAGCGCTTTGTCCGGCCATGCCGGTCTGCGTATTGCTGCGGACGTAGGGAGTGACACCCGAGAGCGCGAGCGGCGACGTTCCGGCGGCGAGCGTCTGGATCTGCGGCGTGGTGAGGGCCGTCGCGAAGAAGCCCACGTCGTCGATTTCCCCCGTGAGGTACTGCGAGGCGGCATCGTTCGAGAATCCGAGCTGGATGCGCTGCTGCCAATTGAAGTCCGAGACTGCCTTGCTGCCCGACGCGACGAGCTGGCCATTCACGAAGATCTTCTGACCACCCTGGGTACCGCCGAAGACATGAGCCACGTGATGCCACTGACCATTGGCATAGGCTTTTCCGGAGGAACCGATGGTTTCGTTGCTCCATGTGCGGGCGCGGATGTTACCGCCGGAAAGAAAGACATGGCGGTCGCTGCCACCGCTGCCCAGTTCCCCGTCGGTGACCGCCATGAGGCCTGCGTTGGGATTGGTGGTACGGAACCAGAAGCTCGAGGTGTAGGCCGTTTCCGAGACATTGAGCAGAGCGCTCACGTAATCGCCGTCCGTACTGCTGAAGGCGAGCGACTGGCCCGATCCGATGGCGGTGGGGAAAGCCGTGCTGTACGCTGGTCCGTTGAGGGTGGCTGCGATGCCCGCAACGGCGTCGTTGGGTCCCTGATCAAAGCTCCAGTAGGCCTGAGCAGGCGGGCCGCCGGGAGTGGTCTGCCAACCGACCGCCGCCTGAAGGCTGGTCCACGGCGAGTCGTCGAATTCCGGGCGGGTCCATGGGGAACCGCTGTCGCTGGCCGTGGGGATTCTCCATCGCGCCATGCTGCCGGGCTGGATGAGAAGGTCATCCGTGACGCGGCGTCCGATGCCGTAGGAAACGTCCGGGCGTTGCCTCGGAAAGGCAGGTGCAAACTGGGTGGCGACGGTCGAGCCATCGGGTCGGACCAGCGCGAGAAATTCTCCGGCCGCATCGAGGGAGAACGAAGTGTGCAGTTCCGCGCCGGGAAGGCGACGGTCCTTGCCCGAGCAGAAGACGACGAGGCGGGCTCCGGCGTTCAGCGTGACATCCGGCAGCGGCCACTTGCGGAGGTCGGTGGCATCATCCGTGAGGAACCATCCGGCAGTCGAGGCAGGGCCGGGACTGTCGTTGAGCAGTTCGAGCCAGTCCGGCGTGTCGCCATCGGCATCGCGCAGTCCACTGGTATTGTCCGCGAGGAATTCCGAGAGGCTGAACTGCGCCATGACGGGCAGGCACGGGGCGAGGCAGACCGTCAGGGCAGCCCAGCGGAAAAAAGGGGTCGGCAGCATAGGGGAAAGGGGAGAAGTCAGGGCGCAAATTGAACACGAAGGTAGCCGCCGGGAGCGGGCAGGGGAAGCGGGCGTTCCAGCGTGCGGGGAAATGCAGCCGGCGGAATTTCCTCGAGATTTTCCCAGAAGATGAGTTCACGGCTGAACTGGATGACCGCGCGGCGCTGCGCTGGCAGCGGGAAGCGGATCGTCGCCATTCCCTGGGTCATGCGCAGCAGTTCACACGATGGGGCCATGGCCGCCTGTCGGGGGTCCGTTCCCGCCGCGTACTCGGCAAGCGTGGGAAATCCATCGCCATCCGGGTCCGCTGCGGCGTCGCGGTGGCTCGCTGGATCGAATCCATTGGCTGATTCCCATTCGTCCGGAAGGCCATCGGCGTCCCTGTCCGCTGTCATGATCTCCATGGTGCCCGCTGCGTAGCGGTCCGCGGGACCGCCATCGGCAGTGGCCGGAAACTGGGCGGCCTCTCCGTAGCGGCCGCCGCCGGTGAAGCGGAGCAGTCCGCCGCCGTCGCGCGTCGACCAGGCACCACGCGAGCCGCTGGAATTTCCGTTCGGTTCCGCGGCACTGTATCCGTAGGCCACCATGGCATAGGAACCCGGTGCGAGCGTCAGCGGAGTGGTGAGCGGCTTGAAGCGGCTGGAGGATCCGGCTGCGAGGGTACCAGGCGAAGTCGGGGAAAACGTGAGCGAGGCGAGCAACTGAGGGGCAGGGGTCAGCCGCCAGAGCTGTGCCGTGATGGTGCTGCTGAGCCCATTGCCGCCACTGTCGAAGACCCCGAGTTTTGTCACGACCACGGAAGCGACGGCGTCGAAGTCCATGCCGAGGCTGCCTGCGTAGGCCTGATTGCCCGTGGTTCCTGCGGGAACGTGCCACGCGATGATTGGGTCCGCGCCTGTGGGTCCGGCTGCCGTGACCGTAATGACTGGCGAGGTGCTGCTGAGTCCCGATGCGTCCGTGACGCGGGCGGTGATGCGGCGCGGGCCCGTTCCTTCCGGTGTCCATGTGGCCCGCCATGGCGGCGCTGCGGCCGTGGCCACGATGGAGCCATCAACGAGGAATTCCACGCGATCGATGAGATCTTCCGGATCATAGGCGGCGGCTTCCAGCGTGAGGGGACTGCCGCTGGCGATCCGGCTGCCGGGAACGGGCGAGAGGACCGCTGCCCTCGGAGGATCGCTGGTCAGGGTCACATTGATCTCCGTGCTGCTGATGGCCATGCGCTGGTCCCATGCCGTGGCCGTGAGGCGGCGGGCACCGGGAAGCGCGGACGACCACTCCGCCAGGAACGGTGGTTCAGAGTCGACGCCGATGGTGGCTCCATCGATGGAGAAGACCACACCGGCGACCCTGCCGTCGGGGTCCGCAGCATGCACCTCGATCGCGACCGGTCGCCCTGCCGGAAGCGAAGCCGCCGGCCCCGGCGACACAAAGGCAATGGCCGGCGGAAGGTTCGGCGAATCGGCAGCGCCGGGTGATGCCGCCGCTGCATTCCAATGGCTGGCCTCGTTGCCGTAACCTGCCGGAAGGGAGCGCACGACCGTGGCCCCTGCGCCATCGGCTTCCGCGGGCCATGGGAAGTCGTCGCGGTACCGAACCGATTCCACCGTGATGCGCGGCTGGACACCGAAATCCGGCCCTTCCGTGGTGACGGGGGCGAGGCGGCGCACAAGTTCGATGGAGCCGCCGCTGTTGGGAAGATCGCCCGACCATGGACCAAGGACCGGGAACGATTCCGGCAGGGCAAAGAGTCTGCGGAAGGCTCCGGGTTCGATGCCGCAGAGCACGATCCGCGACCCTGGAGCGAGCGTGGTTCCTTCAGGTAGTGTCAGGGAAGCGTCGCCCGTGAGCATCCAGCCGCTGAGGTCGACAGCGCTGCCGCCGGTGTTGAGCAGTTCCACGAATTCCCGGTCGCGGTCCTCGCCCGGAAGTGCGGGCGGGTGATAGCAGAACTCGCTGATGACGATCGGGCCAACCACCGGGACATTCAGAGGGGCTTCGGGTGTGGTCATGACCCGGACGAATTCATCGCCCGCCGCTGTGGTAATGCGGCCCCAGGGGAATCCATCCGAGGGGCCATACGGCTGGCGCAGCCGGTGCGTGCCGCTGTGCGTCAGAACGAGCGTGCCACCGCGGACGGCGTCGAGTGCAAAGGGGAGGGCCTCCGGCGCGAGTGACAGCGTGGCTCCCGGCTCCAGATCCGGCGTTTCCACCGGGAAGGTCAAGGGTGTGCCGCGCACGGGGTCATGAGCGAGTTGCCAGCCGCCTAGGGCGACAGGCAGGCTGCTGCGGTTGTGCAGGAGGATGCCGGGATAGACGCGGCTGATGACGACGTCTGTGATGGCGAGGGCGTTCGGTTGTCCAGGGCTGGCCGATCCCGGAAAATCGCGGATGGGGCCACTGCCGTCGGGCAGACGTCCCTGAGCGGTTCCGGTGGTCTGCGGCCCGAAGCTCAGCGCATCGA
>JBIICE010000263.1:0-4980 GCA_044239025.1 Verrucomicrobiales bacterium
AACGAAGCATTGTGGAATAGGGCCCGCCGCCCGCAGGGGATTCCATCCCCTCGGCCACGGCACAGCCGCTCTTCCAACCACTTAAACCTCAGGATCCGCGGCCGGGTCGGGTTCTTCAACAGGCTCCTCAGGGACCGGGGGCGAGGAGGTAATCGAGATCGGCCGCGGTGAGTTCGAGGGGCCGTTCCGGGGCGGCGGAGAGGAGGGAAGCGACGAGGGCGGCCTTGCGGGCCTGAAGGTCGAGGATGCGTTCTTCGATGGTGCCCTCGGCGATGAGTTTGTGCACGAAAACGGTCTGCAGCTGACCGATGCGGTGGGCCCGGTCGGTGGCTTGGTTTTCCGGTGCTGGGTTCCACCAGGGATCGTAGTGGATGACAGTGTCGGCGGCGGTGAGATTGAGTCCGGTGCCACCGGCCTTGAGGGAGATCAGGAAGACTGGGACGGAGCCGTGCTGGAAGGAATCGACGAGGGCACCGCGGTTTTTTGAGGCTCCTGTGAGCATGAGGAACGGCAGGCGGGCGGAATCGAGGCGCTCCGCGATGAGGCGCAGCATTTCGGTGAACTGGCTGAAGACGAGCATGCGGCGCCCGGCCGCGGCCATGGCCTCGACGGTTTCCATGAGGGCATCGAGCTTGGCACTGGGAGCCTGCTGTCCAGCGGTGACCCCCTTGAGCAGGGCGGGATGACAGCAGACCTGGCGCAGCTTCAGCAGGGCATCGAGGATCATGATGCGGCTGCGGGCCAGTCCGCAGCGGTCGATTTCCTCGTGGATTCTGCGGTCCATGGCGGCGCGGACGCTTTCGTAGAGGTCGGCCTGCTCCGGCGACAGGGGAATGCGCTGCACGGTTTCGATTTTCGGGGGCAGTTCACCCAGCACTTCCTGCTTGGTGCGGCGCAGAAACACGGGCGCCATCCGCTGGGCGAGGGCCTCCCGGCGCGCCTCGTCTCCATGCTTCTCGATGGGTGTCCGGTAGACCGTGTTGAACTGCTCGCGGCTGCCCAGAAATCCAGGCAGTGCGAACTGGAAAAGCGACCACAGTTCCCCGAGATGGTTTTCCATGGGCGTACCGGTCAGGCAGAAGCGCGCCTGCGCCTGCAGTGCACAGGCTGCGAGGGCGACCTGGGTCCTCGGGTTCTTGATGTGCTGGGCCTCGTCGAGCACCACGACCTCGAAGGCAACGCTGGAGAGCAGGGCCGCATCCCTCAGCAGAATCGGATAGGAAGTGATCACCAGATCGGCTGAACCGAGCCGGTCGGCGCTGTCGGTTCTCCCTGCCCCGTGATGCAGCATGACGCGGAGACCGGGGCAGAAGCGGCGTGCTTCATTCCGCCAGTTGCTCACGAGGCTCGTGGGACAGACAATCAGCGAGGCGCGGCTGGCGGGTGCGGATTCGCGGCCCGACTGCATCATGGCGAGGGTCTGCACGGTTTTGCCGAGGCCCATGTCGTCGGCGAGGACTCCGCCGAGTTCATGCTGCGCGAGGAACCGGAGCCAGCGCCAGCCGGCCTGCTGGTAGGGGCGCAGCGCGGCCTTGAGTCCGGCGGGCGGATCGGCTTCCGGGGTCCCGGAACGGAGGGCGTCGACGAGGGCACGGAGGCGGCCGGCCGCATGACGGAACACGGCGGGGTCGTCGTCCGGACGGGCGGCCAGCGCGGCGGCCCGCAGACGGTGCACGGGCAGCCGTCCCTGCGTCAGCACCCTTGGATTGCCGGACGACAGTTCGGTCAGACTGCTGAGCATGCGGTGCAGCCGGGCGGCCGGAACCGGCACGACGCCGCCGCCATCTTCCATGGGAACCATCACGGGAGCCTCGCCCATGGAGGCCAGCCGCGCGAGATCCAGCACCCCGGGCTGCTTTTCCATGAACTTGAGCAGCAGCGGCAGCAATGAATAGCGCCGCCCACCGGACTCGAAGCCGATCTCTGCTGCAAACCACTCGGGCCGTCCGGTCTCCAGAAAGTCCTCGTAGAAATGCTCGGGCGGCACCACGGCAAGCTGGAAGGTTGCGTCCATTTCCACTTCCCAGCCCATCTCCCGGAGCCGCGGCACCCGCTCCATCAGAAAGGTCACCCACGGTCCCTCATCCATGGCATGAGGATGATGGAGAAAGGCGTCGCGCAGCCCCGTCTTCAGAGAATAGCTGAGCACTTCCCCGCAGCGCACCAGTCCAGCCGATTCCAGCTGCCGTGCCGCCTCGCGCTCGGCGGCGGTGTCCCGGCTCCAGCCTCCCTGTTCCCGCGCCCCGAGACCGAGAGGGAACCGTTCGCCCGGTGCTTCTGCGTAATGGAACGACAGTTCCGCCATGCGCACGGTTTCGCCGAAGGGAATGCCACTGTACCAACCGACGTAGCCGACGAAGGGATACTCCGCAAACAGCCGCAGGACCGGCCGCGGCTCGCCGGGTGGCGATTCCGGACCGCCGGACGGGGCTCCGCCCATGACCACCCGCAGCGCTTCCTCCGACAGGAAGACCTCTCCCTCGCGCGGCTGCGGCAGATCGCTCCGCGGCAGGTAGCTTCGGTTCACCGCCGCCAGCACCGCTGCAAAAGCATGCTTGCAGTTGCGCCCCACCGGACAATGGCACGAAGTCTCGAAGCGCTCGAGCCCGAATCCGCTCACCTCCACGAAAACCGCGCAGTCCCCCCGGTCCCGCGTCGCCACCTGGGCTTCGATCTGCACCACCGAACCGACCACCGCACGCCGGATCCCGAACACAAGACGGGCCCCGTAAAGCGCCAGCACGGAATTCCTCAGCTCCACCGGCAAACGGTCCAGCCACGCGGCCCGCGCCAGCACCCCCCAGAGGGTCAATCCCCTCACCGATGATCCCCCTCCCCGCACCACGCGGAAAATTCTCTCCGCTCCCGTTGAATAGCTGCAGAGTCCGCGCGTCTCACCTCCACAGCAACCCGACCATGAAATCGAGACTCTTCCCCCTCCGCCTCCTCCTCGCCATCGCCCCGGCCATGCTCCTCAGCAGCTGCTACTACGATTACGGCTACTGCCCCCCAGCCGCCGTCACTCCCGGCTACTGCGCGCCCCCGGTGGTTGTCGCCCCCCCTGCGGTCGTGGTCCGTCCTGCTCCCGCATGGGGTTGGGGCGGTGGCTACTGGGGAGGTTACCACCGTCAAGGCTGGGGTGGCTACGGCGGCGGCTGGAACCGTTACGGGCACGGCTACGGCTACGGGCACGGCTATGGCGGTTGCTACTGATCCACCGCGCTTCAGATCACTCCGGTGTTCTTGAGCTGGTGAAACAGCCAGATCACCAGCAGTACCGCCAGCACGATCAGCCCGAACGCCGCAAGCGCCTGGCCCGACCGCGCCTTGTTCTCCAGACTCCGCTGATACCTCGTGCGCGGATGACGGCCCCCATGGTCCTCATCCGAAGGAATCGTCCCGGATCGCGTCCGGGACGGAAACACCGTGCGCGCCCCCTCCATCGGAATCGCCACGTGCAACTGGTGCAGCTTCTCGGTCAACTGCGCCTCACGCGCCTGTACTTCACGCAGCCGACGCTGCAGTTCCGCTGCTTTTTCCCGATCCGATGGACGACGTTGATTGGATGACATGACGAGGAAATGAGTTAGGCATGGCTGGAGCGACCCGTTTGTCAATCGCCCCGCATTCCTTTATATTACACATTTCCTAAAAATTCCAGTTTTTTTATCTTTCTCAGCGCAAAAAATGCCGGGAGCCCTGCGGTGAGGGAGGTGAGGGCGACGAGGGCGGCGGCGGAAGCGAGGAGGAACCATTCCTGTCCGGTGTGGCCCGAAGGGCGGACGGCGCGGAATCCCGGCCAGATGAAGAGAGGCAGGAAGGCGATGATGTAGAGGAAATTGAGAATGAGGCAGAGGGTGCCGCCGAATCCGGAGACGATGCGGGCCGGACTGGGGTCATGGAAATTGGGGAAGAGGACGCCGAGGCTGAGCGCGAGGGTGGTGAGTCCACCGCTCATGAGCACGATGGCTCCGCAGTAATGGAGCATTTCGCCTGGTTTCATCCCGAGGCGCAGGCCGGACACGAGCATGAGGGTGGCGGTGGCCATGGCGAGGATGCCACCGAAGAGGAGCAGCTTGAGCTGGAAGACCCGTGCGAGGCCGACGGGCGACATGCCGAGGATCCAGAGACGGCGGCCTTCCAGGCTGAACATCGGGAAGACGAAGCGCGTGGTCAGCGTCGACAGCGTCAGACCGCAGACGCCGAAGTTCAGGCTGCTGAGCATGAGCCGGAAGTAGGGACGGTCGGGATCGCTGTCCATGGCCCGGTTCAGATTTGCCGCGTAGACGAGCAGCATGGCAAAAACCACGGCGCAGGGAATCCACTGCGCGGGATCGCGCCCGAATTCCCGCAGGTCCTTGCGGATGAGGGCCGCGGTATCGCGCCCCACGAACGGCAGCCAGCGCGTCCAGCCGGGAGCAAAGGCCGCGTTGGCACTTCCCAGGGAAACCCTTCGCCGCACGCGCCCCACCCGGCGGCCCTGACTCAGATTCCATGCCCGGTAGGTCGCCGGGCTGGCGACGACCAGACAGATCCATCCGGTCAGCAGCACCCAGCTGGCGAGCAGCAGACCGAAGAAAGTTCCCCGGGCCTCGAAGCCCCGCGCCCACAGGAGAATCTGCTCGGCCATCCAGGCACTCGGCAGAAAGCGGCTCATGCTCGCCTCGGTGTAGCCCATGACGCTCGCGAAGGCATTCTTGATCCCGGTGGTTGCCGCAATGTGATCGAAATCCGGGGCCCGCCGCCATCCCAGAACGAGCGAAACCAGCAGGGCACCGGCGGCAGCCGTCACGAGGGCCCGCAGAAACGGTCCCCACCAGCGCACCAGTCCGATCACGAGCAGGGCCGCCACCATGGCCGGCAGCACCAGAAACAAAGGATACACCGCCAGACTGCGCACATAGAAGCCCGGGCCCGCCCCGAAGGTGCTGCCGACCGTCGCCAGCAGCGGCGCACTGAGCACCGCCAGTCCCCAGCTGC
>JBIICE010000264.1:0-4963 GCA_044239025.1 Verrucomicrobiales bacterium
TCGCGCAGCCCCGTCCCGGTGTGTTCAAAGCCATGACCCATGATGTGCCGGCGTGCCGCCGCATAGGCGGCTTCCGCGAGCCCGGCTCCGATCGCCCCCTGACAGATCAGAAAGACCGGCAGCGCCCGACCGAGCATGATGTCGGCTCCCTGACCTTCGGCACCGATGAGCCGCTCGGCGAGCGGCAGTTCGACCGACTGCAGGCTCATGGGATTGCTCTGGTTGCCGCGCATGCCGAGGCTGTCCCATCCGCCGGCCACGGCGAGGCCTTCGTCGTTCTGCAGGAGCAGGAGCACGCTCGCGCCCTTGCCATCGAGCGATCCCGCACTAGCCACGATGCTGTCGGCAATGCCGGCACTGGTCACCCAGCTCTTGCGCGCCGTGAGACTGACCATTCCGTTCTGTCCGGCCACGAGCCGGGAAACGGGTGCCCAGAACTGACTGCGGCTGCCGCTCTCGGAAAAGGCCAGGGTGGTCAGATGGCGTCCCTCGGCGGCTTCCCGCAGATGGCTTCCCATTTTTTCGGGCTCGGCGAGCAGGCACTGCACTCCGGACAAGTGCATCATGTAGATCATTGCGGTGGAGGCACAGCGCTGCGCCAGTTCATCGAGCACGGCCGCGACGACGCCCAGTCCCTGCCCCATGCCGCCGAATTCGGTCGGGATTGTCAGGCCATAAAATCCATCAGCGGCGAGCGCCGCCATGGCTTCCACCGGAAACCGGCCCTCGGCGTCAACTGAGGACGCATGGGGAGCCAGTACTTCCCCGGCGATTTCGCGGGCCCGGAGCACCACGGCGGATTCTTCTTCGGTCAATGCATGCATGGGATTGTTGTTTCGTTGGGGTTTGCTTCAGGAAGTGATCGCCAGCCGCACATCCATCCTCACGTTCCCCGCGAGGGCAGCACACAACGGTGCCTGCGCCTGGACATCGCGCCACAATTCTCCGAGGACCGCCTCCCCGGCCGGACTGGAAACATACAAAGTCCCGCTCACCGCGGTCAGCCGCGGTTCCCCGCTCTCGCCCACCACCCCGAGCCACACGAGGGCCCCGTCCACCTCGGCCTGCAGCGACGCCTCAAGGCCATCGATCAGAATCCGCCGCTTCCGCGCCAGCCGTGCAAAGCCAGCCACCAGATCGGACGCCACCGCGGTCAGGAGGTGCTCCAAGCCCGACGGCACCGCATCCTCACGGTCAAAACTGAGCGATTCGCCCGCAACCATCCGGTGCGAACGCGCAAACACGTTCACTCTCGCCTTCTCCCGGACCGCGGCACGGACGCTGACCAGCGCCCTCTCATGCCGGGGATCAGTCATTGCTGCTGGTGCTTCACTCTCATCGGATAATCGCGGAATGTGTTACCGACACGGACCGCGCTGGCAAGCTCAATCGGGAACGGAACGGTGGATCGAGGCGAGCACGCCGGGCGTGACCTCGTGCAGCGTTTCCAGAATGGCCGCCGCCCCGGCAAAATCGGATCCCCGCGTCACCGGGGACGGCACCACCACGCAGGGAACGCCGGCCGCGAGTGCCGCCCGCAACCCGTTGCGCGAATCCTCCAGCACAAGCGCCTCGCGCGGCTGCACTCCAAGGGCGGCCGACGCACCCAGAAACAAATCGGGAAACGGTTTGGCCCGCGCCACGTCATCGCGCGTCAGCACCGCCGCAAAGGCACCCTCGAGTCCGGTCCGCCGCAGCCAGCGCGACACGTGGCTGCGCTGACTGCTCGACGCCACGGCACAGGGAATGCCTTCCCGTTCCGCGTGCTCCAGCAGTTCCCGCACCCCGGGCATGGTGTCCAGTCCGGCCTGCAGTTCGTGAATGCGCGCTTCTTTTTTTGCCAGTACCTGATCCCATGCCACCGGACCTCCGGTGAGCCTTTCCAGCTCGGCCATGGGGTCGTACTGCCCGAAGGTGCTGCCGACGCACTGGACGTAAACCGGCAATGGCAATTCCTGCCCGTGGTCTTCGTAAAGCTCGCGCCACGCATGGTAGATCGCCGTCTCGGTATCCACCACGAGTCCATCAAAATCAAAAAGCAGTGCTCGCATCGTTTTCCCGTCATTCCATGACCGGTCGCGCGGTCCCTGCAAGCGCCCGGCCTGCCGCGAACCCTGCTTTCTTGACAGCGCCCGGCACCCCAGCCCACATCCCCCCATGAACTTTCCCCCGGAAACCGAACTCGAAATCACGCCCGCCGAAGTCGGGGACCTCCGCGCCAGCAACGTTGCTTTCCGCCTGATCGACTGCCGCGAGCCCGATGAATGGCAACTCTGCCGCATCGCCGGAGCCGAACTGGTCCCGCTCTCTTCGTTCGCCGAATCCGCCGCGAACCGCTTCACCAACCCGGAAGAATCCATCGTGATCCACTGCCACCACGGCATGCGCAGCGCCCGCGCCGCGGAATGGCTCCGCTCGCGCGGCTTCCCACGGACATGGAGCATGGCCGGCGGCATCGATCTGTGGTCCGAAACCGTGGACCCGGCCGTTCCGCGCTACTGACCGTCTTTCGATGCGGGCGGAGCCCCCGCTGTGGCTGCCCGCGGCACCCGCCCCAGCCACTCGCTCATCCGATCCGGCCACGTGCGCACGGAAAGTTTCGAGCGCAGGCCATAGCCATGCCCGCCATCGGGGTAAACGTGCAGTTCCGCAGGAATCCCCCGCGACTTCAGGGCCAGCAGATACGCGGTGCAGTTCGCCACCGGCACGGGATCGTCCACGGCATGCACCATGAAGACCGGAGGCGACCCCGCCGCCACCCGGAACAGGGCACTCATCCCGGTCGCTCCGCCTTCCGCATCCCTCACTCCGGCGTTCCCCGGAGCATTCTGATCCGCCAGCAGATACGCCGGATACACAAGGGCCGCAAAATCCGGTCGGCACGACGCCGCATCAATCTCATCGGCCGCCTCATAACTCCGCCCGGCCCCGCGGTCAGCCGTCAGCGCCGCGAGATGCCCACCCGCGGAGAATCCCATGATGCCGATCCGGTCGGACGCAATGCCGCGCCCCGCCGCTCCGTGCCGCACCAGACTCACAGCCCGCTGCGCATCCTCGAGCGCGGCCACATGCCTGTCCGCATCGCCCGCCCGCGGCAGTCGGTACTTGAGCACAAACGCGTGCACCCCCTGCCCGCTCAGCCATGCCGCCACTTCCGTTCCCTCCAGATCCCACGCGAGCAGATGATACGCCCCACCCGGACAGATGACGACAGCCTGATCCCGCCCGGCAGCCGCTGGACGGAAGTACGCGAGCGACGCCTCGCCCACATTCTTGAGCGCCACAATGCCACCCATGTGCGGATTCTCTTCCCGTACCTCGGCTCCGGTGGCCTGCCATTCCCCGGGGGGCTTGCCACCCCGAGACTCCCCAGCCCACAGCGGAATTGTCTCGTCGGGTTCCCGCACACTCTCCGGCTTCTGCGCCAGAGCGCTTCCGGAAAGAGCCAGCACCATCGTGGAAAGCATCATCCATCGTTTCATGCCCACGCCTTCCTCCGGCCCGCCGGCCTCTGCAAGGCCCGCATCCACGCCCATCCTGAACCCCTGATGAAATCTTCATGACGTTGCGCGTATCGCCTTTTCATTTGTCTTCCCTTTTTTTCAAGGTTCGTTGCGGGAGCGTGTTCCGGATCTGAGGCTGTCCCCTGCCCCCAGCATCTCCCGGACGCCACCGTGACCTCTCCGGCATGCCCGCACGGGCCCGGTCCGCTTACCGCACACCTCCTGATCCGTTCCAACCAAACACATCCCCGAACCATCCATGAAACCATCCATGAAGCCATCCCGACTCGCCCTCTCATGGGCTCCCCTCGCGGCCCTGCTCTCGCTCCCGAACGCCCACGCAGCCGTCAACATCACGGAACCGCCCACGGTGTATGACTTTCCCGCCGTTCCCGCGGTCGCCGACTTCAGTACTGTTGCGGTCGGCACAGCGACCGATGGCACCATCCTCGACGCCGCTGCCTTCGATGCCAAGGTCATCGCGGCCGCCAACGCCACCGCCATTGCGACCGCACTGGGCTCCTCTGGAACCTTCCCCCCCAGCGCCAGTGCCATCGCGCGCTTCAACACCGGAGTCAACGCCAACAGCACCACATTCCTGCAGACCCGCCCGACCGGTAACGACTACATCCTCCTCATGGCCACCGTTTCCAACGGTACGGCGGCCCCCCTGAGCACCGTGACGGTCAGCTACGATTACTCAAAGGCGACCGACACCGCATCGGAGACCATCAAAGGGCTGCGCGCCTTCTGGAGCGTCACCGGCACACCGGGTTCGTGGCAGCCCCTTCCTTCCCTGAGCAAGGATACGACGGGCACCTACGACGCCCCGGAAGCGGTCAGCGCCGTCATCAGCCTGCCCGCCCCGCTGGCTGCCGGGGCCAGCTTCCATGTCCTCTGGGCCGACCAGAATTCCACCGGAACGGACGCTTCCTACCACATCGATAACTTCAGGGCTGCCGCCGGTGGCGCGCCCGTCTGCTCGATCAATGGCTCCGCCGCTCCGGGGACCCGCAGCCCGGGCAGCAACCTCGCCGACCCCTCGGATGACACCGTCTCCTTCGCAGCCACCGTCACCGGCACCGGCCCCCTCAGCCCGCTCGGCTGGATCTCCACCGCGCCTGCCGGTCTCGCCGGTCTCGTCAGCGGACCCTACGGCTCCGCCCACAACGTAGCCGGCGTCCCGATCGCCAACACGGAAAACGGACTCATGCGCGTGACGCTCCGCGATGCCGCCGACGCCGCCTGCACCACGACCTTCAACGTCCGCACCCCCATTGTCTTCGGGACCAACGAAGCGCTTTCCCCGGCCCGCACGGTCGTCTCCACGGTTCCCATCCCGACCGCATGGGTCGCCGATGAAGCCGCCCGCACCCTGCGCCAGAACAATGCCAACCAGGCCAACCATGTCGTCCTTTCGGAGGAATTCACCATGCCCGGCGGCGGCAAAGCCGTCGAAC
>JBIICE010000265.1:0-4959 GCA_044239025.1 Verrucomicrobiales bacterium
CCCTCCGGATCGGCGCAGCGCACCGTCACCGTGAGGACACCGTTGGCATTCCGCTGCGGAACCAGCTGCAGCTGACCAGCCACGACATTGACCGCCACGATGTCCGGCCGCGAAGACACTGCCGTGAACGTGAGCGCGGCATCCGCCGATTCAATGTCCGCAAAGAATGCCGTCAGATCGATCGCGAACGGAGCCGCATCTTCATCGATGGTGAGCGGCGGCAGCGATCCCGTCGGCGCGTCATTCACTGGATTGACCGTGAGAACAAACGGCGCATCGACGAACAAGCCCTCCGGATCGGCGCAGCGCACCGTTACCGTGAGGACACCGTTGGCATTCCGCTGCGGAACCAGCTGCAGCTGACCAGCCACGACATTGACCGCCACGATGTCCGGCCGCGACGAAACTGCCGTGAACGTGAGCGCGGCATCCGGCGATTCAATGTCCGCAAAGAATGCCGTCAGATCGATCGCGAACGGAGCCGCGTCTTCATCAATCGTGAGCGGCGGCAGCGATCCCGTCGGCGCGTCGTTGACCGGATTGACCGTGAGGATTACGAGGGCATCGGCCGAGAGTCCGCCGACGTCGGTTCCGCGCACCGTGAGGCGCGCTTCGCCATTGGCATTGGGGAGGTAGCGCACGCGGAGTCGGTCGCCTGCGATGTCCGCCGCCACCACGTTCCCGGTATTGCTGACGAGCGACCAGGCGAGGGTGAGAGTTTCTTCGTCGGTCACGAGCGGACGCAGATCGATTTCTTCATCGGCCGCGTCTTCATCGCGCACGAGCGCAAGCGGGGCCGCCGCGACGGGCGCGTCATTCACTTCAATCACCGGGATCGTGAGCGACCACACGGTCTGACGTCCTGAGTTATCGGAAACGCGCAACTGCACGGGAGCGCTGCCCGTATTGGCCTGCGCCGCGGTGCCGCTGAGCACCCCATTGGCGAAGCTCATCCACGACGGAAGGGAAACCGCCTCGACCGTGAGCACGGCATCGGGATCCGGATGCGTGACTTCCGGTTTCCATGACCACGCGATATCCTCCGTGGCCGCAGGAGCCGCCGTCTCCACGAAGGCAGGCTTCGGCTCGGTCACGGGCAAAGAGAATGCCACAAAGTAACCAGGAAGCGTGGTCGGGTTCTGTGCCGAGGTCCGGCTCTCCGAAAGCAGTCCCGTCTGCGTGAGCGAGAAGCTGGTGGCATTGGCCGCACCGCCCACCATCTGCTGACCAAGAATGCCGCCCACTGCCAGATTCTGCAGCGTCAGTGCGGCGGCCGGATTGAACGTGCGGATCACTCTGCCATCGGGCTCGAACGAACGGAACGCGCCCTGCAGGAACGTGTAGAATCTGCCGTCGCCGCCGACCGCGAAGGCCTGATGCGAACCGGTCGCCTGGAGCGTGACGGGAGCGCCCCACGTTTCCGTGGCTCCATTGAAGGCGCGCACCGAACCTTCCGCCGTCATCCCGAATATGACTCCGCCGGGGCCTGTGGCGACCCGCGCCGGGAGCCAGTCGCCAGTGAACGGACGCCATTCGCCGCTGAGGGTGTGGAGCCGTCCGCGGTTCATGACCGCCCAGTCGCCGGACAGGCAAAGGTCTCCTTCACTCCAATTCGTCACGGTGCGGACTCCCGGCAGCGCCCGATGCTTCCAGCCCGGCAATCCGGGATCGTAGCTGCTCAGATACACCAGCGAACCACCAAGGTGATCGTGATTGAGAACGTGCATCCGTCCGAAGCGGTCGGAGACCACGCCCGAAACCTTCGCGGGAACCCCGAAGGGACTTCCGGGAGAATATGGCACCGTGATGGACTGCCGGATGGCACTGGAGGCAGGGTCTGCGTATTCCCGGATCATCCCGCCGCCGCTCACGAGGACACTGCCGGACGCCATCGGTGCGGGAAGTATCGGACCCACCGCGACCTGAATATTCCCAACGACCACCTCGGTGGTTCCATCGGACACACGGACTTCGTAGGTCCCGGCGTCAAGCGATCCGGCCTTCGTGATGCGGAGGCGGCTGCCGGTGGCACCTTCGATTTCCTTGCCATTCCGGAACCAGCGGTACTGCAGGGGATGCTTACCAAGCGCGAGGGCTTCCAGTTCCGTCTCGGCTCCGTAGTCAAGGCGCCGGGATTCCGGCGTGCGCACCGTGGTCGGGCTGAGCGTCGCCGTTTCCGAGTCCGCGAGCACCTCAAGGTCGGCACTGAGCAGATGAAACCGCGGGGCT
The DNA here is from genome assembly GCA_044239025.1 of Verrucomicrobiales bacterium. Classification (GTDB taxonomy): domain Bacteria; phylum Verrucomicrobiota; class Verrucomicrobiia; order Verrucomicrobiales; family V1-33; genus V1-33. The sequence goes on from JBIICE010000265.1 coordinate 2,230, forward strand.
CCGTTCGAGTCTGCGGTGACCACGACGATTCCGCCGTCCGGTCCGGGCACCACGCGCCAGGGACTACCGGAAACGATGGCCGTCCGCTCGCGTACCCATGAGCCCGACCAACGCTGCACCCGGGTAACTCCCATCGCTTCGTTCTCGAGTGTGATGAGCTGCCCGCCATGCCAGCGCATGTCGACGGGCCGGATCCCCAGCTCCCGCACGGCCGACATGTCACTGCTGCGGAAAATCGCACCGCTGCCGATCATGACGAGATCTCCATTCCCGCTGGCACGGATCGGGCCCGTGAAATCGTACTGCCCATGATACGGGGTTTCGCCGACCGCCCCGATCTGACCATTGGTGCCGATGGTTTCAAAATGCAGATCGCTGGGGCTCTGGTTCCGGTAGAAATACATTCTGCGCCGGGCCGGATCCCAGGTGTAGTGTTCCGAGAGATAATTCCAGTCGCGTGACGCCACCTTTTCACCGGCCGCATTGTAGAGGTAATGCGTGGCCCATGCCCCGCTCGGGTCGGCAGCGAACAGGAAATCGCCCGCCATGGCGAGGCCCTGAACCTGACCCGGCAAAGTCACAAAGGGCTCGGGTGCCGCTGCATTCAGCGCAAACTTCCAGATCTCCCGCCCCCCGTCGCTGAAGTGCAGACGGTCGTTGGCCGCATCGTACGCCAGCCAGTTCGGCACCGTGCCCAGTTGCTGCGATCCCGTATACTTCCGCTCGGTGGGCGACCACCGGAACAGACTGAGGTGCGCCCGGCTCAGAATGCGCAGGGCACCGTCGCGATCGACAAAGATATCGTGCGGCTCATACGGGAGCCCGACCGGATCAATCGGCTGGCCCGGCTCCGGCACGAACAACTGAGCGAAAGGCACGACTTCGATGACCATGCCATTCGGCGACGATCCCGATGCCGCAAACACGAGGACATCGCTGCCGCTGACCGCCAGTTTCCGCGGCTGCGTGGAAGCGAGCGTGACCGCACCATTCTGGATCATGTTATTGCGGAACGACACCACCTGACCATTCCGCAGCACGATCGGCAGGTCGCCCCCGCGGAACGTCACGTCCACGAAACCATTACCCGTAAGCCGATTCACATTCGCAAGCGACCGCGCCCCGTAGATCGTACCCGATTCATCAATGACCCTCGTTCCGTCCGGGAAGGCCCAGGTGAAGAAGGTATTGATGATGTTACCGGAGGTCGAGCCCGATCCGCTGGCCGTCCGCGTTCCATCGGGGGCGAGGTCGAAGTAATGAATGGTCGATGCGCTGCTGCCAGGCCCGCGGTAGAAGACGCGGCCATTGACCGGGTTCACACTCGGCCCGGAGAAGCCCGCCGTCACCGAGAAGCTGCTGAGGGCGACGCCCGTGCTGCGATGGTACGTGCGCACCGTTCCATCGTAGATGCCAAGCACCTCGCCCGTCGTGAAGATGCTGCTGATCTGGCTGGCGCGCGACGTGAGGATCTGCCGCCCGGTGCCATCAGGGTTCCAGCGGACGAGGTCGCGGTCTTCAGCGGCATAAATACCGGCACCGTCGGCCCACAGTGCCGTGGGGGCCGCCTGCATGGCCACCGGCGTCAGCCATTGCCGCGTCGCAAGGTCGTAGCGTTCAATCCGGAATGGACCATTGAACGCGAGGTACTGCACATTTCCGGCACGGTGCGCCAGATCAAGGAAAATCCCCCCGACGGCCGGAGGCTTCACGGTCACGGGATTCGATTCCGTGGTTCCTATGGTATTGATCGCGCGGACCCGCAGCGTGTGATCAATCCCCGGTTCAAGGGTCGTGATGGTCGCTGACGTCGTGTTGAAGGGGAATGTCTGCAGCGTGGTCCATGTGGTTCCCGTGAGGCGATCGACCGCAAAGCTGTCTTCATTGGTGGAATTATCCCTCCACGTGAGAGTGACCTTTTCGCTGGTGACCTCCGTGGCCGTGAGCTGACTCGGAAAACTCGGAGCCGAAGCGAAGGACAGGGTGTTCACCCCGAGTTGGGCCGACATATCGCCGAGGGTGAGGCCGCGGTTCACCTGGACGCGGTAGTAGTATTGGGTATTCGCCGTCAGTCCGCTGCTCGTGTAGCTGGTGGTGTTGGGTCCGACCGGAAAGACGGTGTCCGTGCCCGTGGGCGTCGTCCTCCGCAGCACGCGGAAACCAGTCTCATTATTGGCATTGTCCTTCCAGGAAATGGTAACCGAATTGTGCGACACCCGGGTCGCCACCAGATTGTAGGGTTCACCGATTGGTTGATCCGGCACGTCAAGCGTCGGCACCGTCCAGCTGGCGCTCGGATCGGAAACCAGCGCACCGGCCAGCGCCAGCACGCGGAATTCATAGAGCGTGCTGTGCGTCAGGCCCGATACCGTGGCCCTCGTCGCACCCGCCACAGCCGTGGCTCCCGTCAGCCACGCGCCGCCAGATCCCGACACCCGGTACTCCGCACGGAAACCAGTCTCATTATCGGAAAGGTCGGTCCATGCCAGATCGACCGATCGATCCGTGCGCGAGCCACTGGTAAGCGACCCCGGAGCCGCGGGTTTTACCGGGGAAAGGAAGACGGGGGCGAAATCGGCATCGGTCAGGACAAAGCGGGGAGCGCCATCGAGCTGGGTCACGACCAGATAACCGGTGGCGGTGGCCACGAGTCTGATCGGTGTGCCGGTGAACTGACGTGGATTTGGGCCGAGATTGAGGGACGGTCCGAGCCAGCGCTGCAGCTGCGTG
>JBIICE010000266.1:0-4942 GCA_044239025.1 Verrucomicrobiales bacterium
TTGAAGGCGTCCAACCTGCCGGACGCCGTACGTTGAAGGCGTCCAACCTGCCGGACGCCGTACGTTGAAGGCGTCCAACCTGCCGGACGCCGTACGTTGAAGGCGTCCAACCTGCCGGACGCCGTACTCTGAAGCCCGCGGCCTTCTGACACGGCTTCAGGCCGGTGGGTTGAGCTGCACCGGATGGGGATTGCGGCGGGCCGAGGCTTTGATGTTGAGTGTTTCCACGAAGACCGAGAAGGCCATCGCAAAGTAAACATAGCCCTTGGGAATATGATAGTGGGCCGCTTCCGCGAGCAGATTGGTGCCGATGAGCAGGAGGAAGGAAAGCGCGAGGATCTTGACGGTCGGATGCCGCTCCACGAAATTGCTGACCGTATTGACGGTCAGCATCATGATGAGAGTACTGACCAGCACGGCAATGACCATGACCGGGACCTGTTTGACCATGCCCACCGCGGTGATGATGGAATCCAGGCTGAAGATCACATTCATGAACATGATCTGGATCATCACCTGAGTCATCGCCGAGCCCCGGGCACCCTCCTTGCCCGACTGTCCGTCCGTGCCGCCTTCCAGTTTGTGGTGAATTTCCCGGACGGCCTGAACGATGAGAAAGAGACCACCCGCAAGCAGGACGAGGTCCTGACCGGTCAGGGCCAGCCTGCCGGTTTCCGTGATGTGAGCCGAACCATGCCCGCCGGCTGCGGTGCCGGTTCCGAAGGGCCATGGGATACTGAAGAGAGGCTCGCGCATGCCGAGAATGACCCCGAGCAGGAGGAGGAAAACGATGCGGGGAATCACCGCGAGAATGAGTCCCTTGCGGCGGGCTTTCTCGCGGTCGGCTGCCGGAAGTTTCCCCGTGAGGATGGAAATGAAGACGATGTTATCGATCCCGAGCACCACCTCGAGAACGATCAGGGTGATGAGCCCGACCCATGCGGAACTGTCGCGGATCCACGAAAAATCGGCAAGGCTATGGAAGACATCGAACATGGCAGCAACGGGGATGAATTCAGGAGACTGGCGTCAGGAAAAGAAACGGCGGGCCTTCTCAAAGAACGACTCCGCCATGGGTTCGTTGGCTCCCCCGCAGGATTCGCTGAACGCCTTCAGCTTCTCCTTCTGGTCAGCCGTCAGATTCGTCGGCACCTCCACCTGGACGCGCACCATGAGGTCGCCCTTGGACGAACTCTGCAGGCGCGGCATCCCCTTGCCACGGAGGCGGAAAACCGTTCCGCTTTGCGTGCCCGCGGGAATCTTGACCGAGGCCTTCCCTTCAAGAGTGGGCACTTCCAGTTCACCGCCGAGGGCCGCCCGGGAAAAGCTGAGCGGCACTTCGCAGTACAGGTCGTCATCGTGGCGCTCGAAAACCTCGTGCCGGCGGACGTGAATGACCACATAAAGATCGCCGGAGGCACCGCCCCGCATACCGCTGTCGCCATTACCGCTGGAGCGGAGCCGGGCTCCTTCCGTGATGCCTGCGGGAATGCGCAGCTTGATGCGCGTCGGCTTGTCGATGCGGCCCTGACCACGGCAGTCGCCGCAGGGATTTGAAATGACCTGACCGGACCCCTGACAGTCGGGGCAAGTCTGCTGCACCTGGAAGAATCCCCGCATGGTGATGACCTGCCCCGCCCCGCCGCAGGTCGTGCAGGGCTTCACGCCACCGGGTTTGGAGGATCCGGTGCCCGCACACTTCTCGCAGGCGACCGCGCGTTCGAGGTCGATTGATTTCTCGGTGCCGCGGGCCGCTTCCTCGAGAGTGATTTCAAGGTCGTAGCGGAGGTCGCTGCCGCGCAGCGGGCCCTGACGTCCACCGCCGCGGCGTCCACCGCCGCCGAAGAATTCCTCGAAGATGCCACCACCACCGCCGCCGAAGACATCGCGGAAGACTTCAAAAGGGTCATGGAAACCGCCACCGGCTCCCGCTCCTCCATTCTGGAAGGCGGCGTGGCCATGACGGTCGTAGGCCGCCTTCTTCTCTTCGTCGCCGAGGACATCGTACGCTTCGCCGATTTCCTTGAACTTCTCCTCGGCAGCCTTGTCATCGGGATTCTTGTCCGGGTGGAACTTGACCGCAAGTTTCCGGTACGCCTTCTTGATCTCGTCGGCGCCCGCCCCTTTCTCCACACCGAGAACCTCGTAATAATCGCGCTTTGCCATGGGAATCCGCTGATGGGTGATTCAGAATGGGGAATTCAGTTCTGCGGCGGGGCTGCCGGACCGCTGCTCAGAATGACGGAGGCCGGCCGGAGCAGGCGTTCCCTCAGGCGGTAGCCCCTGCGGGTCTGCGCGATGATGCTGCCCTCGGGAACGGCCTCGCTCGCCTGCTGCATCATGGCATCATGAAGGTTCGGATCAAAGACTCCGCTGGCCTCGATTTCCTCAACGCCGTGGTCCCTGAGGAACGACTGAATCTGGCGGAGCACCATGTGGAGTCCTTCGAGAAGTTTGGGATTGCCACCTTCCTGAACTGCCGCCTGAAGCCCGTAGTCGAAATTGTCGAGCACCGGCAGGAGGCTTTCCAGAAGTCCGGCGTTGGCGTAGCGCGCCGCCTCCTGCATCTCGCGGGCCATCCGCTTGCGGTAATTGTCGAGTTCCGCCGCGGCGCGCAGGGCCGCATCCTTCCACTGCGCCACTTCCATGAGGGCGGCGTCCAGCGCATCCGTCTCTCCAGCCGCACCCTCCGGGGCGCAGACCGACGGGTCGCCTTTCATGCCGTCACGTTCGTTGCAATCAGATGCCTCAGGGGTGGTGTCGCTCATGTCGGATCTCGGAATTCTCGGGGTGAATGCTACGTTTTTCCCGGCTCTCTGGTTCAGGAAAGCCTGACTTGTAGGACAGTCCGCGGGGCACTCAACCCGTTTTCGCTTTCTTTCCCCGGGCTGACACAGGGAAAGAAGGGGCCGCGTCCCTCGACGGAACGCGGCCCACATCATTTCCCGGATCCGGATCAGGAATCCGGCAGCGCTCACATGGCGTCGAGCAGGGAATCTGCCTCGTCCTCGATGGAGTCGAGACCTTCCGATTTCCGGAGGTCGATTTCCTCGTGGACCCGCATCTCGCGGTTCCGGAGAAATCCGGTACCCGCTGGGATGAGGTGACCCATGATGACGTTTTCCTTGAAGCCGCGCAGCCAGTCGAACTTGCCGAGGGTGGCAGCATCCGTGAGCACCCGGGTGGTATCCTGGAAGGACGCGGCCGAGATGAACGAATCCGTTTCGAGGCTCGCCTTGGTGATCCCGAGAAGGACCGGTTCGGCTTCCGCCGCCTTGCCACCCTGTTCGACGATGACCCGGTTGGCTTCCTCGAACTCGATGCGTTCGACCTGATCGCCCCAGAGGAATTCCGTGTCGCCCGGGTCGGTGATCTTCACCTTGCGCAGCATCTGGCGGATGATGATCTCGATGTGCTTGTCATTGATCTCGACGCCCTGGAGGCGGTAGACCTCCTGAACCTCGTTGACGAGGTGTTCCTGGAGTTCGTGCGGCCCGAGGATGTCGAGGATCTCATGGGGAACCACGGGACCTTCCGTGAGCTGGTCGCCCTTCTTCACACGGTCGCCATCAAAGACGATGATGTGCTTGCCGCGGGGAACGAGGTGTTCCTCTTCCTCCCCGGATTCATCATCACGGACAATGACCTTGCGCTTGCCGCGGACCATGCCGCCGATGGAAACCGCGCCATCAATCTTGGCGATCTCGGCGTGATCCTTCGGCTTGCGGGCTTCGAAGAGTTCGGCAACCCGCGGGAGACCACCAGTGATGTCCTTCGCCTTACTCACCTTGCGGGGCGTCTTGGCAAGCGTGGTACCGGCAGCCACATGCTCACCCTTCTTGACCGAGAGGAACGCGCCCGCCGGAATCGAGTAGCTGGCCAGCACTTCCTTCGTCTTCGGAGCCACCACCACAATCTGCGGATGGAGGTCCTCCTTGTGTTCCAGCACGATCATCTGATCGGATCCCTTCTCACCCGACTTGCCGAGCGTGATGCCAGGAATCATGTCGCGGAAGTCAATGACCCCTTCGCGTTCCGTGATGACGGGAACCGCGTGCTGTTCCCACGTGACAAGGGTTTCGCCCTTCTTGATGGCGTCGCCTTCGGCCTTGTAGATGACCGAGCCGATCACCAGCTTGTGGCTTTCCAGTTCAAGGCCCTCCGAGTCGATCACGGACACGGTCCCGTTCTTGGTCAGAACGATGTAGTTCCCTTCCGTGGTCTTGACCGCGCGGAGGTCATTGTAGCGGACACTGCCGCCATTCTTGACCTTGATGATCGGCTGCTTGAACGAGCCGCCGGCGACCCCACCGATGTGGAAGGTACGCATGGTGAGCTGCGTTCCCGGTTCACCAATCGACTGGGCGGCGACAATGCCGACCGCTTCTCCGACCTTGACCGGGTGACCGGTGCCGAGGTGGAGCCCGTAGCAGAGAGCGCAGCAGCCACGCTTGCTTTCGCAGGTGAGAACCGAGCGGATCTTGAGTTGTTCGACCCCGATCCTCGTGAGGGATTCGGCCTGTTTCTCCGTGATGATGTCATTCGTCCTGACGATGATCTCGTTGGTCACGGGATCCTTGACGGTTTCGCAGGAGGCGCGGCCGTAGATGCGCTGCTTGAGGTCGACGACTTCCTCATCCCCTTCATAGAGCGAGCGGACGGTGATGCCGTTGGTGGTTCCGCAGCTTTCCTCGAAGACGATGACATCCTGGGCCACATCGACGAGCTTGCGGGTCATGTAGCCCGAGTCCGCTGTCTTGAGCGCCGTGTCCGACAGGCCCTTGCGGGCACCATGGGTCGAGATGAAGTATTCGAGTACGGTGAGGCCCTCGCGGAAGTTCGAGGTGATGGGGCGTTCGATGATTTCGCCGGAGGGCTTGGCCATGAGGCCGCGCATGCCGCCGAGCTGCTTGATCTGCTGCTTGTTGCCCCGGGCTCCGGA
>JBIICE010000267.1:0-4937 GCA_044239025.1 Verrucomicrobiales bacterium
ACAGCGGGGAAACCTTGACCCTGACGCTTCCCGCGCCATGGCTGGCCAACATTCTGTCGTTCCGCTACGAACCCGCATGGGAACCCCTGAGCGCCAGCGCCGGACATTCGCTCATGACGGTGGATGCAGCCACGACCGCTGCGCGGGACTGGCGCCTGCGGGAAACGTGGACGGTTTCCTCCGAGCCCGGTGGCTCGCCGGGAAGTGCCGGCCCGCCTGTGATCACGAGTCCGCTCAGCGCGGCCACGGTGACCGGCGATACCTTTGCGTATCAGATCACAGCGACGCGGTCGCCCACGCAGTATGGGGCGGCTGGTCTGCCGCCGGCCTGGAACGTGGACGGGCAGACCGGACAGATTTCCGGGCCTGCCGGGGCGGCGGGCAGCTGGACCATCGAAATCTGGGCCGCCAATGAAGGAGGCAGCGACCGCAGGACGCTGGAGGTCACGGTGGCGGCCTCGGGTCCGCTGGCAGCGCTCCAGTGGGATTACGTGGCAGCGTCGGCGTCGGCAGGATATCCATTTCCCGTGCGGCTGACGGCACGCGATGCGAAGGGCCGCCAGGTGCTCGAGAATGCCGGACCGGTCGCCCTCACTGCTTCGGTCCCGGGTACCAATGCCTCCAGCATCGTCTTCAGCGAAATGTGCGAGCAGAATCCGGATCGCTTCGAGATCACCAACGTGAGCAACCGCGTCATCGATACCTCGGGCTGGAGGGTTTTTGTGGGGCACAACAATCAGCCCATTGCCCAGTACTTCGGGGTGCAGTGGAACCTGCCTGCCTCGCTCACGCCCGGGCAGACCATTCTGGTGCTGGATACGGCGAGCAGCGGCCTGCCTGGTGTCTTCTTCGGCGGGGATTTTCTCTGGGCCACCAACAGCCGGGGCTGGGCACTCATGGTGGATGGAGCAAACCGCCCCGTGGACTTCGTGATCTGGGCCCACAGCGAGGCGGATATGGATGCCGGCACCATTACCATCGGCAGCAATCCCATTCCCGTGCGTTCCCTCTGGAAAGGCCCGGCCCTCCCCGCCCTCAATAACCGCGGGGCCCGCCGCAACGGGACCGCCGACCGCGACGACCTCTCGGACTGGGAAGTCATCGCCCCCGCCGATGGCACATGGGGCACGCTCAACCCCACCCTCACGGTCCCATGGGCATCGGCAGAACCGCTGACCCTTGTCCCCGGCAGCGTATCCCTGACCAATGGCGAATTCTGCGGCTGGCTCACGATCGCCTCCGCCGGAAATGCCGAACTCACTGCCACCATGGGCGGTCGCTCCGCCCGCAGCAGCATGGTCGCGCTCGCCCCCGTCCCCCTCGACAGCGACGGCGATGGCCTGCCCGATGGCTGGGAATCGTTCCACGGCACCAATCCGCTCATCCCGGACGCGCAGGCCGACCCCGACGGCGATGAGCTGCGCAATGCCGATGAATTCCATGGCGGCACTCTCCCTCTCGACCGCAATTCCGGGAAGTTCGCGCTGTCGCTCGAACGCCTCCCCGACGGTCGCCTCGGCTTTTCCCTGAATGGCCAGCAGGGCCGACCCTACCGCCTCATGTGGACCGATGGCACGAAACCATGGGAACCCGTCCCCGGCGGCGGCTTGCTCTCCGGTGGTGCACCACCCCACGCCGTCACCGTCCAACCCATCCCCGGCAGCGCCCCCCGCGCCTTCTTCCGGACCGAACTCATCCTGCCGAAATAACCCTGCTGCTGGGATGGCCCGTTAGTCCTTGGAGGAATCGCCCCGGTCACCAGGCCGAGAAGAAATTCCGGGAACAATCGTCGCCGCACGCAGCCTTGGGCCTTCGGCTGTGGTACCCTCTGCGGGTGGCTGCTGATCTGAGTTCCGGGCGTAACGGCGTTATTGAGCGAGAGGGCTGGTGAAGAGGCGGCTCCAGTCGATGAGGAAGGCGTCGAAGAGTTTTGGGTTTTCGAGGCGGAGGATGATTTCGTCGTTACTGTTGAGGGCGGGTCCGGTGAAATTGTGGGAACCGGTGACGACGAATTGGCGTCGGATGCCCTGCCATTCGGCGTCGATGGTCAGGTATTTCGAGTGGACGGGCAGGTAGCGTCGGAGGGGGACGCCGGCTGATTCGAGGATGGTGGTGACTTCGGCGGCGGTTTCGTTCGGATTGACGAGGACGGCGACGTCCATGCCTGCGGCGTGGAGGGCAGCGAGGCGGGTGGCGATGGCGGTGCGCATATTCGACCATGTGGCCATGGCGACGCGGATGCTGCCACCGGCGGCGGCATTGATGCCGCTGAGGATTTCGAGGATGGTGTCGTCGGTACCGGTGACGCCGTTGCCCGAGGCGCGGGGGAAGAACCATGCGGTGACCGGGGTGGTGCGTCCGGTGCTGCGGTAGTAGGCGGGATCCGGGAGGCAAGCCGCCATGTCGTTCCAGTAGCGCAGGTAGGCCCTGTAGAGGTTCGGGCGGTTGCGGAAGACGAGGGTGTTGTTGTTCCGGGAGAGCTGAAGTTCCGTGAAGTTGGCCGACGACTGGACGACGACCTCGCGGGCGTCACCGGTGAGGTCCGAGAAGAGGACGAACTTGTTGTGATTGATGCGACCGCCCATGGCACCGGTGAGTTCTCCGGCGCTGTTGCGGCATTGGATGACATGTCCGGCCGGGAGGCGGCTGATGAGGCTCTGGACGGCGGGGAAGTCGCTGCCGATGATGAGGCGGACATCGACGCCACGCTGGTGAGCGGCGACGAAGGCATCGGCCATGGACTGGCGATCCCATGTGTAGATGGCGGCGCGCACCGACGATCCGGGAGCTGCTTTGGCGAGGAGGTTGAGGATCGCATTTTCGAGGACGGTATCCGGTTTCGTGCCATCGGGACCGATGTCGCTGAAAAACGCCTCGACCTGGGAATCGGTGAGGGGACCGTCATCGGCGGCGGGGTTTGGTCCGCTGCGTTCCGCGATGCGATAGAACTGCTGGCCGCGTGTCTCGTTGATGAAGCTGAGCTGGGTACCGAGCGATTCGAAGGGAATCGTTTCCGCGGCTGGCCATGTGGCGAGATCGCTGCTGCGCTGGAGGTCGTAGAAGCGACCGGGGCGGGTGGGCCAGGTGAGTCGGATTCGGTCCGGCGGGAGGCTGCTGATGGCGAGGTCCGGAGTTGACGCCGGTCCCGAGGGTCCGGCGGTGATGGTGAGGTCGTCGATGCCGATGCCGGCGTCGAATCCCCCGTCGTCGCGGTCATTCCAGCGGAGGAAGAGGGTTTGGCCCGGTTGCCAGTCGAGGCCCGTGATTTCTCCGGCGACGCTGGTGCGGAATTCCTCGGTATTGCCGTCGCGGGCGCGGGGTGGGTCGTCGCCATTCGTGACGAGAAGCAGGGTGAGATCACCGGGGGCGACGGCATCGATTTCCGGCGCCGCATTCATGAGCGGGCTCGTGAGGAAGTTCTCCGCGGTGAGTTCCGGGCTGGCAGTGCCCCATGAGAAGGCGAGCCGGTTTTCGTACTGATTGGACGTGGTCGTGCTCTGGAGCATCCAGGTTTCGCGGACGAACGAGAGGCTGAGCGTGGTGATGGGGGACGGCGTCTGATTCACCAGGGCGACGCCGAAGGCCATGGCCGCGGTGCCCGAGCCGAGGGCCCCGAGGGCGCGTTCCGTGCTTCCGCCGGCACCGTAGGAATAGAGTCGGCCTCCGGTGAGCTGGGCCGTCTGGATGGTGACATTGGAAGTTCCCGAGCCGGCGATGCGCGATGTTTGCCATGAAGGCAGCCCCGGGATGGGAACCTGGAGGCCGAGCGTGCTGGTGCCGGTCAGCGAGGGGGCACCAGTGGACGGGAGGGTATTGAAGTTTTCCGTGAGGCTGCCCGTGAAGGCGATCTGGGCGAAGGCGGCAGGGCACAGGGCCGCCGAGAGGGCCGCGAGGAGGAGCGGCCGGAGGGCTGGGTTCATCATAGATGGGAGGGCCGGGATGCTTGCCCGGTCGGATGGTCAGACGCGGCGGCGTCGTGTCCCGCCGAGGGCGATAGCAACCGCGAGGAGGATGCCGCTGGAAGGTTCCGGAATGGCTGCGGTGAAGAAGAGGTCGTCCACTCCGAGAATGGCATCGAAGCCGACGGTGTCGCTGTCGCTCCAGCGGAGGAAAAGAGTCTGGCCGGGATCCCATGTGATGCCTGAGACCGAGGCTGACACGGTGGATTTCCACGGTGAACTATTGCCGTCGCGGGTGCGGTCCGGATTGGTATTGGCAGCGACCGCGAGCAGCATGTTTTCGGCAGGGCTGAAGGCGTCGAGGTCCGTGAACGGGATCATGGCGGCACTGGTCAGGTAGTCCGCGGCCGAAGGTCCGTTGCCCGAAATTCCATAGGCAAAGGAAAGCCGGTCCGCGAGGTCGCCGGTCGGGCTCGCCTGCGTGGTTCCCTGAACGGCCCAGATTTCGCGGCTGTAGGTGATGGTGAAAGCGGTGAGCGTGCTGCCGGTCTGGTTGACGAGAGAAGTTCCGAAAGCTCCGATGAAGGTGCCCGAGGCGAGCGAGGAGAGGGCGCGGTCCGCGGCGTCGGTGCCCGAAGCATAGAAGCGGCCACCGGTCGACGGGGCGGCCCAGAGCGCCACGTCGGTGGTTCCGGTACCGCCGCGTTTGGCGAGTTCCCAGTCGGCAATGCCCGGGACGGCGAGTTGTGTACCGGTGATTGCAGATCCGGGGAGGGTGACCGTGCCGGTGTTCGGGAGGGCGTTGAAATCCTGAAAATAGAGGCCGAGGGGAACCGCGTAGGAAACCGCGGCTCGGGAGTTTGTGGCGCTGAGGAGCAGCGCGGCGAGAGCAAAGCAGGACGACAGTTTCACAGTGGAGTGATAGCATTCGGCAAAACCGCAGGCAAGCCCCCGGGACCGACGATTTCGTCACGCGAGACCTGCTGGCCGCCTGTCTTCAGCCATGGGCAGAGCTGGAGCTGAGGGCCTTTTGCAGGC
>JBIICE010000058.1:0-19744 GCA_044239025.1 Verrucomicrobiales bacterium
CGCCGATGGCCGCATGGACCGGGACGAAGAACAGAAGATCCTCCGGCTCATCGGCCAACCGACCCCGGAAGTGGTCAATTTCATCCGCGCGGAATTCGAGAAGCCGGTGAACGTCCGTGACTTTGCATGGTCGGTGCCGCTGGGCATGGAGGAGAAGGTGTACACGGTTTCCCTTGCCGCCATCGTCCTCGACGAACGCTCGGAATCGGACTACCTCAAACAACTCTCTCACGGTCTCCGCCTCAATCCGCAGACCTGTGCGGCCATACACCAGCGCTACGGAGCGCCGGTCATCAGCTGAGTTCCCCTCCGTTCTTGACCACGCACGGGCGGGTCCCGGTGGCCGGATTGCGATCCGGAGCCGGGCCCGCCCTTTTTCTGGGGCGCAGCGGAGCGGATTTCCTGACCGGGGACGGTGGGGCAGGCATGGCCGTGGTCCGCGCGGGAGGGCGTGGGCGCGATGGAATCTGTACGGGTGGCGTGGCATTCTCTCCATTGCGCGGAACCGTCGGCTGCGGCACGGGGGGAGGCATGAGTCTCACTGGTCTTTCGTTCATTGGATCCAGCCGCGGTGCGGCGGGCGGCGCTGTTTTTCAGGCCTTCAACCCGTCCAGCGGATCGCTCCTCGAACCTTGCTATCACAGTGCTTCCGCCGCGGAGGCACAGCGCGCCGCGGAACTCGCTAGCGCAGCGTTTCCTGCCTACAGCCGGACATCGGATCACGAACGCGCCACATTTCTCCGCACCATCGCCACGGAAATCGAAGCGCTCGGCCAGACGCTGACCGACCGCGCCGTTGCGGAAAGCGGCCTCCCGGAAGCGCGCATCAAAGGCGAGACGGCCCGGACCTGCGGACAACTCCGGCTCTTCGCGGCACTGGTCGAGGAAGGTTCGTGGGTCGATGCGCGCATCGACCACGCCGACCCGGCACGCACTCCAGCGCCCAAACCCGACGTCCGATCGATGCTGCGTCCGATTGGTCCGGTTGTGGTCTTTGGTGCCAGCAATTTCCCGCTGGCCTTTTCGGTGGCTGGTGGCGACACGGCTTCGGCCCTCGCGGCGGGTTGTCCGGTCATCGTGAAGGCGCATTCGGCCCACCCGGGGACCTCGGAACTCGTGGCTGGTGCGGTCCTTGCGGCGGCGGCCAAATGCTCGCTGCCGGAAGGCGTCTTCTCTGCGCTGTTCGATAACCAGCGGGCTGCCGCCATGACCCTCGTGCAGCATCCCGGAATCCGCGGGGTCGGATTCACGGGCAGCCGCGCGGGTGGCCGCGCCCTCATGGACGCAGCCGCCGCCCGTCCGGAACCAATCCCGGTCTATGCGGAAATGAGCAGCATCAATCCTGTGTTTGTCCTCCGCGGGGCGATGGCCGAACGGGGAACGAAGATCGCAGCCGGTCTCCACGCCTCGGTCACGCTCGGCACCGGTCAGTTCTGCACGAATCCCGGCCTCGTTCTCTTCGATGCCACGGCCGACAGCGCTGGCTTCCTCGCGGAACTGACCCGTCTGTTTTCGGAATCCACGGCGGGCACCATGCTCACGCAAGGCATCTGCAAGGCGTATCAGCAGGGGAGCGAACGACTGCGCCTCCACCCGGATGTCACCGTGCTGGCGTCGGCCGCGGCCACCGAAGGGACCAAGGGAGCCCCGGCCCTGTTCCAGACGACCGCGGCTGCCTTTGCGGCGGATCCGTCCCTCGCGGAGGAAGTCTTCGGTCCGGCCACCCTGCTCGTCGCCTGCGGCAGCACCGCCGAAATGGAATCGCTCACCGCGGCGCTGGAAGGCCAGCTTACGGCCACCTTCCATGGCAGCCCGGAGGATTTTGCCGCTGCCGACACGCTGCTCGCCACCGCGGAACGCCGCGCCGGACGTCTCGTCTGCAACGGATTTCCCACTGGCGTGGAAGTCTGCCACGCCATGGTCCACGGTGGCCCCTTCCCGGCGACCAGCGATGGCCGCAGCACGTCGGTCGGCACGGGTGCCATTCTCCGCTGGACCCGTCCGGTCTGCTGGCAGGACATGCCCGACGCCGCCCTGCCCCCCGCCCTCCGCAGCGACAATCCGCTCGGCATTCAGCGACTCGTTGATGGCCGATTCGCCCGCTGAGCGGTTTTCGCAGGACCCGGCGCGGTCTCGATCCTGCTGCTCCTGCTGCTCCTGGAAATCCGGGGCCGCCCCTTGGTTTCTCAACCGGTTTCAGTGGGCTCGGCCGCGGCTCCGGCCCGGCGTTCCATCACGCCGTCGATGGCCGCCGCCAGCAATGGACGAACCCGCTCGTCCATCGGTGCCAGACTCACGAGGACCTTGGCATCTTCATATCCCGCCAGCGTAATCGTGAGCCATTGCCGCGGCGCATCTACCCCAGCCTGCGCCACCTCACTCCATGGAATCAGCTGCAGCCGTTCCTCGGCCCGGAAGAGCGGAAAGATCTCAATGCCCAGCGGCGACAGGAGCACGTAGGCATGCCGCGCCAGCCGCGCCGTCATCCAGAAACACCACCCCGCAGGCAGCAGCGGCAACAGCGAGAGCCACCACGACGGTCGATGCTCGAGACGCTGCCACCAGACATACAGAATCCCCACGGCCACAGCCAGAAAACAAATCCCGGCAGCGGCAAAATGCACCGACTGCCGGGATCTCGTGAATCTCAGTTCCCTGAAGGGTGCTGCCACAGGCCTCTCAGCTCAGCGACTCCAGCCGCTTCACAATCTCCGACTTCGGCTGCACCCCGATGCTCTTGTGCTTCAGCTCGCCGCCCTTGAAGTAGAACAGGGCCGGAATGTTCCGGATCCCGTACTCCGTCGCAAGGTCGCCGGCGTCGTCCACATTCACCTTCACCACTTTGGCCGACCCGGCCTTTTCCGTGGCCACCTCGTCCAGCACGGGTCCCAGCATCTTGCAGGGACCACACCATTCCGCCCAGAAGTCGACCACCACAGGCACCTGCGCCTGCAGTACTTCCGCGTCAAAATTTTCCTTCGTTACCTGGATCACTGCAGCACTGGCCATGGGTTTGTTAGGGTGGTTGGTTGATGGTTCGGGTGATGCCATGGACTGTGGCCCACCTTAACCCGCTGACAACGAAAAAAACGCATCCCGCGGTCTCAGGGAGACAACGCGGGATGCGCCGAAGTTTTCGCTTGCTTTGCAGGCAGGCAGCCTGCGCGGGGTCACTGACCGAAAGTGGTCAGGTAGAAGGCCGCGATGGCTCCGAGGACGCCGACGAGGAGGAAGATGACAGATCCCATGGAAGTTTCGGTTGGAGTTGCCGGGTGCCGATGGACTCAGGGAGCCACGGGGGCTGCCGGAATTTTTGGCTGCTTGCGATCATATTCCGAAGTGATGCCGCCGGTGCCATCCTTCTTGTCGAAGGGAGAATAATCCATTGGCAGCTTGATTCCCTGCGGAGCGGCATTCTTCATCCATGCCTCCTGGCTGGAAGAAGCGCCCTCGGAGAAGAAGCTGAAACGGTCGAGGCAGGCCAGCGCGCCAATGACGGCCGCGATGGAACCGATGAGGGCGATCCAGCCCATCACATTGAGGGGGCCTTCGTTGAGCTCTTCTTCTTCCTCGAACTGGGCACCGCGGACCGCGACCGAGCTCACTGGAGCGGCCGGAGCGGATCCTGGAGTCAGTTTCACGGTCGCCTTCGGCATGGTCGACTGCGCGCCGGGAGTTGCCGGAGCGGGAGCTGCGCCCCCGATCTTCGTGGTCGGCCTGGCAGCCACGGGGGCCGCTGGTCGTCCCGGTGCCTGAGAAAGCGGGATGGTTTTGCTGCCCACTGGAGCGGTCGGGGGCGGGGCCGAGGGGGCGGAAGGAGCCGCGGCGGTCGGAGCTGGAGCCGACGGACGGGGCGGCGGAGCGCCAGGAACGGCCGGACGCGGAGCGCCGGCGAGGGGCACCGTCGGAGCGCCCGGACGGGGTGGAGCCACCGGAGGACGCGGTGGGGCCGGAGCCGCCGCGGGTTCTTCTCCTTCGCCTTCGGCTGAGGCCACCGGAGCCTGTGGCTTGAGCGTGATGCGCACGGTTTCCTTCTTCAGCGGAGCTGCGGGCGGCCTCATGGGAGGACGCGGCGGAGTCGGTGCGGGGGCGGGATTGGGATTCTCCGGGTCTTGCATAGGGAATTTTTCTAATGATGAAATTCACCCGAGCAATGGCAGTTTTGCCCCCGGGTGTCAACATCTGGTCACGCAAAAAACCGCGGACGACCCCCGATTTTGCGTCTCCCCGGCAGCGCTCCCCCACGGCAGTTCCCGGGCGGAATGCGAAAACAAACACGCTGTTTGCTTTTTGGATCGACTGACTCCACGGTCTGCGCCCCAACCCCGGCGCCCGCCGTTCCTCCTCCAAACTCATGGGTAAAACTCTGATCATTGCCGAAAAGCCGAGCGTCGCCGCCGACCTTGCCCGTGTCCTCACCCGAGCCCCGGGCATGAGCAAATTCACCAAGGAGAAGGATTACTTTGAAAACGACACGCACGTGATTTCCTCGGCGGTTGGTCACCTGCTCGAGCTCGCGCTCCCGGAATCGGCCGACGGCAAGAAGCCGAAATGGAACTTTGAAAGCCTGCCCATCATCCCGGAGAAATTCGCCCTCAAGCCGATCGACCGCAGTGCCGACCGGCTCACGGTGCTCAAGAAACTGCTGAAGCGGTCGGATGTGACCGACGTGATCAATGCCTGCGACGCCGGACGTGAGGGGGAACTCATCTTCCGCTATATCATGCAGGCGAGCGGCTGCCGGAAGCCGGTGCGCCGCCTGTGGATGCAGTCCATGACTCCGGCCGCGATCATGGATGCCTTCGGGAACCTGCGCGATGACAGCGACATGCTGCCCCTTGCGGATGCGGCTGTCTGCCGCAGCGAAAGCGACTGGCTCGTGGGCATCAATGGAACCCGCGCCCTCACGGCCTTCAATTCCCGGAACGGCGGCTTTCTGAAAACCCCGGTCGGACGCGTGCAGACACCGACTCTCACGATTCTGGTGAACCGGGAGAAGGAAATCGCTGCCTTTCAGCCGCGTGCCTATTGGGAAGTCTATGGCGACTTCGGGGTGGCGTCGGGCGAATACCGCGGACGCTGGTTTGCCGAACCGTTCCGGCGGGACGAGAACGATCCGCATGCGAAAGCGGAACGGCTCTGGAAGCAGGCGGACGCGGACGCCATTGCTGCCCGGTGCAAGGGCCAGCCGGGCACCATCGAGGAAACCCGCAAGCCCAAGAAGGAGAGCTGCCCCCTGCTGTTCGACCTCACGAGCCTGCAGCGCGAAGCCAGCAACAAGTTCGGCTTCTCGGCCCGCCGCACCCTCCAGATTGCCCAGGCGCTCTACGAATCACACAAGGTCCTCACCTACCCGCGGACGGACAGCCGTTTCCTTCCGGAGGATTACGTGAGCACAGTCGCCGATGTCATGAAGACCTTCGGCGGACTCTCGGGCAGCGGACTCGAGGCCTTCCCCTCCGACCTTCCGCAGCACGCCCACACGGTCGTCGCCAGCAAATGGATCCATCCCACCAAACGGATCTTCGACAATGCCAAGGTGAGCGACCACTTCGCGATCATCCCGACGGGCGTCATTCCGAAGAATCTCAAGCCGGAGGAGCAGCGGATCTACGATCTCGTGACCCGGCGCTTCATCGCCATTTTCTTCCCCATGGCGGAATTTGAAATCGCCACCCGGATCACCCGCATCGGTTCCGATGCCTTCCGTACCGATGGGCGCATTCTCACGGTCCCCGGCTGGCTCGAAGTCTACGGGAAATCGCTCGGCGGCGACGGTGACAAGCCGCTTGTCCCGATCCGACCCGGGGAATCGGCCGAAACCCGCCGCATCGAAGTGATCGAGAACGTCACGAAAGCACCCCCGCGGTACAACGAAGCCACGCTTCTCTCGGCCATGGAAGGGGCAGGCAAACTCGTCGACGATGAGGAATTGGCCGAAGCCATGAGCGAACGCGGACTCGGCACCCCGGCCACCCGTGCCGCGATCATCGAGGGCCTCGTCGAAGACCAGTACATCGCCCGCAACGGCCGCGAACTGATTGCCACTCCCAAAGG
The DNA here is from genome assembly GCA_044239025.1 of Verrucomicrobiales bacterium. Taxonomy (GTDB): domain Bacteria; phylum Verrucomicrobiota; class Verrucomicrobiia; order Verrucomicrobiales; family V1-33; genus V1-33. Next base: position 6,058 of record JBIICE010000058.1, read on the forward strand.
CATCGGTCTGGTCGACCAGCTCACCGACATCGGAGCCGAAGTTCTCTGTTCCCCTCAGATGACCGGCGAATGGGAATACCAGCTCAAGCAGATGGAACAGGGTCGGCTCGACCGCACCACTTTCATGAATGGCATCCGCCAGCTCACCACCAAAGTGGTCAGTCTCACCCGGAACCGCGCGGACCACTTCCGCACCATGGAGTTCCCGGACCTCAAGGTTCCCTGCCCGGTCTGCGGAGCTGCGGAACTCCGCCAGACCGACCGCTTTTTCCAGTGCCGCGCCCCGGGCTGCACCTTCAAACTGCCGAAAACCATCGCCGGGCGCTTCCTGTCGGAACCGGAGGCCACCGCGCTTCTGAGCACCAGATTCGTCGGCCCCCTCGAGGGCTTCCGCAACAAGTTCGGCCAGGAATTCAACGCCGGCCTCCAGCTCGATGCGGATCACAAGGTTGGCTTCGTGTTCCAGAAATCGGAAGCTCAGGAAAAGGAAGCAGAAGCCCTCGGAGATACCTCGCGCATTCTCTGTCCCTGCCCGGTCTGCGCCAAAGCCGGCCGCAAGGCGGACATCTACGAAACGGAGACATCGTACGCCTGCGAATCGGTCCTCCGCGGGGACAATCTCTGCAAGCCCAAGGCCCGACTTTCGAAGGAACTCTGCCAGTTCCAGATCTCGCGCGAGGAAGCTCTCCGCTTCTTCACGGAAGGCCGCACTGGTCTCATCGACAAGTTCATCTCCAAGAAAGGCCGACCCTTCAGCGCGCATCTCGTCTGCCAGACCGATGGCAAAATGCTGCTCGGCTGGGAATTTCCGGAGCGGGAACCGAAAGCGGAAGGCGATGGGGCTGCTGGCGGCAAACCACGGCGCTACCCGGCCCGCAAGCGTCCCGCCGCCCGCCGCAGCTGACCCGCGCCCCGACCCATGACTTTCCTTGCTGCCGCCTGCCTTTGCTGCGCGCTCATTCCCTGCCTCGTCTTCCTGCGGAACCTCCGGTTGTACCGCACACCGGACGAAGCGTCCGACCCGTTTCCCTCCATCGCGGTCCTCATCCCGGCGCGCAACGAAGCCGCCAATATCGAAGCCGCGGCCGCCTCGGTGCTCCGCCAGGATTATCCCGACTTCTCCCTTACGGTTCTTGATGACCACTCGACCGATGGCACCGGCGACGCCGTCCTCGCCATCGGCGACCCCCGGGTCCACCTCATGAAGGGAGCCGAACTCCCTCCGGGCTGGTGCGGCAAGAATCATGCGCTCGACCAGCTGGCGCGCCAGTCCCCGGCCCCGTGGATTCTCTTCATGGATGCCGACGTCCGTCTGCTCCCGGGTGCCCTCCGCAGAATTGCCAGCCTCACCCACGGCAAGGCCATGCTCAGCAGCGGAGTCCCCCGTCAGATCACGAGGGGCTTCGCCGAATCGCTGATCATTCCCCTCATTCATTTCGTCCTCCTCGGATTTCTTCCGTTCCGCCGCATGCGTGCATCCACCGACCCGGCCGCCACCGCCGCGGTCGGTCAGCTCATGCTGGCTCACCGCGAAACCTACCTTGCCACCGGCGGTCATGCCGCGGTCGCCCATGCCATCCACGACGGCATGGCCCTCGCCCGGAATTTCCGCACCGCCGGACACCATACCGACCTCTTTGACGCCACCAACCTTGCGACCTGCCGCATGTACGAACGCGCCGCCGATGTCTGGCGCGGCTTCGTCAAAAATGCCGCCGAGGGCCTTGGCTCGCCCCGGCTCATCATTCCCGTTACCGTCATGCTCGGTCTCGGTCAGGTCGCCCCGGCGATCCTGCGCTTCACCCACGCCCATCAGCCCACCGTGGCCTTTCTCGCCGCGTGGGCTCTGCTGCTTTCCTTCCTCACACGGGCCGCGGCCGCGATCCGCTTCCGCCAGCCGTGGCTCTCCGTTCTCCTCCACCCGCTCGGCATTCTTGCCCTCCTCGTCATCCAGTGGGAAGGCCTCGCCAGAAAACTGCTCAACCGCCCCGTCGGCTGGCGCGGCCGCACGTATTCCTGACCCCATCGCCCGGAAACCCGAGGCCCACGCCGTGCCAGCACGCGCCCCGGCGGGGCAATCGCGCCACGCCGCTCCGGATCGCCGCAACGGGCCTCACCGGCTGACGCGCACCCGGTGGAAGGGAAGGCTCCCGCTCACGGGAATGGGAAGCGTCAGCCATGGCCCGGTGGCTGGTTCGGCGGAACCCTGAGGGATCCAGTCGATCAGGTTGCTGGACGATTCGATGCGGTAGAGCCAGCCGGGCGTGGCCGAGACGGTCAGTTGCTGAGCCGAGGAACCGGTGATGCGGGTGACGAGGTTCGCGGTTCCCGGGGTTGGCAGGGTCATGAGCACGCGGGTTTCGCCGCCGTCCGGGTATCGTCCGGAGGCTTCATCGGCGCGGGCTGAGCCCGTGGCCACTTCATCGATGAGCCGGAGGTCGGGTGCGGAAAGCTGGATGGTTTCCCCCGCATTGCCGAGACGGAAGGGAACGTGGAGCTGACTTCCCTGCGCGGGCACGGCCGGATTCTGCACCGGTTGGTTGTCAGCCCAGACCAGCAGGTGACCACGGGGAGGAATCGACCAACCGGACGGGATCACAAACTGGGACGGAACCGCGGGGTCGTCGCTCAGCATCCAGCCCGCAAGACTCACCGTCTGGTCGGTGGGATTGTGGATTTCCAGCCAGTCATCCGACTGCCCGTCGGCCGGGTCGGTCGCCGAGCCATCGTTTTCCGCCATCCATTCATTGATGCGGAGGCTGGGCCAGCCGGGCTGATTGGGATTGGTGACATTGACGGTGGCGGTGGCTCCGAAGATGGGGTCGCCGCGGAGATTCACGCCACGGATCGCAAGGGCATTCGGGCCGGTGGCGAGTGGCACGGTGAGGCGCCATGCGGTCGTCCCTGTCCAGAACGGCGTGTAGCGCACGCCATTCACTTCGATGAAGGCGACACTGATGGGAGACGATCCCGTAAGGAGCACGGCTCCATTGGCATCGGGCGTGGCGGCATTCGCGGTGAAGTTCGTGGAGATCGGCAGCTGACTGCGCACGAAATTGTAGCGTGCCCCGATGTAGCTGAGCACGCTGCTGAAGTCCTGACCGCTCACCTTTCCGTAATGCTGGGTCCAGCGGGTCATGTAGCCGGTATTGGCCGTCGTCTGGAGGATGTCGTAGAGGTGGTGATAATAGCGGCGGGTGGCGTCCTGATTGACCGTGACGAGCTTGGCGAGATTTCCGCTGCCGATGAGCGGGGCATTCGTGGCGCGCTGCCAGACGCTGTCCCAGTCCCATGGCATGTAGATGGCACGGCCATCGTGCGGCCGGAAGTAGAACCGGCAATTGTGATGCGCCCCGCCCGTGAAAATGGCATCGCCTGGCCCGACCAGTGATTGGTACGCCATGGTCCGGAGGAAGGCATCGTGGTCGGTGCGCCGCCGCATTTCCGCATCAAGGGCCGCTCCGTTCAGGCTGAACATCTGAGAGAACGGCACCACCAGCGAGTAGTCATCGGCACCACGCCGCATGGTCTGCAGCAGGAACCATCGGTAGGCTTCCTTGTCGTTGCCGTAATTCCCGAGGTCGATGTTCAGGTAGCCGGTGCCGCCCGATTCATTGCCGGGGAGTTTCTGTGAAGTTGGCTGACCGTCCACGGTATTCAGATTCCAGCGGAAGACCTCCATTTCGATGAGCACACCGTCGCCACCGTCCGGGTACTGCGAATCGAGGAATTCCTTCTCGAATCCCGCCATGCGCAGCGCACACATGCCCGCATACGTCGGATTCGGGTGCACAAACTGCGCAAGGTCGTCGTACATCGCGGGAATGCCGCCGGCCGCGGCGGCCATGTGCTTGGCGATGATTTCGCCGACGCCCCCCACAGTGGCGTGCTGACTGCGGTCGACAGCCACCTTGCGGTGCACCCCGCGGAAGGGCTGATCCGCCGGAAAGATCAGATTGAAGCCCACCCGCGTCACATTGCGCCCGACAAAGCTTCCCTTCAGCCTGACCCCGATGTCATGGAACACATCGCGGTCGTCCACGATCAGGGTGGCGGACAGTTCTTCATTGCTCAGCGTATTCAGCGGCGCGTGCAGGAAGGCCGCATCGGCTGACGTCATGACGAGCCGCAGCTTCTGCAGCGTTCCGTTGCCCCTTCCATCCTGCACCGCATACATGGCACGCGACGCCGCCCCGGCGGCGGGGGCCCGACTGATCCAGCCGGCTCCATCCTGAGCCTCCACGAAGAACTGAACGCTGCCCGCAGCCTGGCCCGGAATCTGCGCGGCATGGCGGCCATCCGTTCCCCGGTTCATGGGCACTTGCTGCCAGTTTCCCCCGGAAACGGCATAATGGAGCGTGGCGGCCGGCACACCGTCCGGGTCGGCAAGGGAAAGCGAAACGGTCACTGGCTCACCGGCTGCCGGAGTCGCCGGTTCATGACGCAGCCCGCGGCACGAGGGACCGATTCCCGCAGCGGCCGCTGAATTCACGGATCCCGGGGAGCCGCCGTTGGCCACCATGGTCATCCGCTGCGTGCGGCCCATGCGGTCGAAATACTGGCGCACGTTGAGCCTCGCCCCGCCGGAGAGCCAGCGGGCCCGCAGCGAGATCTCGTACTGACGGCTGTTCACAAGGGCCTGATTGGCGGCGTAGGTCGATTCGATCTGGTTGCCCTGGTACTCGCCGGGGCCCGATGCGGTGAGCCGGAGCACCGCATTGCCGGGATTGCCGGGCTCGGGCCCCACCGTGGATGTCCGGTGATTCCCCAGCAGCCTCCAGCCGTTCGCCCCTGCGGAAAAGTCGCCGTTCACCATGAGATTGGTTCCGGTGACCGTGTCAGTCACGCGGATGTCATCGATCAGGCAGGAACCGGGGCCATCGGCGAGAAGCAGATTGATTTCCTTCCAGAGGGTTGGTGAGCCGCTGATGCCGGGCGTGTTGGTGGCGCGCCACGTGAAGGTTTCCCATGCGGACTTGGCTGATTCATCGCTCGCGGCCCACGAAGCCGGATGGCTTTCGTCGGCGCGCAGGTCACGCAGCTCGAGGCTTGAGCCGCCGCCATCGGCCAGCACTGGCCACGGCTTGTCATCGGCATAGGCCACGGAACTGACCGGATTGCCCGCGGCATCCCGCAGCAGCAATTCCTCGCCCCGGCCTGAGAGATTGCCTTCCCATGGCCCGAACACAGCAGCCGCCGGCAGTCCATGCACAAGGCGGACCGCCGCGGGACTGGCAGCGACCACGCAACGTCCTCCCGCAGCCAGCACGGCCCCGGCCGGGAAGGTGAAGCTGACCCCGCGGTCAAGTCGCCAGCCACTCAGATCGGCAGGGCTGTCGGAACGATTGGTCAATTCGATCCATGGACCGGCCGAAACGGTATTCTCCGGAAGCAGTGCCGGCCGCGGCGGCGCGTACATGATCTCGCTGATGACCAGCTGACGGTTGAGGGTCACTGCATTGGGCCGACCCGGCGATTCTCCGTCCAGCCGCAGCCACGGTCCCTTGCCATCCGGAAAGCGCCCGCGCACCGTGCCTGCCGCCCGGAACGAATCCAGCACGCTCTTCCCATCCGGGCCCATGAGCACCAGCCGCGCGCCCTCGGGCACCGCAAGGGGAAGCGACAGCATGGTCCCTCCGCCGAGCATCTGCGGGGGCAGCGGCGCATCAATGGTGACATCGCCCATCACCATCCGCACGAGAAACCCGGCGGTGTCGGCGGCGGCCGTCCCGGCATTGATCACTTCCACCTGACCTGACGAAACCTCATTGAGCACGAACGGCGGCATCACGGGAAACGGGAGCGACTCCGCGACATCGAGGGCCGCCGCGAAAACGGCACTCTTCGTGTCCGGACCCACGACAATCGTGGCCGGCGAGCCGATCAGTCCGTTGGCGGCTCCCCAGCGACCCAGAGTGAGGGTACTATCGGAAGTCGGCCGCGCGAGGACTCCCCCGGTGGCAAAGGTGCTGAGCGAAAGGGTGAAACCGGACTCGGCGGCAAAGAGCGGCGCGCCATCAAGACTGTCCAGAAACCATTCGATGCCTGCTCCGACGCGCGCGCCGATGAAATAATCGGTGTTCGCCGCGAGGGTCACCGGTGTCACTGGCTTGTAGCGCCAGCCCGCGAACCAGGGATCGGTGCTCGTCACGGAGGCCGAGGCAAGGAGCGCACCCGCCGCATTCCAGAGCCCCACCTGAATCCCCGCGGTTCCATTGAAGAAGCCATCGTCGTCCGCATAGCCCGTCAGGCCGTCCGCTCCATCCGGGTCGCTGGCGTCATTGGCCGCATCGGCGTCCTGCACGCCGAGGTGGGTGAGTTGCTGTGACTGATTCCCCGTACGGATCCTCGACCCGATCGTGAAGGGTCCGTCGGCCCGTGCCATCGCGGGGGCTGGACCGGCTGTGTAGAAAAGCATCGGCTGACCCTCCAGAAGGGTGGCGACCTGATGCACTTCGACCGCGAGCAGATTGTCGCCCGCCCGCAGCAGTCCGGCTGGCACGGTGAACCGCACGAGGGCCGGAGCCGTTCGGTTCCGGGAAACCGCGGCCGTTTCCGGGGTGAGCTGTCCCGGAGGGAGGTTCGTCCGCAGCACTTCCACTCCATTGAGCCAGACGGCGGCCCCGTCATCGACGCACAGGTCAAGGTTCGCCTCCAGCTGCCCGCTTCCACCCGCCCAGCGGAACCGGTGACGGAAATACTGGGTCCAGCCATCCGCAGGCCATGGCGTGGCTGCCGTGACACCGGGAGGCAGGGGCTCATTCCCCCGCTGAAATCCGGCCGGGGCCGCAGGCCAGACCGCGTCATCGAATCCGTTGCCCTGCCAGCCCTCACCGGGGTCGGTGCCGCCGACGAGGACTTTCCACTCCGCCCCGAGGGGCACCAGTTGCGTTTTCACAGGCGGCAGCCGCAACGCGAAATTCTCGACTCCGGGCGTGCCGCCCACTGCGCGCGACGCCGTCCACGACGAAGCTTTCGCACTGTCCGTGCGCAGGGCCCGTTTTGCCAGCGAAACGCCGCCGCCATCGGCCGCCGCAGGCCAATCCCCATCGGTCCCCCATGCCACCTCGTCCATGACCCGGTCGCTGTTGTTCCGCAGGGCAAGGTTTCCTCCGCGGTTCGAAAGTGTTCCGCGCCACGGGCCAAACGCCCCCGTCACCTGCCCCGGATCCGCCGCCACCACCACATAGCCACCGGCAGGAATCACCGTCCGCTCCGGAAACTGCCACTCCACTTCCCCGCTCAGACGCCAACCACTCACATCCACATCCACCGCCATCTGATTCACCAGCTCCACCCACTCCCCGGACGGATCCGCCGCGCCCGCCGGATGATACATCACTTCGTTCAGCACCACCACACTGTCCGCCCGCAGCCCCATCGGCAGCACCCCCAGTAATGTCAGCAGTCTCCACAGTCGCATGGCTTCAGTAAGGTCGGAATTCCAGAAAGCCCGCCGACCCCACCACAGGACCAGCACCGCTCCCTTCCGCTCCATTCAAACAGGTTCCCCCGCCCTCGTCCACCATTCTGAAGCCGCCCGGAACAGTCTCAGGACCCCATCCGGGACGGCTGTATTTTCAGTGGCCATAAGATTCAGACATGTTAAATTTCGGGCAACTCCACAGTTGCCCCAGGCACGCAAATCGCTACGGTCCATCATACTACGCCATGAAGGAACTCATCACTCAGGGAGGCCCTCTCATTTTCCTGCTGCTCGGCTGCAGCGTTCTCGCCGTGGCGATTTTCCTCGAACGGTACTTCTACTTCCACCGCTCCAGCATCGTGGTGCAGGACCTCCTTCAGGGTGCCGGGAACCTCATCGCCCGCAAAAACTACGTGGAAGCACTCACGGTTTGCGCCGGGACGCCGGGCCCCGTCGCCCGCGTCATGAAATCCGTCCTCACTCAGCACAGCGCCCCACGGACGGACCTCAAGGAAATTGCCCAGGAAGCCGGCCAGCTGGAAGTACCCCGCCTCGAACGTCACCTCCCGGTCCTCCTTTCGATCGCCTACATCGCCCCTCTCATCGGCCTGCTTGGCACGGTCCTCGGCCTCATCGACACCTTTCTCCCATTCACCCAGAATGGCTTTGCCACGGCCACGGAAATGTCGCGCGGCATCTACCGCAGTCTCGTGACCTCAGCGGCAGGTCTCGCCGTCGCCATTCCGGCGTACATCCTCTACGCCTACCTCTCCGCGCACGCCAAATCCTTCATGCACGAAATGGAACGGGCCGGCATCGAGGTGGTCAACATGCTCATGCAGAGCCGCGAGAATACCGACATCGTGGCCTTCAAGGAAGGGGCCCGCGCCGTCGAAGAGGAAAAGAAACGCAAGGCTTCCGGGGGCCCCACCCTTCTCCGCTGAGTCCACCCACGAATCCGTTGAGGCATGAAGCTGGAAAGCTCGCTCCGTATCCGGCCCGACTTCCTTTACCTCGCCCCGCTCCTCAACGTGGTCGGGCTCCTGCTGCTTTTCTTCCTGCTGACCTCCGGACTCGTCGTCAAATCGGGAGTGCGCGTCGCTCTGCCGGTCGGCAACTCCAGCTACAAGGCCAATGAACCCAGTCACGTGGTCACCATCACCGCCGGAGAAGCACCGGCCATCTTTCTGAACCAAGCCCCTGTCGCCCTCGGCGACCTCAAGGCTCAACTCGAGTCACTCCGCCGCGATGCCCGCTTTGTGCTCATCAACGCCGATGCCCTCGCTCCCGTAGGCCTCGTCGATCAGGTCACCGAAGCGGTCCTCGCGGCCGGCTGCGAGGCCGCCCGCGGCATGCGCCTCCCCAGCGAGTGAATTCAGTCGCGGCCCCGCATCAGCGCGACGGGGTCCACCGGGGCGGCGGCCATCGCGGCCATCGCCCATCGGCTCAGACGCCGACATTTTTCGGCAGGAACCAAAAAACCGCTTGGCAACCTGCCGAACTCCGCTACGGATCTCCCATCCGAATCATCGGTTATGGGGTATTAGCTCAGTTGGTAGAGCACCACAATGGCATTGTGGGGGTCAGCGGTTCGAATCCGCTATGCTCCACCACCTTCCTGAAAAGGATCGTGTGTGGAGTCCGGTCAGAGGAAAGCTGAGCAATTCTGGCCAGAGCAGTGCCGTTCTGGGCGGTTCCGTTCTCACCACTGCCGTTCTGAACAATCCCTTCGGCAAAACCCCGGCAGCGCGCTGCCACAGCGTCTCCTGCGGCCAGGACCCGTTCCGCACTTCCTGCCATGGGCACCCCGGAATGCCCCCGACCATCGGAAACCTGAGACTCTCGCTTCAGGGCTCGCCTGCCCCGGTCTCTCCCTCGGCGTCGCGCGCATCGTCGAACTGCATGCTGTACAGCTTCCGGTAGATATCGCTGTCGCGCAGCAGTTCCTCATGCGTCCCGGCCGCCATGACGGCTCCCGCCTCCATCACCACAATGACATCGCTCCGGATCACCGTGCTCAACCGGTGTGCGATCGCCAGCACGGTCTTCCCGCGCGACAGATCGCGGATGGCTTCCTGAATGTGACGTTCGGATTCCGCATCAAGCGCCGACGTCGCCTCGTCCAGCAGCAGCACGGGCGTATTCCGCAGAATCGCCCGGGCGATGGAAATCCTCTGCCGTTGTCCCCCGCTCAGCATCCGACCGCTGTCCCCAATCACGGTCTCATACCCCTGCGGCTGCTGCATGATGAACTCATGGGCATGCGCCCGCTGCGCCGCCTCGATGATCTCCTCTCTCGTCGCATCGAGCCTCCCGTAGCGGATGTTCTCGAAAATCGTGTCGTGAAACAGAAACACCTCCTGACTCACCACGGAGATCTGACTGCGGAGCGATTCCTGCGTCAGCCCGCGGATGTCATGCCCGTCGAGCAGAATCCTGCCGCCATGCGGATCGTAGAAGCGCAGCAGCAGTGAAAACAGCGTGCTCTTGCCCGCCCCCGAACGACCCACCAGGGCCACGGTCTGCTGGGGAGCAATCTCCAGCGTGACATTGCAAACCGCCGCCTGATCCTTCCGGTAGAAAAAGGTCACGTCCTCGAAGGCGATCCGGCCGGCTGCCCCGCTCAGTGCGAGGGCTCCCGGTTGATCCGCCACGCGGACTTCCCGATCCATCAGTTCAAAGATCTTGCTGGTGGCCGCGAGCGTCTTCTGCAGCAGGAGCGGAATCCGGCTGAGGGCCTTGGCCGGAGGATAAAGCATCACCAGCCCACCGTTCAGCGCGATGAATTCTGACGCCGGCATGCCATTCATCCATACATAAACCAGCGCGCCGGCGACCCCCATGGACGCCACGACCTCGACGAGCGGTCCCACGCTCTCGAGCGCCTTCCGCCAGCGCATCATGCTCCGCAGCATTTTCTGATTCGAAGCGGTGAACCGCGAGACTTCATACTCCTCGCGGTTGTATGCCTTCACCTCGCGGATGCCACTGAACGCCTCCTGCATGATGACACTCATGGCCCCGGCCTCTTCTTCCTCTTCCGCCCCGGCCTTCCGTACCTTCCTTCCAACCAACGCCACCGGAATGATGCAGAGGGGAAACAGCACGAAACTCATCAGCGTGAATTTCCAGTCGATCAGAAACAGCACCAGCAGGGCACTGATGATCGAAATCGGTTCCTTCACCACTTCCCCGGCCACACTCGTGAGCGCCTGCTGGGCCACCCGGGTCTGATTCAGAATCGTCTGGAGCAAATCGCCGGTCTTCTGGCGGTTGAAGAATTCCATCGACTGCGACAGCACCCGGGAAAAGAGATTGCCCCGGATGTCATCAAGGACCCGCAGGCTCACCCACGTCAGACAGTAGGTATTGAACCAGCCGAAAACGGCCCGCACCAGCATCAACGCCGGAATCATCGCGCACAGCAGCACCACCGAAAGCAGCGACTTCGGTGGAGGTGCCGCTTCCTTCAGGTTGAGGACATCGGTGAACTTCCCGGAAGCCACCTCGCTGCGCATCGCCTCGATCTGGGTCAACCGGGCCCGCTTGTCGGCCTCGGTCTGCGCCAGCAGATAGCGCGCCCACAGGGTGCGGTGACGCCGCTCGGACTCGGGCAGGCTCAGGAGCTGCTGCCAGTTTTCCCGCGCCCGGGCGAGGTGCGCGGGCTGCAGGTCCCTGCGGAAAACCGTGGCCAGCGCGCCCCGCAGACGGTCCATCAGGCCAGCCGCTGGCTCCACCTGTTCCGGTGCCCCCGTGAGCATGGCCCGCTCGCCCTCGAGCACGAGCCGGAACTCGGCCGGCAGCAAGGGATCCAGCGGCTGCACCACCAGAGGATCGACACCTGCCGCGGGGCGACCCCGCAGCCGACGCGCGGCAATCTGCGAGCGGAATTCCTGATAGGACTGCACGGCGGCCTTTTGTTCCTCAGGGCTGAGCGGGCGCAACCGGCCGTCCGCAGCGGGTACCTCGACGCCTTCCACGGCCGACCGCACCTCGGGCAGTTCAATTTCCGCATTCCAATCCTCGGCGAGTGTTGCGCCATGACGCCCACCGGGTTCCTCCTTCGGCAGCACTTCGCTCCCCACATGGTGCACCGCCGCCACCATCAGTCCGTTGAGCACCCCGTACATCGCTCCCGCCAGCAACCCGAGCACAAACCGCTTCCGGTACGGCTTCAGATAACCCAGCAGACGACGGTACGGCTCCCGGGCCGCCGAAACAAATTCGCCAGCCGACATGTTCGCGATCTCTCTGCGGGAAACTTTCTTCATGCTCTCGAGCGATTCCACCAACCCCCTTCTGCGGCGGCCATCACGGGGAAATCCGGTTCAGCGTGGGGTCGCCATCCTCCCGGCGCAACAGGTCATCAACCGCCCCGCAGACCCGTTCCACCGATAGCGCTGCCATCGCTTCGCCTGACTGCTTCGGTGACCTCCGGCCTTCCCCATCGGGACCCTGCAGCACGCGCGCGAGCCCATGCCGCGGAGCCCAGTGCCATGGATTGGTCGGACCAAACAATGCCACCTGCGGCCGCCCCCAGGCCGCTGCCAGATGCATGACGCCCGTATCGACCGTCACGGCGAGGCGGCAGCCCTGCACCACCGCCGCAAGTTGCCGCAGATTGAGACGCCCGCTCAGGTCCGTGAAGGCCACGCCGGTCGCCCGCATGGCGCGCACCGCCTGCTCTTCCCGCGGATCCCGGCCACCAGTCACCACCACCGGCCAGCCAAGTGTCCCGCCCACCCGCTCCAGCATGGCTCCCCAATGCTCCGCGAGCCAGAACTTTTCCTCCCGTGCGGTCCCCGGATGAAAGAGCACATACCGGGATGGCAGTTCCGGCAGCTCCGGCCCCACCGCGCTCCGCAGATGCCCGCAATCTCCGGGATCCGGAGCCCCGGGGAAGGCCGCGTGCACCAGCGCCCGATGAAAATCAACGGTGTGCAGTTCCCGCACGATCGCACCGCTCCGCACATTCCAGGCCCGTCGCCGCAGGCTGTTGACCGCAAACTTCTCCCAGCCCACCCGCAGCGGAGCCCGGCTCAGCCACGCCAGCACCGCGGAGCGGTCGCTCCCCGTGAAATCAAGTACCGCATCCCAGCCACCCGACGCCACCTGCAGAAGCACCCGCGCATTCAACCGACCCGGCCACCAGACCAGAACCTCATCCACGGGCAGCAGATCTCCGAGTTCTCCACACGCACCGGCCAGCACCAGCGTCACCCGCGCTCCGGGTTCAGCCCGCCGCAGCGAGGCCAGCGCCGGGGCCGTCAGCACCGTGTCTCCAATCCGCTTGAGCTGCAGTACCAGAATCCGCTTCATGCCTGCTCAGAAGATTTCCCGGGCCCGTCCATACGCCGCAAGGACGCGGCGACGGTAGTGATCCCACGTGAAGTGACGCTCCACGAATTGCCGCGCCTCCCGCCCGCGCCGTGCCGCCTCGTCCCGATCTCCGGCCACTGCTGCCATGGCGCCGGCGAGGGCCTCCGCATCATCGGCCGGCACCAGCCATCCGGTTTGGCCGTCCACCACCGCATCCCCACTCTCACGGGTCGCAATCAGGGGCACTCCGCAGGCCGCGGCCTCCAGCGTCGCCTTCGCAAACCCCTCGCACTCGCTCGGAAACACAAAGGCCGCGGCCCCGCTGAGCACGGCTCCGACGTCCTTCACAAATCCCGTCAGCGTCACGCCAGCCGGAAGCTCGCGCAGTTCTCCGCGCAGTTCGTCATGCACAGCCCCCACCAGCACAAGCTCCGCATGGCGCCAGCCAAGGCGTCGCCACGCCTCGAGGATCCGATGCACACCCTTCCGCCGGATGAGGGCACCCACGAAGACAAAACGCAGCCGCTCCGCGGGCTCGGACGGGCAGAACTTCGCCACATCCACCCCGCGTCCCACGTAGTGCAGGCGATCCGCGGACAGTCCCGCGGCCCGGAACGTCGCGGCGGAGCAAACCGACGGCATGAGCAGCAGGGTCGCCAACTCGTACTCCATGAGTACCTGCTGCCTCGATACCAGCAGGCGCCGACTCAGCCCCGCCAGACCCCGCAACCGCTCGCCCTCGCGCTCGCTCTTCGTCACAAACGGCTTCGCCCGCCCTTTGTTGCGATGCCATGTCGGAATGTCGAGAACCGATGGAATGCCGGCAGCAACCGCCGCCAGCAGACTCCGGAAGGCATCGCCGCTCCAGCTGTGCAGAAAATCATGCTGCCTCCGGGCGACCACCCTCGCCACCACCCGGTCGAGCCACTGCTTCTTCACGCC
>JBIICE010000059.1:0-19739 GCA_044239025.1 Verrucomicrobiales bacterium
AACTGCATGAGTCGGCGGCGCGATGAAGCGGGCCGGGGAAACGGGAGCGGTCCGCCTTCGCTCGCTCGATCAGTTCCGTGGCTACACGGTGCTGGCGATGCTCGTGGTGAATTTCCTGGGCGATTACTGTTCGGTTCCCGCCATCCTGCGGCATCACAACACATGGTGCAGCTATGCGGATACCGTGATGCCGCAGTTCTTCTTTGCCGTCGGAATGTCCCTGCGGCTTGTGCTGCAGAGGGAAGCGGCGCGTCATGGACCGCCCGCGGCCCTGCGCCGGGGAGCCAGACGGGCCCTGCTGCTGATGCTGGTGGGCTTCGTATGGTATCATCCCGGCGGCGATTTCCGCAGCTGGGAAGCGATCACCACGGCCGAATGGAGCCGCGTCTTCCGTGATGTCTTTCTGACCAATGCCTTTCAGGCGCTCACCCACATCGGGCTGACGACGCTGTGGGTGCTGCCGGTGATGCTCGGCGGGGCGAAGGTGCGGCTCGCGCACGCGGCGGGATCGGCGCTGCTGCATGTGGCGCTGTCGCATGCCGGATGGTACGCCACGCTGCATGAGTGGCAGGTCATCGATGGCGGTCCGCTCGGCTTTCTGACGTGGACGCTGCCCGTCGCCGCCGGATCGCTGGCCCTCGATGCCGTCGCTGGCGGTGCCGGTCGGGCGTGGCCCCGGCTGCTGGCATGGTCCGTTCCCGTGATGCTGGCAGGCTACGGTCTCGCCTGCCTGAGTCAGGGCGGGGTCCTCGCCGCGCCGCCGTTTGTGCCGCCATGGCACCCCGTGGACGCATGGACCATGAGTCAGCGTGCGGGGAGCGTTTCCTATCAGATGTTCGGTGCGGGATTCGCCCTGCTGCTGTACGCGGGCTTTGTGTGGTGGTCCGATGTGCGGGGCCGCGCCCTGCAGGTCTTCACGGATTTTGGAACCAATGCGCTGCTCGCCTATTTTGTGCACATGGTGGTGATGGGGGCGGTTGCGGTGGTGGGGCCCCGCGATGCCCCCCTGTGGTGGGCGTTGCTCCTCAGCGCTCTGGGCATTGGACTGTCCCTCGGGACCGTGCGCTGGTGCCGTCTCCGTGGACTGTATCTGCGGCTTTGACCATGACCGCAGGGCTCTTCATGGTACTTTTCATTCTATGCCTGCGCGACTGTTCATCATCATGATTCTGCTGGGGATTCCTGGGCTGCTGCGGGCGCATCCCATTCTCCAGAATCCCATGTGGATCGAGTTCACCGAGGCCGGACTCGACGTGCGGGTCGATATGTCGGTGCGGGAACTGATTGTCGTCCAGGGCCTGCCGCAGGACACCGATGGCAGTGTCGATTACGACCTCGCGCTGGACCTCGCACCGAAGCACATGCCCTACCTGCTCGGGCATCTCAGCTTCAAGGCCGCAGGACAGGAACTGAAGGGTTCGGTCGAAAAAATCGATCCGCCGAAAGTGATCGGAAAGGGGCTCGAGGGACCCGACCGCGCGCATTTCAACGTGCACGTGCGCTATCCCTTTGCGGGGAAGCCGGAGACCGTGGCGGTCAGTCACCGCATGTGCGAGGAATTTCCTTCGGCTCCCGGAGTGCCATGGGATTTCAGCTACGCGTACCGCTTTGGTCCGAAAGGATCGGTGCCGCAGCTCGGGGCCCTCTACCGGGGCAAGGAAGTGGTTTTCACGACCGGTTTCGGACCCGGCGCGGAAGAATCGGGCGGTGCGGTGCAACGGATTGATGTGAATCCGCGGCGCGGCCGGGACTGGATGCTGCTCTGCGGTCTCTGGGCCTTTCTGGCGGGACTGGGGAGCGGCGTGCTGCCCGTGCGTCTGTATCAACTGGCCGCGCTGGCCTGGCTGGCATCGTTTCTGGGAATGACGCTGAGCGGTTCCGTTCTCGCGCACCCGATACCGGCGTTCCTGTGCGGTGCAGCGACCGCCCTCCTCGCCATGGATCTCCTCTATGCCGGTGGTGCCGGATCCCCGCGGAGAGGCCTGCTGGTCGTCTGCGGCGCGGCTGCCTGCGGGGCCTCCCTCGCCGGCATCGCCCCAGG
This sequence comes from Verrucomicrobiales bacterium, assembly GCA_044239025.1. Lineage (GTDB taxonomy): Bacteria > Verrucomicrobiota > Verrucomicrobiia > Verrucomicrobiales > V1-33 > V1-33. Next base: position 2,042 of record JBIICE010000059.1, read on the forward strand.
AGAAGGAGGCAAGCCCTGGCTCGCCACCCTTCTCGCCCTTGCCCTCGCCGCTGCCGGAATCGGCATCGTGCTGCAGCGCAGCCTGCGTGACGATCGGCCCGGCCTGCGGGCCCTGCGTCAGGTCCTCGCGCTCGCCGCGGCCGGCGAAGCCCTCTGGATCATGCTGCACCTTGCAGGAGTGAGTCGCTAAAGCGGTGGCGGCGGGGGCGCTCCTGCACCCATGACGAGACCGTCGGACGGTTCGAAGAAGCGCAGACCGTATTCGAGGCTGCTGCTCTGGATGAGGCCCCGCAGTTCGCGCCATGTGTCGAACGAATCCGGGTAGAGGCAGACCGTGACGTACTGGCGGCCTGCGGAAACCGAGCGCAGGATGGCAGCGAGTTCGTCCTTCCGATCCGGCAATTGCTTGCCGGCGTTCGGGATCGGGGTGAGTTCGGCGGTACCCGCTGCGCGTTCCGTCCACACGAGGTCCGTCCGGTTCAGGTCGCCTGTCTCCGTGCGGACCGTATAGACCCTGCCGTGCTTGAGAATGACCCAGAACGGGGATTTTTCCGAGCGGCGTTCCCTTGGAAAGCGCAGCATTTCGCGTCTTGCCGAAGCGGCCGCTGCGGTGCGTTCCCGGAGTTGGCTGGCCCGGGTGGCAAGGCGGGCGAGTTCCTGCTCCGCCGAAGCGATTTCGTTGAGCAGCGATTCCAGTTGAGCGGATTGTTCGCGGTTGGCGGCACGCAGAGAGCGCAGGGCATCGGGCGAGGTCTGCTCCGAGGGTACTGCGATGGTGGGCGTGGCCTCGGCCCGCAGCGAAGCGATGGCGGATTTCAGTTCCTGACGTTTCTGTTCCAGTGAGCCGACATGGCCTGTGCGTTCAGCCTGCTGGCTGGCGAGTGCTTCGAGTTGCGCGAGGTCATCCTCCGCGACGCGGATTCTGCGTTCCAGCATGGAGGCGTCGGCAGCGGCCATGGCGCTGGCGGGTGCGGGCGGGGTGTCCCGGGCGAGGATGGCCACGAGGCAGGCGATGAAGATGATGCCGCCGAACGAATTGCAGATCGTATCCAGCAGGAGGTCGAGACTGTCGCCGGGTCCACGGCTGCGTCGCTTTTTCATGGTTTGCGTGCGTTGCCGGATTCCAGCGTAATGACCGCATCCTCCGGGATGGCATCGTAGCCGACTTCGAATCCCCCGCTGCGGGCCGCCTCAAGATACCTTTCGACCTCGGCCACGCCTGAGGGTTTGGCATAGAATACAAAGTAGTGATCGAGAGGCGAGAAGGTGCTCAGGGCAGCGCGGAAAGCGGACACATCGCGCAGCGGGGCGGCGGTGCCTTCATCGAAGCGGTGGACCGTGGTGCCATCGCTGCTGACCACGGCAACCAGAGGTTCCTTGCTGGTGCGGGCATTGTCGCGCACGAGCACGAGGTTGGAACGGCGGTCCATTTCCGCGAGCAGGGACGCTTCCAGTTGGCGGACTTCCGCATCGGCCTGCTGCCGGGAGGCTGCTGCTGCAGCGGCTTCCTCCTTGAGCTTTTGAAGCCTGGCGGCGATTCGCCGCCGGTCCGCGTCCTCCAGCGCGAGATCGGCCGCCATGGAGCGGTCGAGTTCCGAAGCAGCCGACTCTGCTGGTTTTGTCTTTGCCCGGGCCGACGTCAGGGCCGTGAGTTCCGCCAGTTCGGTTTCGAGCAGATCGACTTCCATCTGGAGGGCGCGGGGACTGGCCTGTGGGGAGGCGAGGGCGGTCTCCGACACGTGGCGCAGGTCGGCGATGCGCCGGAGCAGGACCTCGAGTTTCGCCCTGAGTGCCACGGATTCCGCGGACGCATCCGGGGCCGCTCCGTCCGGGGATTCCGGCAGGCTGAGACTGAGCAGGACCGTGATGATGACGAGGATGCCCGTGACAGCCGTGATGATGTCCTGGAAGGCAAAGAAGCTGACCGTGCCCGCACCGGACCGATGGAAGCGGTTTCTCATGGCCATGGTCCGCAGGTCAGGGAGCCGCCGCGTCGCCGAGACGCAGCCGCGACACCACGTTGCGGTGGCAGTAGTCATTGCAGGCGTCGAGGAACTCGCCTTCCCGCGTCTGCAGGAACGTGGTCAGCAACTGCAGCACGAGCGCATTCACGAGCGCAACCAGCGTTGTTTCAAAGGCCGTGGCGAGACCTCCGGTGACGCCCTGCAGAGACGACTTGATGACCGCGAGGTCACCCGCGCCGGCAATGGTCAGGCCGAAGGCACCGATGGCCTGGCTCAGTCCGAGGACCGTACCGATGAAGCCGAGTACGGGAATGGCCCAGATGAATCCGGTGATCAGGCTGTAGCTCGACGCAATCTGTTCGTCGTCGTTGTCCGACTGGACCTTGAGGATGCTCGTGATGTCACTGACCTGCCCGAGATTTCTCAGATTGGACAGGGCGCGCTCGATTCTGTTGAAGAGAAGGAAGTGTTCCGGATGGTCGACCAGTTGGTGGATCCGTTCGAGGACCGCGCGGGCGCTGGATCGGGTCAGTTCGAATCCTGCTTCCTGGGGAACCGCATTCAGTTCAAGCGAGCGCATCTGGAACCGGAGTTTGCGGGATTTGACCCAGAGGATGACCAGACCCCAGAGGAAGAAGAACATGGTGGGGTACTGGACAATGCCGCGCTTGAGGAAAATGTCGGAGAACTGGGCGGATGCGGGCCACACATTGGGTAGCCATGCCATGAGAGCGAAGAACGCGACCGTGGCGAGGAGGGCGGCGAGGAAGGTGAGGAGTTTGTTGACGCTGGTGTAGCGTCCGCCGCGGAATCCGCAGCGCTGTTCGATGTCGTGGCGGCCCCAGTTCAGAGCGAATTCGCGTTCGCGCAGGCCGAGGGGTGTGGTGCTGGTGGGCTGACTGGAAGCAGCGGCGGGATCAGAGGGAGGCAGCATGAGTGTGAAGATTCAGGAATTCCGCAGGGCGATGAGGGCACCAAGCACGAGGCTCAGAGCGAGGATGACGTAGCTGATGCTGACGGCCGCGACCGCGAGGCCCTTGCCCCGCAGGGTGGGGTCGCTCCTGCAGTTGCTGATGGCGGTATGTCCCAGCACGAGCGAGAGCAGCCAGAGAAGCAGGGCGATGGGCCAGAGCACCGAGACGAAGATGCTGACGAGCGCGCAGACGAAAGCGGCGACAGCCATGCCACTGGTGCGCGCCGGCTGCGTCAAGGGATGGCCCCCGTAGTGTGTCCACGGGGGTGCACCCGGAACATGCTGCGGGTAGGGTGCGGTGGAAACATCGTACGGCGGAACGTCCGGAGCGGCGCCCCGCGGACTATGGACTCGCCTTTCCGGCGGCACGAAGGGAAAGGAGTTGGTGTCGTCCATGGTTTCCGCAGGCGGTTGCGCCGGTTCAGGACGCTGCACGTGACGCGTGGGAGCCATGGGCGGCGGCGCGGGAGTCAGCGCCGGGAGGAATTCGTCGACCGTGATCCATTTCCCGCCGGTCATGACGAGGTGCAGTCCGCTGATCTCGCCCGACTGCAGCAGCCTGCGGATTTCATCGGTGGAGTAGGGACCGCTCTGACGGCCGCGCCACGAGACAGGGAAAGAGGTTTCGTTCATGATTCAGTGAAGAAGGGGCCGACCTCGCGCTGCTTTGCTGTGGTCGGCTTCCGGATGAGGTTGAGTCGGTCGATGGGGATGACGAAAACGGGCGAGAAGGGTGGCGGGACCGCCTGCTGTTTTTGGGGGGTGCCATTTTGCCGGATGAGGCGGGCGGTTCTGGCGGTGCGGTCAAGGAACCAGAGTTCGGGGGCTTTTTCATGAGCGGGGAGGAGGACGATGGATCCCGTGGCGTCCGCGTGACCGGCGAACTGGAGGCCCGCCGCAAACACTGCGGATTCGATGCTGGCAGCCGAGACCGCCTCGCCTTTGTAGGCGCGGTTCTGCAGTGATGCGAAGAACGATCGGTGGGCATTGGTGACGCCGCTGCCGTCCGGCAGCATCCATGCCGCGCTTCCAGCTGCGAGGGTTCCCAGCGACTGCGATCGGTTGAGATCCGCCGCGAGGGATGGTGCGAGGTGCAGGCCCCAGCCGTCGGGGTCGCGCAGGGCGATGGGTGCGAGTCGGCTCCAGAGGTGCGACCGCAGGCTTACGGGGAACTGCGTGCCAACGGCCAGTTTCGTGAACACCGTGAGCAGATCGCCCGTGTAGGTGTCGCCCGAAGGATCGGTCAGGGTGGCGAGTCCGAGGGATTCCATGAACTGGCTGGCTGAACTCAGCGAGATGGCATCGACGGTTTCGCGGCTCTGAAGTTCCGGGATGGTCCCCTTGATGAAGCGAGTGGCCGTGTCGCCAGGGGCAGGGCGGTAGAAGTTCCCGGAATAAACGGGGGCCGCGCCTGCGGTGGCGTCGGCGTCGTCGGCGGGACGCGGCTTTCCTTTGGCGAAGATCGTGAAGGTGGTTCCGGCCCGTTTGATGGAAACGGTGTAGACGTTGTTCAGGTGTTCGTCGTCCTGGAGGCTGATGAGGGTAGCGAGGTCATTCTTGAGCACGACCGCTGGATGCAGGGCCTGCTGCTGGCGTTTCCGGAGTGAGTCGCGCCTTGCCTCGTCGTGGTAGAGGATGTGTCCGAGGACGGTGGTGGCGTCCGGTACGGCATCGGCGGCGGCACGGGCGGCAATGGCCGCGCCCAGTGTCACATTCCGGAACTGTTCGAGCGCCTTGCTGAACTGATCGAGGGAAGTACTGCCTGCGAGGGAGGCGCTGGCGGCATCGAACGCCGACAGCTGCGCCTTGAAATTGTCCGCTGCCGCAGTTGTCTGTTTGAGCCGGAGGCTGAGTGCTTCATTGAGCCGTTCCGTTTCGTCTGCTGATGGATCACTGCTTGCTGCGAGCGACTGAAGGGAAGCGGAACAACCGGCCAGAGTTGCGCGCATGGTTTCCGGGGGTGACTGCAGGGTCAGTGCGGCAAGTGCCTGTTCGGTTTTCTGCAGCTGGCTGTCTGCCATCTTGAGTTGTTCCGCACGCAGGGCGGTGAAGCGCGCGTCGGCGGCATTGCGGACGGCCGCCAGCCGGGTTTCGAGCACCGGCAGATGACTGGGTGCGAGGAGAGCGATGGATTCGTTGAGTCCTGCAAGTTCCGAGCGCAGAGCTGGTGCTTTCCTGTCGCCGAATTGTGTGGTGGCACCCGACTCCATGGCAGCGAGAATAGCTTCTGCGGATGCGAGGCGTGATTGTTCCGTTGCGAGCCATGAATCGGCGCGGGCGGTGGTCTCGGCGAGGCCGGCCCACGAGGCGAGGCGGGCTTCCGGGCCACGGACCTTCGCGACAAGACGCACGGCCTCGTCGACCTTGCGTTCCGTCTGCATCGTGGCGAGGGCGGCGGCCATCTGGCTGGCGTTATAGTAGGAAAGGCCGGCCCATGCAGCGGATCCGAGGGCGGCCATGGCCGCGGTGGCGGCGGCGAGGAGCATGGTCCGGTAATGGCGGCGCATGCGTTCGACTTCCTGCCGCAGAGAGGCCGCGACCGATTCCATGCGCAATTGGTTGTCCGGGGGAATGGGTAACTGGCAGCGCAGGACGGCATCCCATCGGCTCAGGAGAGACTCGAGAGTTTCGGACGCAGCCTGCGGCGTCAGAGAACGGGCAGCGAGAGCCCGCTCGACTCCCTCGGCGGTGGTGAGGGCCTCGGCCATCCGGCTTTGGAATTCCGATGCGCGGGCCGAGCGGGCATCTTCCTCGGCGACCCATGAGCGGGAAGCTGCGACTGCATGGCGGCTTTCCGCAGGCACTTCGATTCCATGTTCGCTGCAATCCCGTTCGATACTGCCGAGGATGGCGGCTGCGGTGCGCCAGTCGCCGCTGGACTGGTGCCCCGGCAGGGTGGCGACGGCATTGTTCAGGCGTTCCCGGGCCCGTTTTCTGGCCATGTCGGCCCGGATGGCGAGGCCGCGGGCGTATTCCGGCATCGATTCGAGCCTGGCGGGCGAAGCAATTGATTCCAGTTCGTCGGTCAGGGCAGTTGCGGCTGCGTGGTCACCCGAATCGATGGCATGCAGGAGGGCCGTGGTGCATTCCCGGACACGCTTTTCCTCAAGACGTTCCAGTTCCGAGCGCGCACCGGCATCGGATGGGTTGAGGCGGGCAATCGTGCGGATGGTGCGGAGGGCGGCGGCATCGTCGCGTTTGGAGACGGCGCCGCGGTAGTCACGGTAGAGCGGATGAGCGTTGCTGATGCCGCTTCGGTACATCGCGTCCATGGCCTTCACCTTGGCGGGATCGAACGGCAGCGGCGGGGCGATCTGACTGGCGCGGCATTGCTCGTTCCACTGAGTCCGTTCTGCAAAGCTGAGGGCCATGAGAGCATCGGGAAGGGCGGGCTCGGTTTCCGCCAGTTGGATTGCCTGGTATTCGTTTCCCTTCTCGAGCATGGCGCAGCACTGGTCGAGCCGCAGGCGGGCCTCCTCGCAGTACTGATGGTATTCGATCGCAAGAGACGGAAGCTGGCGGCTGCCGCCGGAGGACAGATCCTCCCGCATGCGGGCGACTAGTTTTCTGATCGCTGGAAGGTTCATGGGTGGAAGCGGCAGTTCATGGACGGGGAGTGAGTGCGATGAGGCGGACCGGTGGGGGCGAAGCCTCATCCGAGACGAGGTTCACATGGAATGGCTCGCTGCCGGGCAGTTCCTGCGGGACGTCGGCGAGGGAGGAAGGGGCCCCCATGAGCGCGCGGACCCGTTCCTCCATTTCGAACTGCAGTCCTCGCATGATCTCATTGAAAGCGTCCTCGTATTCCCTGATCCGGCGGGAGCGCTGGGTATTGGCGATGGGGTCCTTGTCTGCCGAGGATTCCTGCATCCGGATGCTCAGGGCCAGCTTCTGCTTCTCGCTTAGCATCCTTGCATGGATGGCCTTGATGACGGGGTCGCCGGCGAGGGATGCTGCACTGCGCTGCTGCTGCTGTCTGCCGTGGAGCGGGAACGGGACTGTGCGGCTGGTAATCGGGAGTGATCTGTGGCCGCCGGGAGAGACCGCGAAAGGACATTCGAGTTGCCATGACTGACCGGGCAGCAGACGGATGCGGTTCAGGAAAGTGTGAGTGGTTTCCGAGAGCTGGAATGCGCCCTGTTCGGCGTCCCAGCGGAGTGAGTGATCCGCAAAAGGGTCGGCCAGGGAGGTGCCGACATCGGGGAATCCGGCTGCGGCAGCGCAATAGACCCGCCAGACGCCCGATTTCGCATTGCCGATGAGATCGATGCCCAGCAGGTCGCCGCGGCTCCGCCTGGCGACGGTGCCTTCCTGCACCGAAAAGACATGGCCTTCTGCGAGGCGTCCCTTGCCGACGAATCCGATGCCCGATTTCGTCAGGAGAATCCGGGTTTGGTGGCGGGGGATGACGGCCATGGAGGCGAGCCATTCCGGGCCTGGGCGCAGGGTGGGAAGGGCCTCCCAGCCGGGAAGAATCGAAAGCCGGGCCACCGAGGCGTCGTCCAGAGCCGGGGCCGGTTCTGGAACGGGTTCGGCTGCTTCGGACGCTGTGGTTGGCTGCGGTGGCTGTGCGGCTGCTTTGGCGGCGGCGATTTCGGAGGCCACCCATGAGGGCATGCCTTGCGGCGACGGAAAGGCCTTGTCCGGAAGGTTCCCCGATTCAGCGAAACGGGCGAGTGTGCGGAAAGTTCCGGCGACGGCCTCGTCTTTCCATTGGTAACCGGTGAGCTTGCCTTCGCGGTTCAGGGTCGCCTGGAAGGCAGGAGGCCGCGTGCGGGACCGGACGCACCATGCAAGAGCTTCCTGTTCGAGAAGCTGAAACATGCGGAACACGGCGGGCGCACGATCCGTCGACGATCCGAATTCCCGCTCGAGCTGAGGGAGTTGCGAGAGGCAGTCTTCGAAGCTCGCTGGGGCCCGCGGCTGCTGGATGGCCTTGAGCATTTCCGCGGGTGGCCTGCCCGTGACGGCCGGTTCCGCGGGAATTCCCCGCAACTCACTGGCGGTCCGGGAATCGCTGATGGCGCGGACCACGGCCGCTTCCGCTTCCGCCGCGGCGTCATCGACGGGTGGCGGAGCGGGCTTCATGGTCAGCCAGAGCGAAATCCCCGCGGCCGCGATGCCGGCCGACGTGAACGCCAGCGTCTGCCAGCGGCGACGGCGCGGCGGAGCTTTGGCCGCAGCCTCCGGCAAGGGCGGTATGCGTGGCCCCGCGGGCTTCGCAACTGGCCTCGGACGCGACACCGCAGCAGGCACCCGCACCGATCCCGATGGCCTCACCACAGCGATCCCTGCCGGCGACACCGGTGCAGCCGGTGGAGGCTCCGCTGGCAGCACAGGAGGCACGGATTCCGGCGACGCCGGGTCCGCGGACCGGAAATCGGCCAGTTCATCCGAAATCGCGGCGGCCTCCGCAGTCCGGCCAGCCGCAGTGGCTGCCTGCAGCCTGCCAGTCAGCGCAGCCACCACCTTTTCCTCGAGCCGGGACTTCTCGCTCTGCGCATCCGCATCGTCCGGTCGGATCCGGGCAATCGTCCGGATGACCGCCAGTGCCTCCGCATCCCGCAACTGCATGACAAGGCCCCGGTATTCCCGGTACAATCTCGGAATCAGGGCAGCCTCCCCCGCCTGCAGCGATGCCAGTTGATCGAGCCGCTGGGCCGGAAAACGAGGGGCCACCGCCAGCCCACGCCCGGCACACAAGGCCTCCCATGCCCCACGCTCGGGAATGTCCAGCAATGCAATCACGTCGCGCAAAGGCGGCCACGATTCCGCTCCACGCAGCGCCGCCATCACCTCCCCACGCTCCACCTCCGCTCCGCAGCGCTCCAGTCGTTCCACGGCCGCCCGGCAGCGCTCCGCATACCCTTCCGCCACCGCTCTGAGGTCGATCCCCTCAGCCGCAGCCACACCGCTCCGCACCGCCGCCACCACTCGGGCCATCGATGTCAGACTGCTTCCCATCGGAATCATCCCATTCATGGCTCCGTGATTGTAAGAAGGAGATGTGAACCCTTCGACCCAGCACGCCCGCCACCAGTAACCAGATACACCTTGCCACTTCCACCATACGGAAGCTTAGTTTCAAACTCAGCAGCCACTGCCTTTGCATCGCCGATAGCCTTCTCTAGCGGTGCCCTAAGAGCTGCTTGTTTTTCGGTGATTTCGGTCTGCTTCTTGGCAAGGTCGTCGCGGGCGGCTTGGATCCGCGACTTGAACTTTTCCGCTTCATTCTGTCCGGTTCCATCTAGCGGAAGCAGGCTCGACGTTTGCTTGATCTTTTCGATCCGTTCTGCCAGCTTTCTAATTGCCTGACTGTCTTTTTTCTTTGCTTGATTAGCTGATTCAAGTTGCGCTCTTAACGAGTCAAGCTCGTTTACCTTCGATTTCTTCTCCTCGATCTTCGTCAGATCCTCCTGCAGCTTTTTGATTGCGGGGTCGTTTTCGGGAGTTGCTTTGGCCTTGTCCCGGATGTCCTTCAGGTAAGGGGGCAGGGGGTCCGGCTTGCTGCCCTTGATGACAATGGCTGGCAGGTCGGCTGGCAGGTCCGGGCGATCGAGGATGAACTGGAGGGACTGCTTGTCGTGAAGCCGGAAGACAGTGAGCGTTTCCTTGGCTTTGCCGGTGAAGGTGAAAGTGTCTTTTCCGGGATTCCATGTGAGGTTTTCTGCGGCCGGCAGTTTCGTGGCGGCGGGCGTTTTCGTGGTGATTTCCCAGCTGGTCCGATCCTTAGTGAGGATGATGGCTTCGATCTCACCATCCGCGGTATCAAAGACTTTGAGTTCCGAGCCATTGATGCTCAGGATTGTCTTCGCCTCCTTGCCTGCTTCGACGAAACGGGTGCCGCCATCCTGCAAAACGCCATCCTGCGCGTCCAGTTCGGTGCGCTTGCCATTGCGGATAATTGCGACGTTGGATTTCCATTCTTCCCAAAAGCTCTTGTCGGGACCGGCGAAGGAGCCCAGTTCGGCGAACGAGTCGACGATGGAGCGCTGAATGCTGGTGATGGGCTGGGGCGCAGGCGTTGGATCGGGCGGTGGAGTCGGAGCGGTGGCCACTGCGGGAGGTGCGGGCGTGCTGGGCACCGTGGCCGCGGGTTCCGGTGGACGGGTCAGGGCAATGGCACGTGTTTGATGTTCCGGAGACATCCATTCGTGCTGCTTCACTTGATGAATCACCGTCGAATCCGTGGGCCGGGCTTGTTCGAGGGAATCGAGCGCGGCTTTTTCGAGGATCTTCCGCACGGAATCCTTGCCGTAAACGTAGTTAGGATTCTCGTTTTTGTAATTCTCTTTGTTTTCAAAGAGATCCTTGAGAACCGATAATGGTGTTTGAATGGTACCGCTTTTGCTTCGTTCCTGGATTCTCTGGATCAGATCGAGGCGGGCGCTGTTGTGTTCCTTCGGAAGCGTGATTTTCCGCAGCTCGTCCAAGGTTTTTGCTTTGTCCACCTGCTCGAAGAGGGCGGTGAAATTCATGTTCTGCGCGGGCACTGAGGGCGGCACCTGCGGTCGGTTGAACCAGAGGAACGCGGCGATTCCGGCGGCGGTGGCGGTGACGCCGATGAGTGCCGGGATGAGGAAGCGGTTGGCGCGTCGCGGGGATGATGTGGAGAGGGAGTTGCGTGTGCGGCTGTGCGGAGGGGAGGGCGTGTCGGGAGGGGAGGCTGGCCGTGCGGTGGGCGGGGGCGGTGTGTAGCGGTGGCTGGGTACGGATGCGGAGGTGGCGGGATGGCCTGGGGCGGCGGGGGAAGGCGCGGCTGGGGCGGCGGGAAGTTGCGGTGTCGGCAGCGCCGCGGGATTGTTCAGGTCGAGAAGAGGACGGCCTGATGTTTCCATGGGGCCGCGGAGCGGGGAATCGGCGGCGAGGCCGATCCAGCGGAATTCCTGGGCTTCGTCCGTGGGCTGAAGGGCGGTGGTGAAGGCCGACTGCCATGCGTCCGCCGTCTGCTGTGCGTGCTGGGAGGCGGTGATGAGGGGCAGGGGATCCGTGCCCGTTGGATGAATGAGGCAGGCGCTGCGGGCGGTTTTGCCGTTCACCAGAAGCCAGCGGCTTTCGGCGTCGCCCGTGACCGATTCCCATGCCCGGTCCGAGCCGTTGGCGCGCACGAAGCGCTGCAGGGGTACGAGGCGTTCGTCATCCAGCCATTCCGGTCCTTTGTCCCATCGGTCGAGCCATGCCATCTGCAGCAGGATGTCGGCGGGTGTGGCCGCTCCTGGCGCGAGTTGAGCGGTTTCCTGCGCGGCAACGACAAGGTGATGCGCGATATGATTCGTCCGGCCCGAGTAGTCCGAGCCGGCGTCGCGCAGGCGGCTGAGGACATGGAACCTGGCGCCGCCCACGGTGAGGACCCGGTGACTGAAGATGATGCGGTCAGCGGGGTAGCCGGGCAGTCGTGCGAACTGACTGATGCGTTCCACGGCTTTCACCACGAGCGGAGGAATGGCCCGGTGTCTGGCGACGGTGCCGAATCCTGTGAGTCCGGCGTCGAGCAAGCGGGGTGCGCTGGAATAGATCAATTGCCATGCCATAGGGTTTGCGACGTCAGGGGTCAGCGGATGATGGGCACCATGCCGGGGGCGATCTGTGAGAGGACCCAGAGGGTGGGGATGTCCACGCCGATGGGTGCGATGCGGCCGGGTTCCGGTCCGATGCGGCGGGCTCCCGCCGAGTCCGTGAAAACCACCGGTGAGGTGCCGAGGGGACTGATCGCGAAGTAGAGAACTTCCGAGGAAATGGCCTCCGCATTCGCCACCACGCTGGGGCAGACAGCAAGGAGCAGGTGGCGCACGCGTTCCGAGTTGCGGTTGAGAGCGGCGAGGTTCAGTCGGCCCTCGCCGAGAGGGCACTCGAGCGGATGTTCGCCGAGCAGGTGCTGCCAGGTGTCGCATTTCCCCACCAGAACCGCGAGCGGCGTCGCGATGCGCTGGGCGGAATCCATCCCCAGCAGGCTTTTGATGCGGACATCGGTTTCCGCGAGGAGGACGTCCTGCTGTTCGTCGCGCCGTTCGGCCGCCTGGGGGTCCGCTACGGTGCCGAGCTTTCTGAGGAAATCCGGGCTGTGCAGGGGATCGAAAAGGAAAAACAGCCCGGAAGCGACCGCGATGTGCTGGGCACCGGGGGAATCCATGCTGCTGCGTCCCGGCTGGAAGTGCTCACCGGCGTTGTCATAGAAGACGATGGAGAATCCGCTGGTGGGATCATCCTGCTTGGAAACTGTGAAAATGAAGGGTTTGGGCAGCTTTACCTTCTGTCCGTAGCGCGGCAGCGTTTCGTAGAGATCGCCTTCGAGGTCCGTTTTCGCGATGTAGGCATCTTCCGGCGAGGCCTGCGAGAACAGGCGGCTGATCATCTGATTGAGAATGGCGTTTCCCGCGGGGTCGGCATCGCGGATGGCGACGCCGAAGTGGCGGTAGAGGGAAGCCTGCAGCGTTTTGGCGAGAACGCTGAGGTAGTATGACTTGCCGGAGGACGGAGCACCGACGATCGAGAAGATATGGTGGGGGCGGTCGAGGAAGCCGGGTGGGAGGCGGCGTCGGCAGTGTGGGCAGGCCTGTTCCGGAGCCGGAATATTCATCGGGTCGAGCGCAATGCCCCGGTCATTGAACCGTGTGGCATGGAAGCGCTGCATTTCGAAGTCTCCGAGCACCGGATCCCCGCGCAGGCTGGCATGAGAAGCGACGTTCATGACGTCGCCGCGGTCGAAGCGGAGCCAGCAGACCGGGCAGACGAATTCGCCATGCTCGGTATCAATGGCGTCAATGGGGAGAGGGGAAACTTCCGCTGCGGCCAGCGTCGGAACGGGTGCCGGTGGTGGCTCGGTCCTCGGGGCGAGTCGGTCGAGGATCTGGCCTGCAAAGAATCCCCGGGTGCTCATGCCTGCACAGAGCAGCAGGGTGGTGCCGTCCCTGTCGCGGGGGGTCACGGCATCGCGCAGGTCGGCTCCCTTCTCAAATGGACCGATGAGGCCCTCGCCGACGGCATCGTAGATGAACCACTGCCGATGGTTCATTCTCGCCAGCCAGTCGTTGGCGTTCCGCGTGTTGCGAATTACCATAAACTGGCTGGGCCCGCTGACAGTATGATCTCCGCCAGTGGTAATAGCGCTAGTCGTGCAAGAATGATCATCATCGAAAATGATGGAGCCGGCGGATTTTCCGGCGCTGATGCGGTAGTCCGTGCCATTTCGGCGGATCTCGAACCATTCCGGTTCTGCCAGCGGGTCGTCCCTCAGTCTGAGGTCGCAATGTTCACCAGAACCGACAATGAAGGGGGTTTTCTCGATGAGGACCTTGCGGCCGGTGAGCACGTCGAACAGGGCGATGCCGACAGTAGCGGGAGTGGACTTGGGGAACATCGAGTCAATCGATGGGTAAAGGGATTAGTATGCGGGGATGGGCGTTGGGGAACGGTTGGCCACCTGAAACCCGGTTCATCAAAATGTGCAGGAAAAAACGATGGCAAAGTTGGCAAATTCACACCAGGAATAAACCAGTGTCAAGCTGAGATTATCATACCAAGTAATGTGGCAGGTGTTTTCGGTATATCCTAGATGCTCTGGGAGAAACCGAATGTCAGGTTGCCCTCACGTGAGCGGTCAGGGCATGGCAGGGTGGTTGGCGTCAGGTCCTCGCGCTCGCCGCGGCCGGCGAAGCCCTCTGGATCATGCTGCACCTTGCAGGAGTGAGTCGCTAAAGCGGTGGCGGCGGGGAGTTGCGGTGGCGGGGATGGTGGGCTAGGGGGCAGGGATGAACGAGACGCTGACCGAGAATGTACTGCTGCATGGGGTTGAGGGTGCGCCGGAGGGGTCGCGTCCCCTGCGGGCAGGGCCGTGGACGATGGAGCTGGCGGGGGGGCAGCTGCGGTCGCTGCGGTTGGGCGGGGTGGAATTGGTGCGGAGGGTATATGCGGCGGTGCGGGATGGTTTCTGGAACACCGTGCCTGGCGAGATGAGCGGAATGGTGGTGGAAGAAGGAGAGGGAGGGTTTGTGGTGCGGTATCGTTCCGAGCACCGGCAGTTCGAGGTGGATTTTGCATGGGATGCAGAGATCACGGGCCGGGCTGATGGGACGGTGCGGTTTGTGTTTGATGGCGTGGCGCGGAAGACCTTTGCGCGGAACCGGATTGGGTTGTGTGTGCTGCATCCGGATCATCTGGCGGGGAGTGCCTGTGAGGTCGAGCATGTGAGCGGCGAAGTGGCGTCGCGCGCCTTTCCGCATCTGGTGGATCCCATGCAGCCGGTGCGTGGGTTGCATGATTTCCGGGCGATCCGGCATGCGGCGGGCGAGGGAGTGGAGGTGGAAGTCCGCTGCGAGGGCGATGTGTTTGAGATCGAGGATCAGCGGAACTGGACCGATGCGAGTTTCAAGACGTACAGCACACCGCAGCGGATTCCGCTTCCCGGGACGATCCGGGAAGGGCAGCGGGTGCGGCAGGAAGTGACGGTGCGCCTTGTCGGGGCGGCTGTGGCTGGGTTGGCTCCGGCGGAGTTGGTGGCGGAGCCCGATGAGGTGGTGCTGAGCGAGGGAGTGGGGCGCGCGTTGGCATTGCCCGGGTTGGGGATGGGGCACGCGCCGGGAGGTCCGCGGATTCTGAGTGAGGTGGAGGCCGGGCGGCTGAGGTTGGCTGGAATGGAGTGGCTGCGGGTGGATCTTGATTTTGGGACCGAGGGATGGCGGGAAGTTCTGGGGGACGGCCTGGCGCAGGCCGGGATGAGCGGAGCGAAAGTCGAGCTGGCCCTGCTGCTGCCCGAGAATCCCGATTCCGTTCTGAGGGAACTCGCATCGCTTGGCTCCGTGTGGTCGGGCCGGGTGACGCGGTGGCTCGTGCTGAGCCGGGGCAAGCCCGCCACGCAAGCGGGAGCCCTCGAGGCGGCGCGCAGGGTGCTTGGCGGGAGTGCTCCGGTGGGTGGGGGGACCGATTCCGACTTCTTCCAGCTGAACAACAACCGGCCGCCGGCGTCGCTGCTCGATTTTGTTTCCGTGCCGATGCGTCCGCTGGCGCATCAGTTCGATGACGTGACGCTTTTTGAGAACCTGGCCGGTCAGACCGCTGTGATGGAAGCGCTGGCGGCGATTTATCCGGGGGTTCCGCGGTATGTTTCGCCGGTGAGTTTCCGGACGCGGGCGCAGAAGGGACCGCCGATGCCGTCGGATCAGATGCCGGCACAGGCTGATGTGAGGCAGATGTCCCTGGTGGCGGCGGCGTGGACGCTGGGGTGTGTGGGGACGCTGGCGGAAGCAGGGGCGGTGGGGGTCACTCTGTTTCAGACCCTTGGGTTGCGGGGAGTGATGGAGACAGCGGCTGGTTCGGGGGTTCCCGGGGTATTTCATTCGTTCCCGGGGATGGTCTATCCGGTGTGGCAGGTGCTGACCGCGCTGCGTGGTGGTGGGCGGTACCTGCCGCTGAGCGCGGATGTGGCCGGGAAAGTGAGGGGATTTGTGGTCGAGCGGGAAGGAAGCCGCCGGATTTTTCTGGCGAATCAGACCAGCCGGCCGCAGCGGGTGAAGCTGGCAGGGCTGCGTGGTGGGGTGGGACCATTCCGGGTGATGGACGCGGCGGTGGCCGGTTCCGCCGTGCGAGCACCCGAGGCCTTTGGGTCGGATGGTCCGGTGGTGACCGCCGGAGATGGCGTGATCACGCTCGGGGCGTACGCCAGCGCGTGGTCGGCCTGACGGTGACGGTGGTTTTGAGGCGACTGGCCTTGCAGACGGTTGGATCGGCCGGGCCGTGGAGAAATCGGCCAAAGCAAACGGACACCGGCCATGAGAGGCGCGGTGTCCGCGATTGGTTTCCTGAGAGATTCAGGGAGGATTTTCCTTCCCCGGGGCGGCCGCGGCTTCAGCCCATCAAGCCGCGCCCGCAACCCGGGGAAGAAAATTGCTTACGGCAGCTGTACCGAGCGGTAGAAGCGGCTGGCCGGGAGGGGTCCGGGGTCGAGGGCCGAGACAACTCCGGAATCGGGAGTGAGCTGAGGTGATCCGAGATCCGTCCACGAAGCGAGGGTGGTTGACCATTGGATCTGGTAGCGGGATCCGGGGATACCCGAGGCGACGACGCGTTGACCGGAGCCCTCGCGGGTGAGTCCGACGATAGAGGCCGAGGTACCGAAGCCAGTGCCTACGGCTACGGCGACCGTGCCGCTGGCCGACTGGGCATTGTCCGCGAGGATGTAGGTGAAGCTGTCGGCACCCGAGAATCCGGGGGCTGGGGTGTAGACCACGGAATCGCCCACGATGGCGACCGAACCACCGGCGGCGGTGAGGCCCGACTGGACCGCGGCGAGCGTGATTGGTCCCGAGCCACCCACGGCCGCTGCGGTGATGCTGGTGATTTTCAGCGAAGCGCTGGCACCCGGGGCCGCGGCGATGCCGAGGCTACCAGGGAAGATGGGGGCCTCGGCGAGCGAGACGACCGCATTGCGGCTGGCGATGGAGCCCGTGCTGTTGCTGATGGTGACCTTGTAGGTGCCCGCGATGGTGGGGTCGTTGGCTGGGAGGAGAAGCCGTGGGCCGGTGGCTCCCGGGATAGTCACGCCGTTGCGGGTCCACGAGTAGGTGAGCGTCGCGCTGCCCGAGGCCGAGACGAGCAGGGAGTCGCCGCTTCCCCATGTGACCGTGGTATCGGCAGGCTGGGCCGCGATGAAGGGAGCGGTGCCCGGGGCGATCGTGCCGAATCCGGCAAGGCCTTCGACGCGGAGTCCCGTGTAGCCAATGCTGGCATTGCGGACATGGAATTCGAGGACATTGAGCCCTGATTTGAAGTCGCCATTTGCCTTCGTGATGAGGAATGGTGTGAGGCTCGGGAATTGGGTCGTGTTGGTGAGTCCGGCGGCGGTGCCATTCACGAAGATGCCGACGCCATCATTGTCCGTGGCCCATGATCCCGAGATGCGGACGGTGTTGAGGTCGAACCCAGTGAGGTCGAAGCTCGTGCGGTAGACGTAGACACCCGGGCCTGCGCCGGCGTCCGTGGGGTCGCCCTGGGAACCGACCGTATTGAATTGGGGAGCGATCCACTTCGAGCGTTCCGAGTTGGCGAACCATGGACCTGTGACGATCGGGAAGACAAGGCTGTCGTGGACCGTGGCCGGGACATCGGCGGCCCCGTCCGGGTTGGTGAAGAGCGTGTAGTGCGGGTCCGAGGCACCGTCTGCGATGACTTCGCCGCCAGCGCCGACAGCGGTATCGAAGAGGCCGGGAACCGCGTCCGTGATGAGGTGGAGCCTTGCGGGATTGGAAACCACCGTGCCCTGTCCGCTGCCGGTGAATGCGCAGGTGTAGTCAGCGGCGTCCGCAGGCGAGACATTGTCGAGCGTGAGGGTGGCGGTGAGGTTGGTGGTGCCTGACTTACCCGGGATGGCGACGCCGTTTCTGCGCCATTCGAAGCCGATCGGGGGATTGCCCGAGGCCGACGCCGAGAAAGTGGCGGTTCCGCCGAGGGTGGTGAGGAAGACCGGTTGCGGTTGAGCCGTTACGGCGAGGTCGCGTTCCGGTATGGTGCGGCGGTTGGCAAAGCCATAGAGGTGGAACGAGGCATTGACCATCGGGCTGGAGAGGACCGTGATCGAACCGGTGGCCGGGGCGCGGTAGGTGTAATTGATGCGGATCCCGTTGTTGTTGAGGAAGGTATCCTGATCGATGGTTGGCGGTGGGCTGTCGCTGGACTGGCTGTATTCCGAGAACGAAATGAAGCGTCCGGTGTCCTCCCAGCCCACGGAGAAGAGCGTGAGGACGTATTCCTCGCCCGGCGTGAGTCCGGT
>JBIICE010000060.1:0-19677 GCA_044239025.1 Verrucomicrobiales bacterium
GCGGGGAAATACAGGCGCATGGATAAACGGTAGATTTTCGGGCAGACTGTCATTTTCATGGCCCAGCACTCCGCAGATCCCGAGCAGGCTCCGCGGTTCGCTCGCCTGAGGACCAACTGAGGTACCTCACCAAGGAAAAGCCCCCGGCCTCGTTAGAGACCGGGGGCAAGCATTATCCTACCGTGACTGAAGTGACCTTGGTCAGACCTTCCGACGACGCGTCTTGGACAGCGCGAGGCCGAAAAGAGTCAGGATAGGCAGAGTCGAACCGGGCTCTGGGACGGAACTCGCCAGGCGGAAGCCATTGGAAGTGAGTTGGACGAAGGAACCGGCCAGGGAAGGAGCGGTCGAAGCGGCCAAAGCCGACGCAGCCGCGGTAGTAGTTCCGCCCCGTTGGCTGATCTGGCCGCTGACACCCAGAGATACGATTTCCCGGATGTTGCCGCCCATATCGTAGGCCCCGTAGGCCGATGGGCCCCCGTTTGTTCCCACGGAGGTGACGTTACCGGACTGCGAATTCCAAGTTGCCCCACTTCCGTAGTTGGCCACATTGCCCACCGCGCCAGCGCTTCCGACCCCAGTTGATGAGGCGGTCGCCTTTGCTGGCACTGACTCGGACTGCGTGGCGTATTCCCAGTAGCCCGCGTTGGTGCCACCGCCTTTGTAATAGGCGGCCTTGTACCACTCGTCCTCAGAGGGGATCCAGAACGATGCACCGGGATTCTTGGCAACGGTCGTGCCCGAGGTCGCACCGCCAACGATGGTGTACGCACCTGTTTCAGTGGAGGCACCAATGCCCATGCCATTGTGCATCCAGTTGGCGACGCGGGCTGCGTCCCACCAGTTGACCCAGTTTACGGGTTTGGAGCCGAAGTTGGGTTTGACAACGTACTTGGCACCGGCTGCGTTGGTGTTGACAAAGTCAATGCCTCCGCGCGCTCCGGTCGACATGCTGGAGTTGTAGACACTGTAGGGGTTCGTCCCGGCTTGGTCGACAGCGTTGAGGAAGTTGACGTACTGCTGGTTGGTGAATTCGAAGGCCGCGATGTTGTAGTCGTAGCCGACCGAGCCTAAACCCGTGGAGTCTGCGACGTTGCCCACGTCACCGACGCGGACCCATTGAACGGTGCTGGCGGTCGCGGAGACCGACAGACCGACCGAGGTTATGACAGCTGCTAGCGAGATTGTGTTTTTCATGGAGATCAGAGGTAGGATATGCACTGCGGATCACTAAACCCATGTGGCGTGGGAGATCAAATCTTTTTTTGGAAATTCTTTGATTTACTTCAGTTATCTTAATATTTAACCCGTTTAGGTTAGGGGGTGGGATTACTCTCATGCTTAGGTAATTCGGTTAAATCACCCGCGGACAGAGGCTGATAGCCAGAGCTTTCTTTTGTTAGTTTCGAGCTCTCCGGGCTGCCTGTCGGGTGCGGCCGAAGAGCCCATTTCCCGGTTGGGAAGCATGGAAATTCCGGTGAAATCTCCCTGGGTAAGCTGTGCTGCGGGCCTCCTTGAAAGGGTGCCACTGGCAGGGGGGTGGATGATCCCGCGGGAACGATCGGATCGGACCGGAAGTCGGCTGAGGAGTACCTTGGGCTCATGATCCCCAGGGGCGGTGTGTGCCTGATGTGGAACCCTGTGCGGTCTGCGGGCAGAACGGTGCAAAGGAACTTCCTGCGGCCCGCGATGCGCGAGGTCAGGAGCCCATGGAAGAACCGGACTCGGCACAGGAACTTGGTTATCAGTGAGTTGGAAGAGCGGCGGAGCCGTGGCTTGGCGGATGGATCCCCTGCGGGTGGCGGGCCTTCTTCCGCAAGGCTTCGCTGCGCCGCAGGCGAAGGTCCCGATCTTCTCCTTTGTTGCGCCCCGCCTTGTGGAAGAATGCCTCGCCGCGCTGCCAAGCCGGGCATTTCAACAGACGCCTAAGAAGCCTGCTGAAGAACCGGACCCGGCACAGGAACCTGGTTATCAGTGAGTTGGAAGAGCGGCGGAGCCGTGGCTTGGCGGATGGATCCCCTGCGGGTGGCGGGCCTTATTCCGCAAGGCTTCGTTGCGCCGCAGGCGAAGGTCCCGACCTTCTCCTTTGTTGCGCCCCGCCTTGTGAAAGAATGCCTCGCCGCGCTGCCAAGCCGGCTTCTGCAACAGGCTCCTGACGGAGTTCCGGGCCGGTATCTCATCTCCTCGGGATGTGACCGTCGGCGGGTTGGCAGGGATGCGTGCCGCCGCAGGGCCCGGCGGAATTCCTGTGCGTTGATTCTGAGGACAGGGCTTCGGGAAATGGCCCGCTGCGGGCGATTCCGCTGCTGGCGGTCCGGGCGGTTTTGCGGCCCGGCGGGGGATCAGATTTCGAAATGGCCGCTGGAATTTTCCGAATCGGCGCGGGCGAGGTCGGCGATGGAGGTGGCGTTCAGCTGTTGGCTGACCGATTTCTGAAGAGATCGGAAGAACGCACCGATGCTGCCGCAGCCCGGGGTGCCGCAGGAGCAGCGGTGGGATTTTCTGGCGGATTCGGAGGTGCAGGGAATTGGTTCGAAGGGACCGTCGATGGCATTGATGATGTCGGCGAGCGAGATGCGGTCCGGGGGCATGGCGAGCTGGTATCCACCGCCGACGCCACGGCGGCTGCGGAGCAGGCCGGAGCGGCGGAGCACGAGGAGGATTTGCTCGAGGAACTTGACGGGAATGGTTTCGGCTGCGGCGATTTCCTCGATCTGGGAAGTGGCGTCGTGGGGTTTGCGGGCCATGGCCACGAGCGCGCGGATGGCGTATTCGGCTTTTCTGGAGAGTCGCATGGTGAACGGGGATCAGGACTGCGACAGAAATCATCGCGGTGGTTGCATCGGTTGGCGCGGGAGCAGGGGGAGGCAAGGCGTTGATTCCGGAATTTGTTCATTGCTCTCGGAGCGGTGGGTCTGGTACCATTCCTCACCCCTTGCGAAGGAGGGGTGGTCTGCCCGAGGCAGCAGGCCGCCCGTCCACCTAATTCCATCCCCATGAAGTCATGATTCGCGCAGTCACATCTCCGAAGCTTTCGATGGCCCCGCTGGTTTTCACCGGTCTTCTGCTGGCAGGGCCGCTCCTCGCCGGGCAGGGGCAGGTGGTGATCTCCGAGGTAATGTACAATCCGCCCGACGGTAAGCCGGAGTACGTGGAACTGGTGAATCTGACCAGCAATCGGCACGATGCGGCGAAGTGGCGCGTGAGCGGTGGGATCACATATGAATTTCCGGATTTCAGCGCGGGGGCGGCAACGGCACACCTCATCAACGAGTATGAGCGGGTGGTGCTGAGCAGTGCGGATCCGGCGGCCACGAGGGCAGCGTATCCCGGCATTCCGGCTGCGGTACGGATTTTCGGGCCGTGGACTGGATCGCTGAACAATGCGGGCGATTCTTTCGAGCTGCGGGATGCTGCCGGGGCGCTGCAGTGCGGGTTGACCTTTGATGACGGGGATGAGTGGCCGCTTGCGGCCGATGGAGCGGGGCATTCGCTCCAGGTGATTGATCCGGACCGTGAGGTGGACAACTGGCGGAACTGGCGGGTCAGTGGCATGCGCCTGGGGACGCCGGGCTATACGGAACCGACTGTAGCGGAGCAACCCGTGGCGAACCCCGAGGTGGACATCCGGCCGACGGTGGTGGCGACGGATTTTGGGACCACATGGAAGTTCTGGCGTGAGCTGTCCGATCCGGATGGGGCTGGGCCCGAGGGCAGCTGGAAAGAGCCCGGTTTTCCCGACGGTGAATGGCAGAGCGGGGCCGGTCTGATCGGGAACGAGACGAACGCAGTGATCACTCCGCTGATTCAGACGAGTCTGGCGAACGGATATGATCCCGCACTGATCACCTATTACTTCCGGACGACCTTCCAGTGGACGGGTGCGCTGACGGGGAACAGTTTTGTGCTGGACCAGTGGGTGGATGACGGGGTGGTCTATTACCTGAATGGCCGTGAACTCAACGGGGACGGGCTTGGCCGCGTGCGCATGAACGTGGGCGTGCCGACCCACACCACGGGGGCGAACGCGACGCCACCGGGCGGTGACGCCATTGAGGAACTGGCGATTCTCACGGGCTCGCTGGATGGATTCCTTGTGAATGGCACGAATGTGCTCGCCGCGGAGGTGCACCAGACCGGGGTGGGGAGCAGCGATGTGGTTTTCGGGGCGCGCGTGAAGATACAGGCTCCGGTCGCTGGCGGCGTGGTCATCAACGAAGTGAAGCCGGGCGGTGCAGGGGCGGGCTTTGTGGAGTTTTTCAATCCCGGCAACGATCCGGTGGATCTCAGCGGGTGGTACCTCAGTGATTCCGCGGCGAATCTGACGAAGGCAAAGCTCGCCGGGCCGCTGGTGGTACCCGGGAAAGGGCTGCTGACCGTGGGGTTTGCGGAGTCGGGTCTCACCCAGGCGAGTCCGCTGGTGGTGATTCTGACACGCCCGGACGGGGTCACGAGGGCAAACATGATCAGTTCCGCCGCGGCGGACACCCGGGCGCTGGGAAGGAAACCAACAGGGAGCGGCAACTGGTTTCTCTTCACTCAGGCGACACCGGGAGCTCCCAATGAAGCGACGCAGGGAGCCAATGGATCGCCGGTGCGGCTCAGCGAGGTGCATTTCAGTCCTGCGGGCCGTGTCGATTGGGTGGAGGTGCACAATGCCGGAGCCAGTTCCGTGGCACTGACCGGGCTTGCGGTTGCCGGGCGGGCGGATCAGGCGGGACGAGTTTCGCTGACGGGGACTCTGGCTCCCGGGGGCTACGCGAGCGTGCCGGTCGATTTTCCTGCAGACAACAACGGGGATCTGACGGTGTACCTGACGGATGCGGGTGGGAACGTGCTGGGGGCTGCGGCGGTGGAAGACCGCAGCGGTTTGCCATCGGTGCAGGTCTGGCCGGCGGGAGGAAGTGAATGGTATGCTTCGGCCACCGACACGAGGGATGCCGCCAACAATCCCGAGCGGAGCGATGCCATCGTGATCAATGAGATCATGTTCGATCCGCCATCTCGTCAGACTCAGGGGGAATTCGTGGAACTGACGAACCGGAGTGCGGTGTCCGTGAATCTGAGCGGCTGGCGATTCAACAAAGGGATCGATTACGACTTCCCGGCGGGCGTGGTGCTGGCTCCCGGAGAATTCCTTGTAGTGGCGAAGGATCCGGCATGGATCACGCAGAAGCATGGCGCGGGCATCCGGGTGTATGGCCCCTATGATGGCACCCTGCGCAACAGCGGGGAGCGGATCCGGCTGGAAGATGCGAGGCAGAACCTCGCGGACACCGTCGATTTCAAGGTCGGCGGGCAGTGGCCCGTGGAGACCGACAGTGCGGGCAGCAGCCTGGAATTGCTGCATCCGCTCATGGACAACAGCCAGCCGTCGGCCTGGCGGGCCAGTGACGAGTCGGCCAAGGCGCAGTTTCAGAGCTACAGTCATACGGGCACGTACAAGCAGCTGCGGGGGCTTCCCTCGGCGGTGACGGCCTGCAAGGAACTGCTGTTCAATCTGGTTAGCGATGGCCACGTGGTGCTGCGGAACATCCGGCTGGCGACGGTGGCCAATCCTTCGGTCAATCTCATTCCGAACGGCGATGCCACATCGCACGGGACCGGAACGAGTGTGAATGGCTTTCTGTGCACGGGGACGCATTGCCTGAGCGACACGCTGCCTGACGGATTTCACCTGCTCAGCTACGGGGGGGGCGACACGAAGGCGAACAAGGCCGAGGTTGATGTGACCGCGATCAATGGATCGGTCGCTGCGCCGGGGAACTACACGCTGTCCTTCGAGGCGCGCTGGGTATCGGGTCTGCCGCTGATGGTGGCGCAGACGTGGGACCGGAGTTTCGGGAAAGTGTTCCGGTTTCCCGTGCCGGAGAATCTGGGTACTCCGGGAACCGTCAATTCGCGGGTGCGGGCCGCGGCAGCGCCAACGGTTGACGGTCTTGCTCACAGCCCGGCGGTGCCGCGTTCGACCGATTCGGTTGTGGTGCGGGCGCGGGTCACATCGCCGGTGCCGCTGCCGTCCGTGCTGCTGTGGGAGCGCCTCGACAACACGGCGGGCAATACTGTCTGGAACTCGCGCGTCATGAACGACGCCGGTACCGATGGGGATGCCGTGGCGGGCGACGGAGAATGGTCGGCGACGATTCCACCGCGGGCCGACAGTTCGATCACGCAGTTCTATGTCGAAGCGGCTGTCGGCGAGCAGAAGAACGAGAGCCCGCGCAATCCGCGCGGTGTGCGTGGGGTGAACGGCTCCGTGCTTGGCGTGCTCGAGCGTCCCGCCATGTACATTGTCGACAATTCGCCTCCGGTGGCCGCTCCCGGACTGAACGTGCAGCGGTTTGTGCTTTCACAGTTCCACCGCAACGCCCTGAACCCGGGCACGGGCTTCAGTTCCGCATGGGACTGGGACCACCAGCGCATGTCGAATTTCGGCTGGAACTGCACAGTGATCATCAACGAACGCGATGTCCGCTACAACGGAGAGATCCGGCGCGGCGGCAGCCCGTGGACCCGGACAGGAAACAACTCCCTGGAACGCGCCCGCTGGCGTTCGCCCGGGGATGACATGTACCGCATGCAGTCGAAGTGGGGTATCGACAGTGATGGCACCGTGACGAATCAAGCCGGCCGGTTTCACAACCGCATGACCCGCTACATGATGTACCTCATGGGACAGCCGGTGCCGCAGGCGGAATTCGTGCAGTGGATTGTCAATCAGGACGCGCCTTCCTTCCGTGATGCCATGGAAATGACCGATACCGACTTCTTCGAGCGGGCCTACGGCGATGGCGGGGAATTGTATGAGATCGATGACTCCTGGTTCATGTATGACACCAACAATCACGACGACCGGCTGGATGCGGGCAGCGTGACGGGACGTTGGTCGCTCACCGACTGGACGAATGTGGCGGCGGGAGCGAATCCGTCGGATGAGAGTCCGATTTTCTTTCATGGGAACTGGCCGCTGCGGTTTCCGGAGCCGCAGTATGATGGTCCGGCCTACGCTTCGCTGGCTTCGTTCATGAAGGTGGTCTACAACAACAACAGCGGGGCCATTGCGAACGACGCGGTTTTCCGGGAACAGGTGACGCGGGCGCTCGATCTGGACCGCGCAGCGCTCTACACCGCGGTCCGTGGCTACGTGGGAGACTGGGACAATTTCACCCTGAACCGCGGCAAGAACGGTTACTTTTTCCGTCGGCCGGAAGACGGGAAATTCGAGTTTCACCATTGGGACAGCGACCTTGCGTTCCAGAATGCGGGGGAGGGCTTCATTGGCACGGCTGGCGGCATTGGCTGGCAGAATCTGTCGAACCGTCCGTGGTTCCGGCAGCGCTACTCGTTCTATCTCTCCGAACTGGTGGGGCGGTTCACTCAGAACTCACCGAGGATGAACGCCTATCTGGCCGCGCTGAACTATCAGGCATCGAATTCGAACGCCCTGGCCCCTTTCAAGACCTCGGGCTTCAGTTATCCGGGCTGGTTCAGCAGCCGTCAGTCCGCCGCGATCACAAGCATCAACTCGATGGGGGGAGCGAATTACACGCGCGCATTCGCAGTGACGACGGCAAACAATCAGTCGGTCACCAATCCGGTTTTCACGCTGGCCGGGAGTGCCTCGAGCCGCATTGCGCGGGTTGAGGTGGCCGGGCATCCGGAAGCGGTCTTTGCATGGGTGCCGACGACGGCGAATCTGGGCCTCTGGACGATCAGCGGGATTGTGCTCGCGGATGGGGTGAACACGCTGGTGGTGAATGCGGTGGACGGGGCCGGGGCAGTTTCCGCGACAGTGACAATCACGGCGACGCTGACGGGCAACAGTCCGCCGGTGGCGCGCCTCGCAGGGGATCCTCCGACGCTCAAGGTGGCGGCGAATGAAGCGCTGCTCCTCGATGGTTCCGCGAGCTTTGATCCGGAAGGCACGCCGCTGACGTTCCGCTGGCTCGTGACTCCCGCGAGCGGCTGGATGGGGCAGGATGCCGGTGCGGGGCGGCGGCAGTACCGTTTCTTCACCCCGGGGATCTATTCCATCAATCTGACGGTCACCGATGCTTCCGGGGCCACTGCGGTGCAGGACCGGGAAGTGGTCGTGTACAACGCAGCCGATTACACTGGCTTCAGCAGTGGGGACCCGCTGCCCGTTGGAATGACGGCACGCAACGTGGAACAGGTGGGCAATTTCCCGGTGGGCGCGACTTACAGCCTCGAGGATTTCACCGGGCGATTCGTGATCGAGGTGCGGGACACCGCTGCGCTGCCGTTGGCGACGGTCGATCCGAAGCACCCGGTTATCGTGCGGGATCTGCCTGATGCCGCTGACTTCGTGCTGCAGACGCAGCTGGAGCCGATGACACGGGAATTCGGCAACTGGCAGTCCGGACTGTGGATGCAGATGCGGGAGGGAGCCGAGACGGTCACTTACGTTTTCAGTCTTGATGGGGGCACGTCGCTGCAGGTGCGGCGGGGCATTGCACCGAGTCCCTATACCTTCATCGGGACCGTCACCGGATTCACGGGACGCGGCGTGACCATGCGGGTCCGCAGGAGTGGGTTGCGGCTCTTCTTTGACCGTCAGGACGGGACGGTCTGGCGCAACGTCGCCACCCAGACCGTGACGGAGGGCTCCACGGCTCTCGCTGGAGGCATGATGGTGGCGACTTCGGCGGCGACCAATGTGCGCACGGGTTTTGATTACCTGCTGCTGGCCGATCCCTCCGCCGGCAGTCCTGCGCTGGCGGCGCTGCGGATCACGGAAGTGCACTACAACCCGGCCGCCGGTGGGGTGGAATTCATTGAACTCAGGAATGAGGGTTCGCAGCCGCTGAATCTGTCAGGCATTTCCTTCGGAGTTGGTCAGCCATTTTCCATGGGTGGGATTCCCGAGATGGCCTACCAGTTCGGAGCCGAAGTGCTGGCTCCCGGGGAATTCCTCGTGATTCCGGAGAACACCGCCCGGTTCCGGACGCTGTACGGGAACGGGATCCGACTGGCCCCGCAGTGGGCGAGCGGGGGACTGGCCAATGGGGGTGAGCAGATTCTGCTCCTGGATGCCGCCGGGAATGTGATTCACGACTTCGTGTACGATGATGCTCCGCCGTGGCCGGTGGCAGCCGATGGATCCGGTCCCTCCATGGAAGTGGTCGACGTGAATGGCAGGTACGGTGATGGCGCCAACTGGCGGGCGAGTGCGGAATCCGGTGGCAATCCGGGTCGGCCCGGCGTCGGTCCGGATACGGATGGCGACGGCATTCCCGACAGTCATGAAGCGCTGTTCGGAACCGACCCTGCCAGCGGGGGTTCGGTGCCGGCGGTGACGGTTGCGGTGGCTCCTGCCTCGGGGGTCGTCACGCTGACCTGGCCGAGCGCCGCAGGAATCCGCTACACGGTGCAGACCGCGACGGTGCTGACGGCATGGACAGACCTTCAGACGGTCACAGGAGCAGGGACCTTCACCTACACTCCGGAGCCCGGGGAAGGGCGCCGCTACTACCGCGTGGTGGCGACCCGTCCGTGAGCAAGGGTGGCTTCCTGACGAATCCCTGATGAGTCGGGCAATTCACCATTGCCCGACTCCGCAATCCGGGTTCCATCCGCTCCGTGCAATACCAGGTTTTCGCCCGCAAGTACCGACCGAAGACATTTGACGATGTCCTTGGACAGGATCACGTGGTCCGGACGCTCCGGAATGCCATCACGCAGAACCGTCTCGCGCATGCCTATCTTTTTGTGGGTCCGCGCGGAACCGGGAAGACGAGCACGAGCCGGATCTTTGCCAAGGCGCTCAACTGCACGGGTGGTCCCAAAGTGGACTTTGATCCCGACGAGGATGTCTGCGTGGAGATCGCCGAGGGCCGCAGTCTGGATGTCACCGAGATTGACGGGGCCTCGAACAACAGCGTCGACGACATCCGGTCCCTGCGGGAGAGCGTCAATTACGCCCCGGCTCGCGGGCAATTCCGCATCTATTACATCGACGAGGTGCACATGCTCAGCACGAGCGCCTTCAATGCGCTCCTGAAGACGCTGGAGGAACCGCCGCCGCATGTGAAGTTCATCTTTGCGACCACGGAGGCGCACAAGATTCTGCCGACCATTCTGAGCCGGTGTCAGCGCTTTGATCTCCGGAAAATTCCGGCTCCTCTCATTGCCAAGCACCTGCAGCACATTTCGGAACTCGAGAAGGTCGAAATCGAACCGCTGGCGGCCCACGCCATCGCCATGGGGGCGGATGGAGGCATGCGCGATGCCCAGTCGATGCTGGATCAGCTGGTCGCCTTCTGCGGCAACCGCATCACGGAGCAGGATGTGCTCGACGTTTTCGGACTGACCAGTCATCACAGCATCGGTGCGCTCTGCGGCGCCATTCTGCGGGGCGAGACGGCCCAGGCCCTCGATCATGTCTGCCGGGAGGCCGAGGAAGGCCGCGATCTTACCCGGCTGCTGACCGATCTGATCTTTCATCTCCGCAATCTCATGGTGCATCAGGTCGATGCCCAGATTGCCATGCGCGACCTGCCTCCGGAGGCCGCGGCACTGCTTTCCGAACAGGCGGCCCTCATTGGCCGCGAGAAACTTCTGCAGTTGATTGATCAGTTTGCCGAGACCGAGAGCAGCATGAAGTGGGCGCTCAACAAGCGGCTGTATCTGGAGGTCGGAATCATCCGGGCCACGCAGCTGCTGTGTGAATCAACCCTCAGCGATGTCATTCTGGCGCTGCGTGGGGCCCTGGAATCGGCTGGAGGAACGGCGGTTTCGCGGGCGGTCGCGGTGCCCGCGGCGCGCGAGTCTCAGGTCGAGCCCGGACCCGTCCGCGGCACCTCGATGTCCGATGCGGTGCGTGCCGCGGTCGGGGCAGCACCACGGTCGGCTCAGCCGGTCCCGGTGGTCCCGGTGGAATCCCCGGCACCGCTGCCGCCGGCATCAATCTCATCTGAAGCGGAGGCTGCTCCCGCCGTTCCGTCCCGGGTCCTTGATGCGGCGCTCTGGGCCGACATTCAGGAAGCGCTGGCGAAGCGGGCACCCATTCAGGCCGGTTTCGCAAGGGAAGGGGTTTTTGTGTCGGCGCAGGACCGCACCATGTTGCTCGGTTTTCCGGAGTCGCAGGCCATGGCGGCGCAGAGTCTGATGCGATCCACGGCAAAGACGGCACTGGAGGCGACCGCTGCGGAGGTGGCGGGTGGCCCGGTGCAGTTCCGGACGGAGATCCGGTCCGATCTGGAGGCGCTGCCGCTGGAGCCTCCGCAGCCGATTCCTGCCACCACTCCTGAGCCCGCGGTGCCTCACACTGACCCGAAGGCTGACCCGAAGGCGACGCCGGTTGCCGGCAGCGAGGAAGTCACCGCCGCCTTCATGAACGATCCACTGATCCGCGAGGCTCTGCGCGTCTTTGAAGCGACGCTCGTGCCACCGGGGCGGCCGTGAAATTTCCTACGGTCATTCTCTTTCCTGCCGGGGCGAGGCCGCTTCCGGCTTTATTCTGAAAACCCGCTAATGAATCCACTCCGATGAATCTGCGTCCTTCCGCCGTGGCTGCCGTGCTGGCGGCTCTGTTGCTTTCTTCCTGTCAGACGCCTCCGGCCACCACGCCTCCGGTGGTGGGGGCAGCGGCGGCGGTGGCCCCGGTTCCGCAGGGCAACCTCAATGATGTGGCGCGTTTTCTGGCCGGTCTGCCTGGTCCGGCGGGATCGCCGCTCGCGGCCGCTCGTCAGACCACCCACTGGAACAGCCATAGCCGCCGCATGGACGAACTCTGGCGGTATTTTTCGAATTACCGTCAGCCTGCCATCGCTTCGTTCTGCCGTTCCGAACTCGGCTGGCTGCGCGACGTGGACACTGTCTGGTACCCGTTCAGCGGCCCCGACATCCTTTTTGCGGATGCCTTCTTCCCGCGCGCCAGCTCGTTCCTGCTGACGGGCCTCGAAGGATGCGAGATGCTTCCGGATCTGAGCACTCTCAGCCCGGAGGAAATCGCCGCGGGACTCGATGGCATCGAGACTTCGATCACCACCGTGCTGAGCTGTTCCTTTTTCATCACCAAGGACATGAAGACCGATCTGCAGCGATCCCGCTTCCGTGGGACCCTGCCCATCATTCTTGTATTCATGGCCCGGCTGGGGTACAGCATCGAAAATGTCCAGCCAGCGGCCATTGACGCCGCTTCGGTGCTCACCGTTGGCAACGCCACCGGCAACTGCCCCGGCTACATCGTGCGGGCCCGGGCCGGGGGCCGCACCAAGACTGTGTACTACTTCTCGGCCAATCTTGCCGACTACGCCCTCCGCAACGACCCGCGCTACCTCCTGTTCGTCAGTCGCTTCGGCGGATTGGTGACCTATCTCAAGAGTGCGTCGTATCTGATGCACACCAGCGAGTTCACGATGGTCCGGGATGCGATTCTGCAGCAGAGCGGTGGGGTTCTGCAGGACGACAGCGGCATCCCGGTGCGAGCCTTCGAGGGCGGCGCCTGGGAATTGCGCTACTACGGGCGCTATTCCGGAGTGCTCGACCTCTTCGCCGAGCACTTCCAGCCAGATCTCGCCGAAACCTACCGGACCGGGGGTGCCCGCGATATAGATTTCGGTATTGGCTATAAACACCGTAAAGGCGAGTCCGCCCTGATTCTCTCCCGGCGGCGTTGACCGTTTTACTTGCGTTGATTCCGCCACTGCAAGTGCGGAAACTAGTGATTCAGATTTGAGAAATTGGAGTCAAATCTGACAAATCGCTTGCGTCGCTGCACGGTTTTTATAGTGTTTTCTCAGGACTCCAAGACCCGACCAGGGATCCGAAAAATGCCTTTTTTTTCCTCGAAAGGGCGACCTCAACCAACAAACGACCTCAAACCAAATGCCTCCTGAACTTCCTGAATTGATGACCGTCAAAGAGACTGCCGAATACCTCCGGATTCCTCTGCCGACGGTCTATTATCTCGTGCAGCGTGGCCAGCTGCCGGCCGTCCAGATCGGTGGGCGGTGGCGCATCAAGCGGAGTCTGCTGGACCGCGATGTGCTCAAGAGCGAGGGCAGTGGCCAGCCGACGGTGCTGGTGGTGGATGACGACGAGCAGCTGCAGAGTGTCTTCAAGCAGTTCCTGAAAAAAGCTGGCTTTGGCCGGATTGTGGTGGGAACGGGAGCCGAAGCGGTGGGATTTGCGGAGCGGCAGCGCTTTGACCTTGTCTTTCTCGATCTTCAGCTTCCGGATATGCCTGGCGACGTGGTGTACCAGCAGATCAAGGCCGTGCAGCCGGACGTCCCGGTGGTGATCATCACGGGGTATCCCGACAGCGAGATTCTCAGCAAGATCCTGCGCAACGGAGCGGTCATGGTCATTCAGAAGCCCATCGATTTCAGCCAGTTGAACAGCACCGTAAGGCAGCTGGGGCATCGTGGCATGGCCATTCCGGCCTGAGAGAGAGATTTCTGAAATGCCCGGTTGCGGGAAGTGGTGGATGGCCGAGGTCATCTGCTCTCCCGCAAACGGTGCTTCGCGGGGCGTAGCTCAGCCTGGTAGAGCGCCTGCTTTGGGAGCAGGAAGTCGTCGGTTCGAATCCGGCCGCCCCGACCATTCCAAGGGTCCATCCGGGACCTTGACCTCAATCCGGTCCGTGCCTCTTTCCCGGCGGATGGTTCTCTTGTCCGCCGCAGGCGGTAGGGGCAGCGAGTCTGCTGACCACTGGGCGGGACGCCAGGTATCAAATCCCGGGGCGTGCGTCCTCGCCACTGTCTGCGGACGCGGGGGACGACTCAGGATATTGCGTTGATTATCCGTGGAGGGACGCTTTCCGGGAGGTCCGGTAATCCGCCATGGAATCGCGAAACACCATGATTTTCAGGGTTTTGTGGAACTTACGACGGGGCCGTGGAAGCGACGGCGGGGAAACTCCTGACCGGTTTTGGCGATGGGGCTCACGGCGATCTGATTCCGGCGGAGCGGATCAGACATCCTCGAGTGCATCGAAGAGCAGGCGGGCGACTTCGTATGGGTCGTCGGCTGGTCCGGAGGCTTCGGTGCGTCTGGGTTCGGCTTCGTAGTCCGGGAAGACGATGGCTTTCATGGCGAGGGAATGCCCGGAGATTTCCGAGCAGACCCCGATGGGCGTCTGGCAGCCGGCATTGAGGAGTTCGAGGAAATGGCGTTCTGCGGTGACGCAGGTGAAGGTTTCGCGGTGATTGATGCTGGAGAGGAACGCGGCGAGTTCGGGGTTTTCGCCGAAGATCTCGATGCCGACGGCCCCTTGGCTCGCGGCGGGCAGCATGAGATACGATGGAAGCACCGAAATGTGCAGTGGTTCCGGGGTATTGGTGGTGGTGCGGGCGAAGAGGCCGAGTCGTTCGAGGCCGGCGCGGGCGAGGACGAGAGCGTCGAATTCCGGATTATCGGCGACTTTGCGGATGCGGGTGGGGACATTGCCGCGGATGTCGCCGATGCGGAGGTCGGGACGCAGCCAGCGGAGCTGGCGGGCCCGGCGCACCGAACTGGTGGCGATGAGAGCGCCGTCGGGGAGACCATCGAGGCCACCGGGGTAGCGGCTGATGAGGACATCTTCGACCGGGGCGCGGGGAAGCACGGCAGCGATGCGGAAACCTTCCTCGAGGATGGTGGGTACGTCCTTGAGGCTATGGACGGCGGCGTGGATGGTGCCGGCCCGCAGGGCTTCCTCCAGTTCCTTCGTGAAGATCCCCTTGTCGAGAATCTTGGTGGCACCGGATTGGAATTGAGAGAGTTGCAGATCCGGCCGCAGGTCGCCCGAGGTGCTGATGATCTCCCGGTGAATCACGAGTTCCGGGTGCGCCGCAGCGAGTGCCGCACGGGTCATTTCCGCCTGAGTGAGGGCGAGTTCGCTGCCACGGGTGCCAAGGGTTAGGTACTCCATTCGATCGATGTTAGGGGGGGACGATAGGGAACTGTCCAGGGAAATGAAAGGCCGTAAATAGAGAAAACCGGGAAAACCGTGATTTTTTCCGTAACGAGGGATCATGCGGGGTCTTCCACGGAGGCGGCAGGGGGCGACGCGCCCGGATGGAAGAGGGGAAGGCCACTGATCTGGGCGGCGATGATCTCACGGCAGCGTGCGATTTCGAGTTCGCGGCGGCTCCGCGTTTCGCTGGCGATGAGTTCGAGGGCATCGATGTCATACAGATAGACGCCTTCGATGTCGTTGACGGAGGATTCTATGTCCCTTGGGACGGCGATGTCGATGAGAAAGAGGGGGCGTCCGCGGCGGCGGCGCATGGCGCTGGCAATCTGCACGTGGCGGATGACAGCGTGCGGCGCGGCGGTGGAACTGATGATGACGTCGGTGGAAGGGACTTCGGAGGGCCAGTCATCGAAGTGGATGGCGCGGCCGGACATTTCGGTGGCGAGTTCGATGGCGCGTTCGTGGGACCGGTTGGAGACGACGATGGCGGACGCTCCGCGGCTCTGGAGGGACTGTGCCACGCGACGGCTCATGTCGCCCGCTCCGAGGAGGAGAATGCGGGTTTCGCGGAGGTCACCGAAGATTTTCTCGGCGAGTTCCACGGCAACCGAGCCGACGGAAGTGGAGCCCCGCTGGATATCGGTCGAGTTGCGCACGATTTTACCGACGCGGAAGGAATGCTGGAAGAGTTTGTTGAGGAGGCGGCCTGTCGAGCCGGCGGCATGGGCGGTACTGTAGGCGTCCTTGACCTGACCAAAGATTTCGGTTTCCCCCAGGACCATGGAATCGAGTCCGCTGACGACAGCGAAGAGGTGCCGGGCGGCTTCCTCGTCCTGATGACGGAAGAACTGAACGGTACCGGGGATCTGGAACCGTTCGCGCAGCCAGCGGTCGACCGTGGAGGCGACGGCTGGGGCCGAGGAACCGGCCGCATAGACCTCCATGCGGTTGCAGGTGGAGAGAATGACAGCCTCGGAGATGGGGTGCACGGTGGACAGATCCGCGGCGGCGGGGCCGATGGTGCTGGGGGGGAACGCAACCCGTTCTCGCACCTCGACTGGGGTGTCGGTGTAGCTGAGGCCGATGCAGACGACAGGCATGGAGAAGGGGGGAGGTGCCGTGGAGATTTTCAGCGTCGGGCCACGATCCAGAGACTGAGGACAGGGAACAGGAATCCGATGGCGGCGGCCCACGCGGAGCGCCGGGCGGACATGCCGCGCCAGCGGTCGTAAACGAGGATGGCGGTGTAGATGGACCAGATGCCCCACACGAAGGCCAGTTTGGCGGCGGGCGGGCGATTCGGCATCTGGTAGGCGGCGACGATGCCGGTGGAGAGGATGATGGTTCCGGTGAGAATGAGGCGGTGAACGGCCCCGCTGAGGTGGTGAATGGCGGGGAGGTGACGCACGAGGTTCATGTTCCGCTGCCCCTTGAGAAGCCTGTCCTGAATGAGGAAGAGGACCCCGGCAACACAGGCGAGG
This sequence comes from Verrucomicrobiales bacterium, assembly GCA_044239025.1. Taxonomy (GTDB): domain Bacteria; phylum Verrucomicrobiota; class Verrucomicrobiia; order Verrucomicrobiales; family V1-33; genus V1-33. The sequence continues at coordinate 16,402 of JBIICE010000060.1, forward strand.
GCGAAGGCTCCATAGGCAATCAGCGAGAGGGTTGCGTGCATTTCCGGCCAGAATCCGGGCCGGGTCCGCCCGGTGGCATTGGCGGGCAGGTAGCGGAGCAGGGCGGTCACCTGAAGCACGAGGGCGAGCGGAGCGGTGAAGGCTCCCAGCAGGGAGAGCCGGTAGGCAGTGCCGGTGACGAAGTGGAGCAGGACCATGGCCCAGCTGACGAAAGTGAGCAGTTCGAAGGGGGTGGTGATCGGGCAGCGGCCCAGTTCGCGGCCGCGCCACGCAAGGAAGAGGCACTGACAGAGAAATCCCGCGAGCAGAAGCGCCGTGCCGGGCCATGCGGTCGGCTGGGAACGCCGGGACAGGGACCGGACAGCATGGAGGGATCCGGTGAGGAAAAAGCCGGAAGCAGCGATAAGTGCGGCCTTGTCAGGGTTCATGCAGCAGGGGTCGGGAACGGGATTCCCACGTCCGGGGGGACTCTGGACAAACGGAGGAAAGTCCCCTGATGTTGCAATCAGCTGCCGCGGTAGGCGGTCAGCGAGAGGATGACGAGAAGGAGGCCCCATGCGATGCCGCCGAGTGCGGCCCAGCGGTAGCGTCCGGGAGATGCCGTCAGCCATGCGATCTGGTCGCGCATGGTGTAGGGCATGCCGACCCAGAACAGGCCGAGGGTGAGCCACACATAGCAGAGGGCACTGAGCGCGATGCGGCTGGCCGGTTCGCGCAGGAAGGCGGCATCGAGAACGGGACAGGCGGCGAGGAGCAGAAGGCAGCCGATGGCACGGGCTCCCAGGTAATCAGTGACCCAGAAGAGCATCCCGAGGTAGAAGCCGACGAACATGAACTGGGCGAGCCAGCGGAGTCGGTCGAATTCTCCGAGGTCGCAGCTGGTGACCACGATCATGGCCCAGAGGAAGGCGATCGTGAGGATGACGGTTCCGATCTTCTGGGATCGGGGGACTTCCCGGAGCCGGCTGCGCAGACGGTCGCCCAGGAAGAGGGCGGCGACGTGTCCGGCGATGAGGAGCAGACCGACGACGAGAGCCATCGTGGAAAGGCTCTGCTGCTGGTACAGCCACGAGTAGATGCGGTCGCTCAGTTCCTTCATCGCGGCGTGGGAATCAGAACGGAGTTCCGGTGGAGCGGGTCAGGCTGCGGAAGGCTTCGATGATGCGGTTGGTGACCGGGCCGGGGCACCCGTTGCCGATGGGGCGCTGATCGAGTTTGACCGCGGCGATGACTTCGGCGGCGGTGCCGGTGAGGAAGCATTCGTCGGCTGTGTAGATGTCGTGGCGGCTGAGTTCTGCTTCGCGCAGGGGGATGCCGAGAGATGCGGCGAGTTCGATGACGACCTTTCTGGTGATGCCGTCGAGGGCCCCGGCGGTGATGGGTGGCGTGGTGATGGCTCCGTCGCGGACGGTGAAGAGGTTATCTCCGGTGCATTCGGCGACAAGACCGCGCTCGTTGAGCATGAGGCCTTCCTCTGCGCCGGCCTGGATGGCCTCGACCTTGGCCATGACGTTGTTGAGATAGTTGAGGCTCTTGACCTGGGGGCTGAGGGTATCGTGGGTGGGGCGACGGGTGGCGACGGTGGCCATGACGAGACCATTCTGGTAGGCTTCCGCCGGGTAGAGCTGGATGCTGCAGGCGATGATGATGACGGAGGCTTTGGGGCAGCGGAACGGGCTGAGGCCCATGGAGCCGGTGCCGCGCGTGAGGACGAGCCGGATGTAGCCATCGGTCAGGTCATTGGCGCGGCAGGTGGCGAGGACGGCCTCGGTCATTTCCTCGGGTGGGATGGGCACGTTGAGGAGGATGCTGCGTGCGGAGTCGTACAGCCGGCGGATGTGTTCCTCGAGACGGAAGACGCGGCGGTTGTAGAAGCGGATGCCTTCGAAAACACCGTCTCCGTAGAGCAGACCGTGATCGAACACGGAGATGCGGGCATTCTGTTCGTCGTGGAGGGTACCGTCGATGTAGACTTTCATGCGGCGTTGGCGTCGGGGAAAGGGCTGTGGCTCAGGAGGATTCGAGGAGGCCGTCGCGTAGGACGAGGGTGCGGTCGCCATGGCTGGCGAGCCGGGTATCGTGAGTGACGACCATCAGGGTTTTTCCGCTGTCCGCAACCAGTGACAGCAGCAAATTCATGACTTCCGTTCCGGTGCGGCTGTCGAGGTTGCCGGTGGGTTCGTCAGCGAAGAGGAAGGCGGGGTTGTTGACGAGGGCGCGGGCGATGGCGACGCGCTGCTGTTCGCCGCCGGAGAGTTCTGCGGGCAGGTGGTGGAGGCGGTGGCCGAGGCCGACTTTTTCGAGCAGGCTGGCGGCAGATTCCCTTGCGGAGCGGCCCCCGATCATGGCGGGCAGGCAGACATTTTCGAGTGCGGTCAGTTCGGGGAGCAGCAGGTAATTCTGGAACACGTAACCGGTGAGACGGTTGCGGAGGTTGGCGAGATCGGCATCGGGGCGGTCGTAAAGCGATTCGCCATGGAGAAGAACGCGGCCACCATCGGGGGCTTCCAGGCCGCCGAGGACGTAGAGCAGAGTGGTTTTGCCGGCTCCGGATGGACCGCATAGAAACACCCGTTCGCCTGGCTGGACGCTGAAACTGACGCCCCTGAGGACCTCGATTTCGCGGGAACCGATGTGGTAGGTCCGGCGGAGGTTTTCGGCGGTCAGACCGCTGGGGTTGGTCAGGGGAGCGGGCACAGACTCGATCAACGGGTGGCGGGGGTGGTTGTCAAGAGGCCCGCGGGAGGCGTGCGGAAGTGCGCCGGGGGGGAACGAAGCAGCGGCCCGCTGCCCCGGGAGACGGGGCGGGCGGGCCGCTGGATCGGGTGACTGGCGTCAGTCTCAGGGCTTGGCTGCCTTGCGTGCGGCTTTCCGCGGGGCGGGTTTGGTGGCTGCCTTGGCGACCGGCCGGGTCGCTTTGCGGGCGACGGCGCGCTTCCGGGAGGCGGCTTCCTGGCGGTTCGGGGGCAGTTTGGTCACCAGTTGGTCACGGTGTTCCTGGGCGGCTTTGAGGGCCTTCTGTTTTCCGCCGTGGCCTTTGTCCGCGAAGAACTTCTGTTCAGTTTTCCCCTTATAGGTGACACGCACATACCAGCCGTGATTCTTTTTCTCGGGCTGGTCGATGCGGCTTACGCCGTACATGGGTCTGGGTGGGGGTATGGGAGGCATGGTTTCTGTCCTTTCTGGTTGTGGTTGGGTGGGCACGGGAAGCCAGCCATGGGTGGCCGGAGACCTGGGCCTGCAGTGGTCCTTGCAGGCCGGGTCGCCTCCCCGTGT
>JBIICE010000268.1:0-4888 GCA_044239025.1 Verrucomicrobiales bacterium
TTTGGCCTGAGGGGCGGGTGTACTGCGGTTCTGAGCGTGGCTCAGGGTTGGCAGCAGGAGGCTGGCCGCCGCCGCGAGGGTGGCCAGAGGCGACCCCGTGGGTTGGCGGCATGCGTCGGGCGGCATCGGGAGGGAATGGCGGAGTTGGGCGGTGGGGCGGGGGCCAGCGCGGCGCATCGTTCATTCCACGGGCCCTTCTGCGGGTCCGCAGTGGAGCGGTGGGTCAGAGCGATTCGTCCGTGACGGCACCTTCCGAGGCGGAGGAGACGAGTCGGGCAAACTTGGCGAGCACGCCGCGCGTGTAGCGGGGTTTGGGCTGTTTCCAGCGCGCGAGGCGTTCCTTGATTTCGCTGGCGGGGATATCGAGGGAGATGGTCCGTTTCACTGCGTCGATGGTGATCGGATCACCGTTGCGGACGATGGCGATGGGGCCGCCCGAGAAAGCTTCCGGGGTGATGTGGCCGACGACGAAGCCGTGGCTGCCGCCGCTGAAGCGACCATCCGTGATGAGCGCGACCTCCTTGCCGAGGCCCATGCCCATGACCGCCGAGGTGGGGCCGAGCATTTCGCGCATGCCGGGCCCGCCTTTGGGGCCTTCCATGCGGATCACGATGACATCGCCTGCCTTGACTTTCCGGTTGGTGATGGCGTGCATGGCGGCTTCTTCGCTATCGAAGACGCGGGCTTTGCCCGAGAACCGGCTGCCTTCCTTGCCGCTGATCTTGCCGACGGCTCCGCCGGGCGCGAGGTTTCCGTAGAGGATCGCGAGGTGGCCATCCTTCTTGATGGGATTCGAGAGCGGGCGGATGACATCCTGGCCCCTGGGGTAGGGTTTCACCTTCGCAAGGTTCTGGGCGAGGGTTTTGCCTGTGACTGTCATGACGTCGCCGTCGAGCAGTTTCGCGTCGAGCAGCATCTTCATGAGCGGGAGGGTGCCGCCGATGCGGACGAGTTCCCACATGACGTACTTGCCGCTTGGTTTGAGGTCGGCGAGCACCGGGGTGCGGGCACCGATTTTCTGGAAATCGTCGATGGAGAGCTTCACGCCGGCCGCCTTCGCCATGGCGGGGAGGTGAAGGACCGCATTGGTGCTGCCGCCGAGGGCAGTGATGACCGTGATGGCATTGAGGAACGACTCCCGGCAGAGGATATCCGAGGGGCGGATGCCGCGCTGCAGGAGGTGCATGACGGCTGCACCGGCGTCGAAGCAGTCCATCATTTTCTCATCACTGACAGCCGCCTGGGCCGAGGAATTGGGCAGGGAGAGGCCGAGGGCTTCGATGGCACTGGCCATGGTATTGGCCGTGTACATGCCACCGCAGGAGCCGGGACCGGGAATCGAGCACTGTTCGATTTCCTCGAGAGTTTTGTCCGAGATTCTGCCGCTGGCGTGCTGACCGACCGCTTCGAAGACACTGACGATGTCGACGTCGCGGCCGTCGTGGCAGCCCGGCTTGATGGTGCCGCCGTAGACGAAAACCGACGGACGGTTGAGGCGGGCCATGGCCATGACGCAGGCAGGCATGTTCTTGTCGCAGCCGCCGATGGTGACGAGACCGTCGAACATTTCGCATCCGGCGACCGTTTCGATGGAATCGGCGATGACTTCGCGGGAGACGAGGCTGTATTTCATGCCTTCGGTTCCCATGCTGATGCCGTCGGAGATGGTGATCGTATTGAAGATCACGCTTTTGCCGCCGGCGGCGTCGACACCCTTGGCAGATTCGAGGGCGAGTTTATCGATATGGATATTGCAGGGCGTGACCTGGCTCCATGTGCTGGCGATGCCGACCTGACTCTTGCGGAAGTCGGCCCGCTGGAATCCGACGGCATGGAGCATGGCGCGGCTGGCGGCGCGTTCCGGTCCGTCGACGAGTTGGCTGGAGAAGGCGCGGGCGCTGGCGGCGGCGGACGGTTTTTTCCGGGAACTCATGAACTGGGAAGAATCGGGTAGGGAAGGAAGGAATGGCAGAGGCGGTCAGCGGTCGCATTCACCCATGACGAAGTCGAGGGAGCCGAGGATGGCGGGCACATCACTGACCATGTGGCCGGGGAGGATTTCCGGGACGACCGAGAGGTTGACGAAGGATGGGCTGCGGATTTTGAGGCGGTAGGGCACGCCACCGCCCTTGCTGCAGAGGTAGAAGCCGAGTTCGCCCTTGGGGTTTTCATGGCCGAAGTAGACCTCTCCCGGGGGGGCGTCGACGCTTTGGGTGGCGACGATGAAGTGGTGGATCAGTTCCTCCATTTTCATGAGGACGTTTTCCTTCCTCGGGAGGAGCCCTTTGGCATCGGCGACATTGATGGGACCGTCCGGGAGGCGGCTGATGGCCTGGCGCAGGATTTTGTGGCTCTGGCGCATTTCCTCGAGACGGACGAGGTAGCGGTCGAAGCAGTCGCCTACGCTGCCAAGGGGGACGTCGAAATCATACTGTTCGTAACCGAGGTAGGGATGGGCCTTGCGGAGGTCGTAATCGACGCCCGAGGCGCGGAGGTTGGGCCCGGTGATGCCGTAGGCGATGGCGCGGTCGCGCGGGATGATGCCGATGTCCCTGGTGCGGTCGAGGAAGATCTTGTTGCGGGTGAGCAGTTGATCGATTTCGTCGATCTGCGCGGGGAGTTCATCGAGGAACTTCGTGAGGTTCTCGAGGAATTCGGGGGAGACGTCGCGGGTCTGGCCACCGACGCGGGTGTAGGACGTGGTGAAGCGCGCTCCCGTGAGTTGTTCGCAGAGATTGTAGATTTTCTCGCGTTCGGTGAAGGTGTAGAGGAAGACCGTCATGGCACCGCAGTCCATGGCGAATACTCCCATGCCGAGGAGGTGAGCCGAGAGTCGGGCGAGTTCGCAGCAGATGACGCGGATGGCCTGACCGCGCGGGGGGAGTTCCCAGCCCATGAGTTTCTCGACCGTCATGGCGTAGGCCACATTATTGGCGAGCGGCGCGAGGTAGTCGAGCCGGTCCGTGTAGGGCACGAACTGATTATAGTGCATGTTTTCGGCGATCTTCTCATCGCCTCGGTGGAGGTAGCCGAGGTCCGGGATCGCCTTGGAGATGATTTCGCCGTCCAGTTCGAGAACGAGGCGGAGGACGCCGTGGGTGGCCGGGTGGGACGGTCCCATGTTGATGACCAGCTTTTCGCCGATCATGTCGGGGGCGGTCTGCTGGTATTCCTCGACGTGCTGGGCGGCTCTGGCAGCCGTGTCGGGGGCTTCGATTTCACGAACCGTCTTGCTCATAGGAAATCAGGGGAAATGAAGGAATTTGGGCGACCCGCGCAGGGGCATTTCGGCAAGCTACGGTCGGGCCGGGGGGCAGCAAGACGAATTTGTGAAATATTTCACAAGCCTTCAGGATCCGGTTGCTGCGCTGGCGGGGATTTGCGCTGGCGGGCGAGGGTTGGTTCAGGGAAGGGCGAGGGATGGAAAAGGCGAATGTTCAGGAACTGGTGATGGAGCGTTATCCGGCGCTGGAGGCGCTCCGCGGGGTGGTGCGGCATGGATTTGTGGGGCGGGTGCCGGGTGTGGCGGGTGGCTATGACAAGGCAGGGGTGCTGGCGGCGCTGGCTCCGTGGCATGCGCTGGCGGTGCGGGAAATGGTCGGAGGCGAAGGCCGGGTGGTGACCGCCGAGCAGGTTCACGGGGCCGAGGTGGCGGTGGTGGGGAGCGGGGGAGGGCGTCATGTGGCCGGGGTGGATGGATTGATCACGGCCGAGGCCGGCGTTGTGCTGGGGATTCATGTGGCCGACTGTGCACCCGTGTGGGTGGTCGAGCCTGAGCGGAGGGTGCTGGCCGTGCTTCATTCCGGGAGGAAGAGCACCGAGGGGAACATCATTGGCCGGGCCATTGAGGTCATGGCCGAGCGGTTTGGCGGCGATCCCGGACGGATGGTCGTGCAGATCGGGCCATCGATCCGTCCGCCGTGGTTTGAGATGGACATACCGGAAAGGATCCGGGCCGACGCGTTGGCGGCCGGGGTGGATGCGTCGCGGGTGCACGACTGTGGGGTCTGCACGCATGCGGCTGATCCTCAGCGGTATTATTCCTACCGTAGGGAGAAGGGCTGCACTGGCCGGATGCTGGCGCTGGGGGTTTTGTGCTGAAGGGGCGTCCTTGGCTTCGGCGGAAATCCCAGGTTGGGGCGGGCATTGAGCTGAGATGCTGGGTGGGGTTTCCGAGGATGGACGGGAGGTGTGCGGGGATGCAGCATGGCAGGACAACCCTGATGGTGTCATGGAACTGCAATCAGTGCCGCTGCCTTCTGTTCTGCTGCTGACACTGCTTGGTCTGAGCCCTTGGGGGTATGGTCAGACGGATGATTTCAATGATGCGAATGATGCTGGCTGGCGCAGGTGAGCAGTTTGGGGGGTACGACCGATGGACATGCGCAGACCTTTCCGACGCAGGATGGCGATCAGGAGATTAACCGGGTGAGTGGGGAAGCGCCGCAGAAGAATCCATGCGGGTGGCGGGCTGTGCTGCGGCAGCCCGTGGAAGGGCGGCGGTTTTTCCGGCTGGATATTGGGCCCTGAGGAATGGGCGGAGAGGGATACAGGTGAATCAGACCGGGCGGATCACGGAGCCGGCAGGATGGGGGCTCCAATGCAGGTGGAGCGGCTGGGCGGCGTTGCCGGAGATTTTCGGAATGCGGTCCCAGAGGGTGGCTGTGCCGTCGGCCCGGTTCCACGAATCGACTTCGAAGGCGAGGGCCGTGCCATCGGGGGACGAGAAGCGGAGGTCAGCCCCGTCTGGACAGGCACGCGAACAGGCACGCGAGCGCGAGTCCAGCGGGAGCGGCTGGTGGGCGCATGGAGCTGATGGCGGTTGGAGTGACGGTGCGGAAGCGTCGTCAGGCAGGCAGGCTAGGAAGTTTCCAGCCTTCGCGGTAGG
>JBIICE010000061.1:0-19265 GCA_044239025.1 Verrucomicrobiales bacterium
CCGACACCATGGAACTGGCTCCCTTGCGGAGGAGTGGGCTCCATCGGTGGATGGCCGGACCCTTCGTCTGCGGGCCGAGCGAAAAAGCGACGAGGGAGAAGCCCGGCTGGGGGTCACGCAGCGAGAGCCGCCACGGACGATTCGCGCGGAACCTGTCGATGATCTGGAGCCGGTAGGTGGCACCTTGTTCACAGGCGAAATCTCCCGAGGGATCGCGGCTGCCCAGAGCGAGCGGTTCCGTGCCGGCCGGGGCAGGAGAATCGTCGAAAATGGCCACCTGCTCCATGGATTCCGCTCCCTTGCCATCCTTGGTGACCCTGAGGAGGCGGATCACGAAATCACTGGGGTGACCGAGCCGGTGACTGAGCAGGGAGAGGGAAACTTTGCGGGGTTGGTCCGCGGAGAATTCGATCCATGCCGCGGAACCCGAACCAGCGAGGTGGGAGGGAAGCGAAATTCTGTGGGCCGTGGCGGCGTCATTGGCGGGGGCGGGCAGGTCTGTGACGGGGGCAGCATCGCGGGGGGCGACGGCTCCGGCGAGCGGGAGAGAATCCGACGGGCTGGCGGCCGCTTCCTGCGGGGAAGCCACTGTCAGGCGGTAGGGAGCGCTGGCCCATGCCATGTCGTGGATACGCACCGTGTAATCGCCTTCCGCTGGAGCACTGAACTCGATACGGGCGTCATCTCCATCGTTGCGGTGAGCGGTGAGGAGTTCGCGGCCAGCGGCGTCGGCGAGGGCGATGACCGCGTTGAGGGGCGAGTCGATGCGTTCCGCGGCGCAGGTCAGGACGATGCGCTGCCCGGCAGCGGCGCGGAAGCGGAAGTGGTCCGCGGCATCCGGTCCGGTGGTGCCATTGATGGTGACCGGAACGGTCACGGCGGTGGCAGTGGCCGCCGAGGCGTTGGGGGAAGACTCCGTGATTTCCGGGAGGGAGCCGACCACGAAGAGTTTGCTTGCCGAGATGCCGTAGCGTCCGGCGGCGCGGACTTCATGGACACCCGGCGCCATGCCGGCGCTGGCCGTCACTTTGAATTTCAGGCCGTCGGCGGGAACCGCGGAGAGTCCCGGATCCGAGAAGAGGAGACGGTCCACGCCATCGAGGTCAGCGCCTGCGATGGTGACCTCCGTCTCCGTGCCCGCGGTCAGGCCCAGAGGGAAGACACTATCGAGGCGGGCCGTGGGCAATTGCGCCGCGAGGGGCAGCGCGGCCACCGTGAGCAGGGCGAGCGCTGCGGGCAGGATGGGACGGCGGCGCGGGAGGCCGTGCGGGGTTTCGGGAGTCATGGCCGTGCTGGCTCGGCGGTCAGTGATTGAAGAGAAACTCCTTGGTATTGAGCAGGGCCCAGACCATGTCCTCCCACGCTGACTTCTCCCCGTTTTTCTTCGCGAGATAGTCTGCGGCCCTCTGGATTTCCTCGGGCTGGGGTTCGCGGGAATACGCTGTGACGAAGAGCTGGCGGAGGCGTTCCGCGACCGGGCGTGCGTCTTTCGCGAGGACCGCCGATCGGCTCGTTTCCGCCGTCAGTTTCTCCTGGATCCCCTTGGAATTGAGGAGGTGCAGGCTTTGAGCGAGGCTGCTGTCCTGGGTTCGTTCGCATTCGCAGGCACTTGAATTCTCGGGTCGGCCGAAGACCGTCAGGAAGTAACTGGCTCCATTGAAACTGTCGTCCGGGAGCGCCACGGCGCGGCGGTCCACCGGTTGGCCCGGGAAGCGGGTGGCAAGACCTGTGACCGAGTCGATGGCATCGAGCAGGACCTCGGCCTGGAGCCGACGGGGGAAGAAGCGGCTGAAGTTCTGCCGGTCTGCTGCGTTGTGTTCGTTCGGGAGGCTGCTGAGCTGGTAGGTGGCACTGTTGCAGACGAGACGGACAATCGATTTCATATCGAAGCCCGATTTTGTGAATTCGCCGGCGAGAGCGTCGAGCAGGGCGGGATTGACTGGTGGATTGGTGACGCGCAGGTCATCTTCCGGTTCCACGAGGGCGCGGCTGAAGAAATGCTTCCAGTAGCGGTTGACGAACATTTTCGCGAAGAAGGGATTCTCCGGCGAGGTGAGCCATGCGGCGAGCGGTTCGCGGGGGTCATCCTGCGGGGCGAGGTTGAGCGGTTCGCTGCCGAGCGGCTTGGGCTTCTGCGGTTTGCCCGTGCGCGGGTTGGCCGCCGAGGCCTCCTTCCATTCGTGGAAGATGGCTTCTTCGGCAGGCTGGTCCGACGGTTTCCGGCCAATCGTCGAGAAGAAGGCAGCAAAGCCGTAGTAGTCGTCCTGGCTCCATTTCTCGTAGGGATGGTGGTGGCACTGAGCGCACTGGAGACGCTGGCCGCAGAAGACCTGGGCGATGTCCTGGAGTTGGTCCTGGGGTTGACGGACCGTGCGGTACCAGCCGACGGCGGGAGACGAACTGACGCTGCCCGAAGCGCTCACGACCTGGCTGACGAATTCGCTGTAGGGGACGTTGCGGTTCAGGAGGTCGCGGATCCATTCGTGGAAGGCGAGCGTGCCATAGGCGGGCCGGTCGCCGCGTTTGTTGCGGAGGAGGGCGGCCCATTTCGCGGCGAAGTATTCCGCGTACTGCGGCGATGCGAGGAGACGGTCGATGAGTGCGCTGCGTTTTTCCGGCGACGCGTCCGCTGCGAAGGCCGCCGTTTCCTCCGGCGAGGGGAGTCGGCCCGTGATGTCGATGGTGACGCGGCGGAGGAACGTGGCGTCGTCGCAGACGCCCGAGGGCGGCAGGCCCAGGGTACGGAGTTTGGCGAAGACGTGGGTATCGATGACGTTGCGTTCCGGGGGGAAGTCGCCCAGCGGGGCTCCGAGGGGGATGGTGCCGCGGAAGACGCCCACCAGTTCCATGAAGCGGACCATGACCGCGACATCGCCGGGCTGCGTGGCCGTGGCGACGAGCCCGTCCTCCGTGACCGTGGCCATGTCCTTGGCACCGCTTTCGTAGGTGACGAGACGCGTGACATCGCGCCATGAACCGTCGGCGTAGAGGGCGGTGACCTGCAGTTGCTGGTGATCGGACGGTTTGAGCAGTCGTTCCGGCGGAAAGACCGCGAGGCTGACCGGAGCGGGGGCTTTGGGATCACCCTTTGGCATGCCCTGTTCCATCCAGCGGACCATGGTGAGGTAGTCCGGGGTTCCGCGGGTCATGCGGGCACCGCCGCCGTGGGGCATCTCGCCTGTTCCCTTGAGGAGGAGGAGGCTGCTTTCCGGGGCGGCCGGAAAGAGGCGCCGGCCGCGGGATTCATGGACGAGGAATCCGTAGTCGTCCCATGGTTCGAAGCCCAGCAGAGAGAGTTTGAAGCCATTCTGGCCCTCCGACTTTCCGTGGCAACCGCCGCCATTGCAGCCGTATTTGGTGAGGACCGGGACGATGTCGTTCGCGAAATGAAGCGGGCGGGGGCTGCCAGCGCCGGCAACCGTGATGGTGAGGGATGAGGAGTCGCCATCCGGAGTCGTCGCGGTGACCGAGACGTTGCCATCGGCGAGCGGAGTGGCCATGCCCGCCGGGGAGATTTCGATGGCTCCGGCGGGTTCGAGTTTCCATGTGGCGCTGCGGGTGACGTCCGTGGTGCGGCCGCTGCCGTCCGTGGCGGTGACCACGAGCTGGAGGCTGGCGTCCTTCGAGGTAAGCGCAGCCGGCTGGCCCGCGGGGGCACCGGCGTGGATGTGGAGGGCGGCGTGCAATGGGGCCGCGGCCAGCAGGACGTTGAGCAGCAGGACCGGGGCGGGGCAGCGGGAATGGCGCGGGGAGCGGTGGGCGGCGGTGCTCATACGAGTTCCTTCATGGGCTGAAACTGTCCATCGACGAGGTAGTGCGGTCGGCCCGTGAGGTCCGGCACAGTGGTCGTGTTGGGATTGATGCCGAGATTGTGGTACATGGTGGCAAAGATTTCCTGGAAGTGGACCGGACGGTCGCTGGCTTCCCCTCCGAGGCGGTCCGTGGAACCGATGACCTGTCCCGTCTGCATGCCGCCGCCGGCGAGGAGGGCGCAGGAGACATTCGGCCAGTGGTCGCGGCCACCGTCCTTGTTGATGCGGGGGGTGCGGCCGAATTCGCCCCATGCGAGCACCGAGACATCGTCGCCCATGCCACGGCTGTGGAGGTCCTCGACGAGGGCTGCGATGGCCTGGTCGAAATCCGGGAGGTTCTGCTTTGCGTTGCGGAAGTTCTGGCCGTGCCAGTCCCAGAAGCTGTAGCTCACGGTGACCACGCGGACGCCGGCTTCGACGAGTCGGCGGGCGAGCAGGAACTGTTCATTGAGACGGGGGGCGGCATCGCCCTGGATTTTATCCGTACCCTTACCGTAGCGTTCGCGGAGTTTCGGATCCTCGCCCGAGAGGTCAAGCGCCTTGAGGAGGCGGGATGAAGTGAGGATATCGAAGGCCTGTTCCGTGAAGGCATCGACGCCCGACATGGCACCACTGGCATCGGCTTCGCGGCGGAAGCTGTCGAATGAAGTGAGCAGCGAACGGCGGTCCGCAAGGCGTTCGATGGTGACCCCGTTGAGAGACATGTCATCCTTGACGCTGCCGAGGGGCATGAAGGGAGCGTGGGCGACTCCGAGGAAGCTGGTGCGCCCCTGATTGTAGGGCGTGTGCTGCATTTTCGGGGAGAGGTTCACGTAGCAGGGCACCGAGGGGCTCCCGCCCTGGACGCGCGAGACCACGCTGCCGATTTCCGGCCAGCCTCCCGGGGGCACATTGTCGTTGAGGCGGCCTGTGACGCACTGGAACGATTCGTGGCGGTCCTTGGCCCCGACGACGCTGCGGACAAAGGCGAATTTGTCCGCCATTTTCGCGAGGCGCGGCAGGTGTTCGCAGATCTGGATTCCGGGGACATTGGTACCGATTGGCGCGAATTCCCCGCGGATTTCCGAAGGGGCGTCCATTTTTAGATCGAACATATCCTGGTGCGGGGGACCGCCCGGGAGGTAGACGAGGATGAGGGCCTTCTGGGACTTTCCTCTGCCCTGCTCTGCTTCCGCGCGGAGCAGTTGCGGCAGCGAGAGCCCGCCCAGTCCGAGTGCCCCGATCCGCAGGAACGAGCGCCGGGAATGACCGTCGCAGAACGAGCCCGCAGGTTTGTTCGAAAAGAGCGTCAGCATGGGGAACAGGTACGGGGTTCAGGCGCGGGGGGTCAGGAGCGGGGAGAGGCCCGCCTTGGGGAAAAGGGCGACCACCGGGAGGTGGAGGCAACGGCTTCAGGATGCTTCATCCCACCAGTTCCGGGAGGGGTTTGAACTGTTCGTCCACGAGGTAGCGCGGGCGGCCATTGAGGTCGTTGATGGTGACGGTTTTTGTATCGATTCCCGCGGCGTGGTAGAGGGTGGCGAAGACCTCCTGGAAGTCGACGGGGCGGCTGTTGGCTTCGCCGCCGAGGCGGTCGGTGCTGCCGATGACCTGTCCGTGGTTGAGACCGCCGCAGGCGAGGGCGGCACAGGAGACACGGGGCCAGTGGTCGCGTCCGGCGTCCTTGTTGATCTGGGGAGTGCGGCCGAACTCGCCCCAGACGACGACACTGACGTCCTGATCGAGGCCGGACTGATGGAGGTCTTCGACGAGGGCGGTGAGACCATGGTCGAGCTGCGGGAAGACCTCGCGGCCCTGGCGGAAGTTGGCACCGTGCCAGTCCCAGCGGTTGAATCCGACGGTGACGCAGCGGACCCCGGCTTCAACGAGGCGTCGGGCCATGAGGAACTGTTCCGGGCATTCCGGGCCGCCGTCGTCGCGGCATTTCATGGTGCCGCCGCCGTAGCGGGCGCGGACCTTCGGGTCTTCCTTGTCGAGATTGAGGGCTTCCGAGAGGCGGCTGCTGGTGAGCACGCCCATGGCCTGCTGCTGGAAGGCGTCCATGGCTTCCATCATGCCGCTGTTGTCGACATCGCGGCGGAAGCAGTCGAAGCTCGAGAGGAGGGACTTGCGGTCCGCGAGGCGGTCCAGCGAGATGTCATTGAGCACGAGGTCACCCGCTCCGCCGCCATTCGGTTGGAATGGGGCGTGGGCGGGCCCGAGGAAGCCGGGTTGGCCGGGGTTGGCCCAGGGAGCGTGGCCCATTTTGGGCGAGAGCCCGACAAAGGCCGGAACGCCGGGAGCGCCCGAGCCATGGACTTTGGAGAAGACGGAACCGATGCTGGGCCAGCCGCCCTGGGGGGCGTTCTGGGGACCGCGGCCAGTGAGGCACTGGTCGGCCGCGTGATCGCCGCGGGCTCCCACCATGCTGCGGATGATGGAGAACTTATCCATCATGGCCGCCATCTTCGGAAAAAGTTCACAGATTTCGATGCCCGGGACCTTTGTGCGGATGGGACGGAATTCGCCCCGGATGTCCGCCGGTGCATCCATTTTGAGGTCCCACATGTCCTGGTGCGGTGGGCCCCCGGGAAGGAAGATCATGATGACCGACTTGGTACCCTTGGTCTGGGCCGCCGTTTCCGCCCGCAGCAGGTCCGGCATGGCCAGACCGCCCAATCCAAGGGCTCCGAGGCGGAGGAATCCGCGGCGGCTGGTGCCGTCGCAGAAGCGGGATGACTTCGTTCCGTTGATTCTCAGCATGGCATGGGAGCGGTGAAGATGGGAGAGCCGATGGGTGCGCCAGATGGGTGGGCGGGTGGCTCCGGTCAGGGCACCCGCACGGCCCCTGGCATCCATCCCTTACTCAAAGGAACGGGTTTCCTTTCGGCACGCGGCTTGGTTTTTAATCCGCATTCATGGAATCAAGCCTCTGGCGCCCCGGAAGGATCCATCATTGCGGAACGCCGGGAATCGGGTCAACCATGGGGCATGTCCGGTGGAACGATGGATGCGGTCGCTCTGCGGGCGACTGCGGCGGAAATGGCACGTCGGCTGCAGTCGGCGGGTCATGTCGCCTATTTTGCAGGCGGCTGTGTTCGGGATGAACTGCTGGGCCGGAAACCGCATGATTACGACATAGCGACCGATGCGACTCCACCGGAGGTGCTGCGGCTCTTTCCGCGGGCGCAGTTCGTGGGGGCGCATTTCGGGGTCGTGGTGGTGCCTGAGGGTGGGGAAATGTTTGAGATTGCGACCTTCCGGACCGATGGATCGTACCGGGACGGTCGGCGGCCTGAGACCGTGACCTTTGCGACGCCCCGGGAAGATGCCCAGCGCCGGGATTTCACGGTAAACGGGATGTTTCTCGATCCGGGCGATGGCCGGGTGATCGACTACGTGGGCGGGCAGGAGGATCTGCGGGCGCGGGTACTGCGGGCGATTGGCGATCCGGTGCAGCGGTTCCGGGAAGACCGGCTGAGGCTGATGCGGGCCGTGCGGTTTGCGGCGGCGCTTGATTACCAGGTGGAGGAATCGACCTGGGCGGCCCTGGGAGCCGAGGCCGGATCCCTGCGGGAGATCAGTGTGGAGCGGGTGCGGGACGAACTGGTGAGGATCCTGCTGCACCGGAGCCGGCTGCGTGGTTTTGATCTGCTGGATGAGTCCGGTTTGCTCCGGGTGATTCTTCCCGAGATGGAAGCGATGAAGGGATGCAGTCAGCCACCCGAGTACCATCCCGAGGGGGACGTGTGGACGCACACGCGGCTCATGCTGAGCCTTCTCCCCGAGGAAGCGCCGCTGCCGCTGGTGCTGTCCGTGCTGCTGCACGACGCCGGGAAGCCCGCCACGCGCAGCGTTGATCCCGCCGAGGGGAGGATCCGTTTCAACGGGCACGACCGGGTGGGAGCCGGCATGGCGGAGTCAATCCTCACAAGACTGAAATTTCCCAATCAGATCATTTCCGCCGTCGTGACCGCCGTGGCGAACCACATGAAGTTCATGCACGTGCGGGAGATGCGCCCGGCCAAGGTGCGGCGGTGGCTGGCGGAACCGGGATTTGCGGATGAACTTGAGCTGCACCGGGTGGATTGTCTTGGGAGCAATGGATTGCTCGACAACTGGGAATTCATGCGGACGAAGCTGACCGAATCCGCCGAGGCGAGGGCCCTGCCGCCGTGGTTGGTCAATGGCCGGGACCTGCTGGCAGCGGGCTATGCTTCCGGGCCGCGCATGGCGGCGGTGCTGCGGGATGTGCACGACGCCCAGCTGGAGGGTCAGGTGGGTACGAAGGAGGAAGCGATGGCATGGGTCATGGCCCGGCATCCCGTCTGAGGACTCCGCAGCCGGGAGGGTTGGTGCCGGACGTTTTCAGCTGCCGGATCATGGGGGTGCGGATCCGACTGGTCGGGCGGCTTTCAGTGGAGGGGACGCCAATTGGTATCGAATCCGGAAATACTGGCGGGGAGCCGGCCGTGGCTGGGCTGCCATGGATTATCGCTGAGGAGGAGGGCGGCGATGGGGATGACGAGGGCGATCCAGACGAGCCACACCGAAACCGCGGCGAGCACGAGCCCGCAGCCGAGGATGAGGAACGGGAAGATGATCATGAGCACGAGGATGGTGCTGCCCGGATTTACTTCGAAGGGCAGGAGGTAGACCTTGAGGTGGGCGCGGCCGAGCTGGAGACCGGCGGCGGTGTACAGCGCGAAAAAGAGGTGCCCGCAGAAGATGCTGTAGGCGGGAATGCCTGCGATGCTGCCGGTCGCAGCCGTGACGCCCTGGATCATGAGGGTGGCGATGATGATCCATGCGGAGCAGACCGCGACCGCGAAGAAGCGGGTGGTGAGGGAACGGTAGCCGCTGGCTCCGATCAGGCAGGCACTCATGGCCGAGGTGGCCCCGGCGACATTGAGGAGAGTGAGGCCATTGCTGATGAGATCAAAGCCTCCGAAGAAGTAGCGGACGAGGAGGTAAGGGGTGAGCGAGACGAGCGCGAGGGCGCAGAAGAGCATCTGGACGAGCCACTTGCCGCGCACGATCTGCCAGCGGGAGAGTCCCCCGAGGAGGAGCAGGTCAGATTGCCCGCCCCGGCGTTCATCGTGAAGCGAAGCGAACGAGCGGAGCGGCATGATGATTGCCACGAGGATCGCAGTGACCGACCAGAAGAACCCCGTCTCCCGCAGGATCGTGAAGCGCGCGATGGTTTGGGTGCCTGCTGCGGCGGCCCTTCCATCGGCGTATTCCGAAGCGAGGGCGACGAGGGCAAGGACGTGCAGGAGAATGAACGGCAGGACAAACAGCGGGGATCGCAGGCCCTGGCGCAGTTCCTTGACCACGACGGCAGGCCAGCGGTCGGAGAAATCCTTCAGCAGGTCAACCGGCGTGTCCATGCTGCCATGGTGCCGGGTCAGATGACCCGGTCGTTGCCACCGTCGACGGGGATCTGGGCTCCGGTGGTTTTACCGAAGATGGGACCGGCCATGGCACAGACCATGGCGGCGACGTCGGCGCTGCGGATTTCCGTCTTCATGAGATTGCGGGTTTTGTATTCCTCGACCGTGAGGCCGTAGCGTTCAGCGCTGCGGGCGAGGGCTTCCGGGGTCCAGAGTTCCGTATCGAAGACCGCGTCGGGGTGGATGATATTGACGCGGACGCCATGGGGGGCGAGTTCGAGGGCGGCGACCCTGACGAGCTGGGTGACCGCGGCCTTGGCGCAGGAATAGCTGCCCGCTCCGGCACCCGGGGCTTTGACATTGCGGCTGCCCACGAAGATGGCCGTGGGTTCGACCCCGAGTTTCAGGTAGGGGACGCAGCACTGGAGGAGGCGCATGTGGCTGGTGAGGTTGACCTCCATGCTTTTCGCCCAGTTGACCGGGTCCATGTCCTCGAAGTTGGCTCCGGCCGTGAAGATGCCCGCATTGCTCACGAGAATGTCGAGACCGCCCGTGGCTTGGACCACGTCATCGACCGCCGTGCGGACGAGTTCGTAATCCGTGAGGTTGATGACTTTACCCGAGAGGCCGGGAACTCCCGAGAGGCGCTCCGGCGTCTGGGGATTGAGATCCATGCCGGTGACCGTGGCACCCTGTCTGGCGAGAGCTTCGGCGATGGCCCGGCCGATGCCGGCCGCTGCTCCGGTGACGATGGCGGTTTTGCCCTGCAGCGGAAGCGGGGCGGGCGCGCTGCGCAGTTTCGCCTGTTCGAGGTCCCAGTATTCGATCGCGAAGAGATCCTTTTCCGGGAGGGCGCGCCAGCCACCGGCCGCTTCCGCCTGCTGAATGGTCTGGATGGTATGCGCCACGATGTCGCTCACGATGGCGGCTTCCTGGGTGGTGGTCCCGAAGGCGATGGTGCCTTTATCGGGCCAGACCGCCCAGCGCGGCGCTGGATCGAGGGGGGCCTGACCCGTCTGATGGCGTTGGAAGTAGTCGTTGGTGAGTGCGGCGAACGACGGCACATCCTCCGGACCGGAAACGATGGCCGGAATGCGTTTGGTGCGGATGCTGTGGTCCGGCGTGAGCGTGCCCCTGGTGGCGAGCGAAGCCACATCCGTGCGGGAGGCGAATCCGGCGGCTTCCGGCGAGTGGTTGAGAATGGCATGGCAGGCGCGACCGCGGGAGCGGGAGACTGCGCGGCGGATGCCTGCGAGCGTGCGCAGGTCGGCTGGGGAAAACGAACTCCGGGCGAGGGCCGCCTTGTCCGGGCCGCCGTCGCGCGCGGCGAGGGCGACTTCGGCTTCGGTGACCAGCTGGATCATGCGTTCGTAGCTTTCGCGGGCCGTGGCTCCGAAGGTGAAGATGCCATGCTGCATGAGAATGAGGCCTTCGACCTGATTCCAATCCGCATGTTCCGTGGCTTTGGCGACCGCCCTTGCGAGCAGGAAGCCCGGCATGACATAGGGAATGATGATGACGCGGCTGCCCCATGTCTGGCGGACGAGTGCTTCTCCGTCCGGTTGATTGGTGAGGGCGATGACAGCGTTGGCGTGGGTGTGGTCGACGAACTTCTGGGGCAGGACCGCGTGGACGATGGCTTCGATCGACGGATTGGGGGAGGCGGGGTCGAGGAGGGCCGTGCGTTGCTGAGCCACCATGTCCGGGTCGCTCAGTTCCGGCAGGGCCGCGAGTTTGAGGAGAGTAGCCATGCGAACCGCCGGGAAGTGCCGGGGTTCGATGGTGGCGAGATCGCCCCCGCTGCCCTTGATGTAGAGTACCTCCTGCGGGTCACCGAAGAAATCCGGCACCGTGCTCTTCACCGAAGTATTGCCACCGCCATGGAGGACGAGTTCGGGATTCCTGCCGAGCAGGCGGGACGTGTAGACGCGCAGGGCGAGATCGGATGCGGAGAAGGCAGCGGCTTCGGAGTCGGACCAGAGGCTTTGCATGGGATGGCGTGGATGGGCTGAGGCAACTTGGCGTAGGGTTTCAGCGTGTTCGCGGGGACGGTGCGTGCAACCGGGGATCGGGGGAAGGAAAAGCGGGCCCGGTGCGCGGAAGCCTCTCCCGATCCGCTTCAGGCCCGCTTCAGGCCCGCTTTTGATCCGCTTCAGGCTTTTGGCTGGAAGGGAGTCTCATGGAAAAAGTTGGCGATGGCGTAAGCGGAGAGGCAGCCGAGGCGTACGATTGATCAGCACGAGCACAAGCCATGAGTCATCACGCCCCGGATTTCCGCCACCTGTTTGCGACCCGCCGTGATTTTCTGCGTCGCTGCGGGATGGGATTGGGAGCGGTGGCGGCGCAGTCGCTGCTCGGCGAGGCCGGAGCCGCTTCCGTGAATCCACTGAGCGCCCGTCCGGCGCAGTTCGGGAGCAAGGTGAAGCACGTGATCCATATTTTTGCGAATGGTGGTCCGTCTCAGGTGGACACCTTTGATCCGAAGCCCGAACTTGATCGGCTGCATGGTCAGCCCATGCCCGGGGAGAATCTGCGCACCGAGCGGAAGACCGGGACTCTTATGCGGTCGCCCTACAAGTTCGCGAAGCATGGGCAGAGCGGACTGGAAGTCAGCGAGATTTTTCCGCATGTGGCGGCGTGTGCGGATGACCTCTGTGTGATCCGGTCCATGCACGCAGATGTGCCGAATCACGAACCCTCGCTGCTCCTCATGAACTGCGGGGAGGCCCGGCTGATCCGGCCGAGTTTTGGATCGTGGGTGACGTATGGGCTGGGGACCTTGAACCAGAATCTGCCTGGGTTTGTGGTGATGTGTCCCGGAGGGTATCCGATTCAGGAAAGTCAGAACTGGCAGGCTGGGTTTCTGCCCGGGGTATTTCAGGGCACGTACATCGACACGCAGCACCGGGAACTGGAGAAGCTGATTGAGAACATCCGGAACCGTGGCCTGCCCATGCGGGAACAACGCATCCAGCTCGACCTGCTGCAGCAGATGAACCGGGAGCATGAGGAGCGCAGGGCCGGCGATGCGCGGCTCGAGGCGCGCATTCAGTCCTTCGAGCTGGCCTACCGGATGCAGATGGATGCGACTGACGCCTTCGATCTGGACCGCGAACCGCAGTACATCCGGGAGATGTATGGAGACACCGTGCACGGTCGGCAGACCCTGATTGCGCGGAGGCTCATCGAACGGGGCGTGCGGTTCATTCAGCTATGGCATGGGGAAGGCCAGCCCTGGGACAACCATGACGATCTGGAGGTCAATCACCGGAGGCTGGCGCAGCAGTCGGATCAGGCCACCGGGGCCCTGCTGAAGGATCTCAAGCAGCGCGGGATGCTTGACGAGACCCTCGTCATCTGGGGCGGTGAATTCGGCCGGACCCCTGTGGTGGAGCTGCCGCAGGCCGGGGCCAATGCGGGCAAGGTAAATGGGAGGGACCACAATCACTGGGGTTTCACGATGTGGCTGGCCGGTGGCGGCGTGAAGGCCGGCACGGTGCATGGAGCGACCGACGACTTCGGGTTCCGCGCCGTCGACAAGCCCGTGCACGTGCATGACCTGCATGCGACGCTCATGGCGTTGCTGGGATTCAATCACGAGACCTTCACCTTCCGCTATGCCGGGCGCGACTTCCGGCTTACGGATGTGCACGGGAAAGTGGTGCAGGATCTGATCGCGTGACGGACCGTGCGGCGGCGGATTCCATGGATCTGAGGAGACCGGTGGCGCGGGAGAGTTCCGCGGGAGAGAGGTCGTTCAGTGCCACGCAGTGCTGCGGGGCAGCATAGTTGCGGCAGCGGCGGTAGACGGGATCGTAGTGGCGTTCGAGCAGGCCGGCGCTGAGGTCACGCCATGCGCCGTGACGGATGTGGTCGCGCCACGCGGCAAGGGTCTGACCGCCGCAGGGTTCGCGGAGTGTTTCGAGTTTGGCCGCCAGAGCTTCGGGGTCGTGCTGGAAGTGGGCGTATTCATCCGCAAGGAAGTCGGCGCGGGCGGCGAGCGGAACCGAGAGTTCCGTGACAGTGCCGCGCTGCATCGATTGCCAGAGCGGCTCGGGAATCCAGAGTCGGCCCAATCGTTTGCTTTCCGATTCGACCCAGACCGGGCGATGGGGATCGAATTGATCGAGGGCGGTGGCGAGGAGGCCCTCGAAGTGTTTCTGGGAAGGCTGGGGTTGACCAGGTTCATCACCGAGGAGGCTGCCGCGGTGGCAGCCGAGGGATTCGAGGTCGAGCACCTGGGAACCGGTTTGAGCGAGGAGGCGAAGGATGCGGGATTTACCGGATCCGGTGAGGCCCGTGAGGACGTGGAAGCGGATTTGCGGGCTGCGGGAGACAAGACGCTCACGGATCCAGGTGCGCCAGCCCTTGTAGCCGCCGCGGAGGACATCCGCGCGCCATCCCACCGCATCGAGGATCGTGGCCATGCTGCGCGAGCGTTGCCCACCGCGCCAGCAGTAGATGAGGAAGCGGTCGCTTTCCGCCCGGCCCGCGAAGAATGCGCCGAGGTGACTGGCGATATTGCGCGCGACGAGCATGGCCCCGCGGCGGCGGGCTTCGAAGCGGCACTGCTGGCAGTAGATGGTCCCGATTTCCGCCCGTTCTTCGTCATCGAGGACCGGGAGATTGAGGGCATCCGGGAGATGGTCCTCTGCGAATTCCGATGGGGAACGCACATCGATGACCGCGTTGTAGCGGGAGGAGCGGGCTTCATCCCACGGAATGATTCTCATGATGCAGCGGAGGTCAGGCTCCGGCGGGCGGAGGCATTACCTTGGGGAAGAGCGGCTGCGGTTCCGCGAGCTGGTGACCATCCGGGAGGAGGCCCCAGTGGAGATCATCGAGCGTGATCCCTTCCGGTGCCTGCCAGCCGAGCTGGGTCTGCATGCGGACGGCAGTGGAGGGCATGACCGGGCCAAGGAGGACCGAGAGGTGCGCGAGGGTTTCCGCGACATGGCGCATGATGGAGGCGACGGCGTCCGCGTTGGCCGGGTCCCTGGCGAGTTTGAAGGGAGCGGTTTTATCGATGAATTCGTTCGCCTGTCGTGCGGTGTCGATGATGGCGGCGAGCATGAGATGGATCTGCCATGTCTTCATGTGCTCGCGGGCGAGCCGCGGGAGTTCCGAGACCGTTGCGCGGAGGGCTCCGTGCAGTTCAGAGTCGTGGCCCGTGGCGACGAGGGTGCCACCGAGGTATTTGCGGGCCATGTTGAGCGTGCGGTTGAGGAGGTTGCCGAGAATGTCGGCGAGGTCCTTGTTGTAGCGGACGAGGATGCGTTCCTCGCTGATGTCGCTGTCGCCGCCCGTGGCGATGTCGCTGAGGAGGAAGTAGCGGAGCCCATCCTTGCCGATCACGTCGGCGATGGCATTGGGATCGACCAGGTCCGGAATGAGCTTCGGTCCGGTGTCGTCCTCGATTTTCTCGCTCTTGCTCACCTTGCGGCCCTTCATGTTCCACCATCCGTGGACCAGGATTTTCGGGATCTGGTCATCGGGAAGGCCGCAGGCATGGAGCATGATGGGCCAGTAGATGCCATGGGCCGGAATGAGGATATCCTTGCCGATGACGTGGGCATCACAGGGCCAGAGTTCCTCCCATTTCGGGAGGCCCGAGGTTTCCGGGGAACGGTCACGGAAGCCCGCGAAGCTGGCGTAATTGGTGAGGGCATCGAACCAGACGAACGTCACATAATCGTCATCGAAGGGGAGCGGAATACCCCAGGTGAGGCGGGATTTCGGGCGGGAGATGCAGAGGTCGACACCTTCGCCCTCGCGGAGGGCATTGATGAGCTGCGTCTGACGGTTGGGAGGAAAGACCATCTCCGGGTGCGATTCGAGGTGCTGGCGCAGCCATGCGGTGTGGTCGCTGAGCCGGAAGTAGTAGTTCTCCTCCTCGCGTTCCTCCACGAGGCCCCATTGGGAACCCCATGAGCCATCCGGTTCGCGGTCCTTGTCGCTGAGGAACTGTTCCTGGCGGACCGAGTACCATCCGCGCATCGAGCGGCGGTAGATCTGACCTTCATCGAAGAGCTGCTGGAGCAGGTCCTGAACGACCTGCTTGTGGCGGGGGTCGGTAGTTTCGACCCAGCCATCCGGCTGGACATCGAGGCGTTTCCAGAGAGCGATGAACTGGTCCGAAACGGTGCGCACGAAGGCTTCCGGGGAGACGCCCGCTTTCTCGGCGCTGAGCTGAACCTTCTGACCGTGCTGGTCGAGGCCGCAGAGGAAGTAGACCTCGTGTCCGGCGAGGCGCATGTAGCGGGCCATGGCGTCCGCGAGGATTTTTTCGTAGGCGTGCCCGATGTGGGGAGCGCCATTGGTGTAATCGATCGCGGTCGTGATGTAGAACTTCTTGCCCATGGGGATCATTCATGCGGGGCGCGGGCGGGGTCATCAATGGAAAACGCCAGGCGTCCCGCGGACAGGGAGAGGCCGGCGATTGCACGGGCGGGAGGCTGGGCATGGTGCGGGCATGATGAAACCTGTCATTGCTGTATTTGCTGCCACTGTTGTTTCCGCTGCTGCTCAGGTGGCGCATCTTGATCCTGCGGCCGGGGAGCTGGTGGCGGGGGATGCGAAGATCGAGAAGCTGGGAAGCGGGATGAAGTTCACCGAAGGGCCCGTCTGGGTGCCGTCGCAGAAGATGCTGATTTTCTCCGACATTCCGTCGGCCAAGCTCATGAAGTGGGAAGCAGGCAAGGGCGTGAGCGAGCACGTGGCGGCCCTCAATCCGAATGGCAACGTCCTTGACCGCGAAGGACGGCTGGTGACCTGCGAGCATTCCGGCCGGCGGGTGATCCGGACCGAAGCCGATGGGAAGACGACCGTGCTGGCTGCGGAATTCGGGGGGAAGAAGCTGAGTTCGCCGAATGATGCCGTCGTGAAGAAAGACGGGACCATCTGGTTCACCGATCCTCACTACGGGGTGCCTGCGGGTGAGAAGAAGGAACAGGAAGTGAACCGGGTGTACCGACTGGATCCGGTGGCCGGCAAGGTGACTGCGGTCAGTGAGTTGTTCGACATGCCGAATGGTCTGGCCTTTTCTCCTGACGAAAAGACTCTGTACATTGCCGACAGCGGGAAGCCGCAGCGGGTGGGAGCCTTTCCGGTGAAGGACGACGGAACCCTTGGCGAGCCGAAATACTGGATGAGCGGCGGCAGCGATGGAGTGCGGACTGACGTGCAGGGGAATGTGTACACGACCGCATCCGACGGGGTGCGCATCTACAATTCCGAAGGCAAGCAACTGGCACGCATCACCCTGCCCGAGCAGCCCGCCAACTGCACCTTTGGGGGCAGTGACTACCGGACGCTCTTCGTGACCGCGCGGACGTCGCTGTATGCGATTCCGCTGAAGGTCGCCGGAAACGATCAGCGCTGAGCGGAGCGCACCGGGTCATTTCCCGGCGGGGGCGTGGGTCCGGAACCATTCGATGCGGCTGAAGCCGGTGGGGCCTGGTTCGCTGTGATCGCCTGGTCCGGCGCTGTGCGGCATTTTGCCGACGCGGACGACACTCGGCTGGCCGGGGAAGGCCGAGCGGGGGAAACGGGCGATTTCCTCCGCGAGGTCACCCATGGCCGGACCGCCAGCGATGACCCGGATGGCATCGCCGTCCCAGCGGATCGTGAATTCCACGGGGGCGCGGCTGGTGATGGCAGCGTCGAGGTTTTCGCCGCCATTGGCCGAGACCGTGAGGTGACCGTCCCTGCGGATGTTGGTGCGGAGGGATTGTCCATTGGGCCAGACCACCGCGAGGCCCGGTCCCCATTGCTGGGCTTCATCCTTGCCATCCTGCCAGATGCGGGCCGAAACCGCTCCGGTATCCGGGGTGATCGGGCGTTCGAGGAAAGCGTGGCGGTGAGCGGGCATGAGGAAGACGTAGCCCGCGTCGAGGCGGCCGCTGTCCGCGGGAGCCTGCGGGGAAATGACGGTTTTCCATGCCGGGTCGAGGCTCTTCGCAAAGGCATCCTCGATGATGGTCTGGCCGATTGCTGTAGCGGCCACCGGGGCGGCGACATCGTGTTCCTTTTCATCGAGGATGAAGACCGCGCCGCTGTGCGGGCGGAGCATGATGCGGGCCGAGCCATCGGCCGCCGCGCTGCGGAGGGCGGCCTTCTGACGCATCTGATTCATGGCTGGGAAGTAGAGTTTCGCTTTGGCGGGATCGCGGCCCAGCGCCGCCCAGTTGATGGCGAGGGAAGCGTCCCGCGATTCGCCTGAGAAATTAGCGACCGCGACCATGGTGGCGTCGGCTTTGCGCCATGTGGTCGCCTTGATGCCGGGGTCGGCGGACTGCACCGGGCAATCCGGTCCGGCCCACCAGCCCGTGAACTCAGAGTCGGCGACCCCGAAATCGTCCCAGAGTTTCCAGACATCCGCTGGATTGCCGCCCCAGCCGAGGCGGCCCGTGCAGCCGAAGACGAGACCGAGCCATGGATTGCCGCCGCCCTCGAGCATTTCGCCCATGAGGCCGAAAGGAACACCGCTGAGTTCGACGAGGAAATGTTCCGGTGGCGGGCCGCTGTAGTGATGACCTTCGCCGAACCAGAGCCGGTCCACGAACGGCATGGAATCCATGAAGATATTCGGGCAATGGGCCCACGCCCCGCCATCGTGGAATTCGTTCCATGAATGCAGATCGATGCGGCCACCGCGCGGACAGAAGCGGTCGAGCACCTTGCGGGCGCGGAGCATGATGCTGCGGTCGTAGGCGATGTCATCGAGGTAGATGCCGTCGCATCCGGCGTTCTCGCAGAGCCAGCGGAGTCCCTCGATGTAGTAATTGTGGAAGCGGCTCATCGGCTGGGTAAGGAAGCTGACATCCTGCGTGCCGGGTTCGAACCATGCCTGCCAGTAATTGCCGCGGAGGTGTTCCTCGCCCCATGGGTGGCCGCCGCCTTTGCCTGACATGAGGAGTTCGTCGCCCATGCTGCGGAAGGCAAAGAGTTCGGGGCACCAGTTCGAGAGTTCGCGGACCGTGTAATAATACTTGGAGCGCATCCCGCGTTCGTGAGCCCTCGCCGCGAAGGCCGCGAGGCGGTCGGCGGTGAGGAACGGGTAATTGATGTAGGGATTGAGCCAGTTCCCCTGGTGAATGTTGACGATGTTGGCCGTGGCCTCCCTGGCATTGTCGAGGTAGCGGGCGGTATCCTGGGGAACCTGACCCGTGTGATAGTAGCGTTCCGACCATTGTTCCGCCGTGCGGAGCGGATGGAACGGCGTGATGAGAAGGTCGAAATCAAAGTGGAGCGGCTGATCCTTCGTCAGGGTGAGCGGACCACTGAAGGCGGTGAAGTCACGGACCGGGCCGGCGTCCGATTTGGTTTCCGGCGAGACTGTAATGCCCCCCTTCCCTGCAGCATTCCATGAGGTTGGTTCATTGAGCGGGCGGCGCTTGTAATGGATATTGACGCTCGGGCGGACGTAGTTTTCCGCCTTGAGCTGGACGCGGAGTCCTCCGTGGACCGAGCCGAGCCAGAGGCTGTCCTGGTGGCGGTTCGGGGTATCCCAGCGCCATGCAATTTCCTTGTCCCGGGCAAACGTTCCCGTTTCCTCCTGGAGGCCAAGCACGAACTCCGTGGACGCCGCGGTCCGGGGGATCTGGAGGGCGAGACTGTCGAGGGAAACCGCCGCATCACTGGCCGGGTGGCAGGCGACGCGGTAATTGACCGAGCCATCGCCTTCCATGCGGCCGGTCAGGGTGGCATGGAGCCCTTGGCCGGCGAGTGACGCCGTCCACTCCACGGACCATGGGGTCTGCCTTGTGAATCTCAGGCCAGTGCCCTTCAGCACATGGGCGGTGCCGCCACTGGTCGCCGTGAACTGGACCGGAGAGGCCAGCATGGTCACGGTCGGTTCCGGAAGGATCCGGGTGACCGCCCGGTTGAAGTAACTGTGGATCTGCACCGGAAGACCATCCTCACCCAGTTCAAGGGTGCGGCCGAGGCAACGGATGGCATGGCCCGTGACAGCCAGCGGTTCGTAGCCTTTGACCGGCTCGTCATCGACCGCCGTGGAGGAATTGAGCCAGCGGAGCCGGGAGAGACTCTGCGGGTTGCCGTCACCGTGGTCCGGAAGCGG
>JBIICE010000269.1:0-4798 GCA_044239025.1 Verrucomicrobiales bacterium
GCAGAATGGCAGCGGCGGCGAGGAGGAGTCCCGCGAGGAGCACAAGGAGAGGCGCGGGGGCTCCAGCGGCTCCGTAGGCCGCCGATGCCGAGAAGAGCATGAGCGCCGTGGCATTGGTCGGGCCGAGAATGGTGAAGCGCGATGAACCGAAGAGCGCGCCAATGATGGCAGCGGTGCCCGACGCGAGGATACCCGAGGCCTGGTGGGCGAATCCCGCGATCATGGCGAAGGCCATGCCCTGCGGGATGGCGAGCAGGGCGACGTTCAGACCCGCAGCGGCATCGCGGAATTTGGAGCGGGCGTCGGTTTCCCTGAGGTGATGGGCGAGCGGGAGCCAATGGAAGCCATCGTGCTGGTCATCGGGGGAGGAGACGACGGATGGCTCGCTGGGCATGGAACTGGGGAGCAGGCGTGACGGTCTGGCGCTGAATGGTTTCGGTCAGCGGTTTTCGTCGAGGAGCGAGCGGCGCAGGCTATCGCTGATGGAAGACGCCTCGAGACCGGCGCGGGCGGCTTCGGCATCGCGCGATTTCCATTGTTCAAAGATCATGCGCACGGTGTGGTCGCGCTGGGATTCCGCGCCGATGCTGCTGGCCCAGATGAGGGCGCTTTCCGGGTCTGACTGAGAGATGCCCGTGCTGAGGCGTTCCGCGGCAGCGTCGCGGCCTTCTCCGGCGGGCAGTTGCCGGACCCATTCGCTGGCGGCGACTGGGTCGAGCCGGGTCCATTGTTCCGTGATGGTCTGGAGGGCAGCGTTCCGGGCGGTTCCTTCCGGAAGGCTGCCGGCCCATGTGGCCGAGTCGGTGACGCTGTCGCGGAAGTAGGCCGTGGCGACTTCGGTGGTGGCCGAAAAGAGGGAACCGCTGGGGGTCTGGGAGGAAGAGGCCATGCGGGAGACGATGTCGGCTCCGGCGGCGGGATCGTTTCCGGATTTGGCCATGGAGGCTTTGAGCATGGCGAGTTCCTGTTTATCCGGGGGTGCGGAGGCGGCCCATGCGAGGAGCGCGTCGGGGTCGCGTTCGCTCCAGACATCGATGACGGTGTCGAGGGCTTTGGGGTCGAGCGCGACCGCCTGCTGGGCGGCCCCGGCGGGATCCTGTTCGGCGAGGGCGCGCAGGGTCTGGCCGAGGGCGGCGCTCCGGCCTTCCGGTGACTGAATGCTGCTGGCCCATGCGAGGGCAGCGGCGGGATCTTCGCTGGCGTAGTTCTGGGCTACGGTGGAGAGGAGGTGACTGGCTTCTGCGGCGGCGTCCGGCGTGCTGTCGAGGAGGGCGATGGCGAGTTTCGGATCGAAGTTGCCGATCCAGTATCCGTTTTCGACGAGCACGCGGGTGCGGGCAGTTTCCGGAACCGACTGGAGCCATGAGGCGAGGCCTTCGGGGTCGCTGTGCGCCTGCTGCTGGGCGATGCGCTGCATGGCTTCGACGCGGAGTGGACCCTCCGGGATTTCCGCGAGGAGGGAGTTGAGAGCGGTGGGGTTGTCGAGTCCCATGCCGGCGGCAGCGGCTCCGAGGGCACTGGCGCGGTCCTGGGGTTTGGAGAGCGAGCGTGCGAAGGCGAGGGCAGCATCCTTGTCCTGGGAAGCCCAGTTCTGCATGAGTTCCGGGAGTTGCTGCCTTTGCTGGCGTGGGGTGAGGGTGCGCCATGTGGCGGCAGCCGCTTCCGCGTCCTCGCGCACCAGGGAGGGAAAGACGGCCGACATGGCCATATTGGCAGAGTGTGAATCCGGGAGCGATTTGGCCCATGCGAGGGCTCCCTTGGGATCCTTCCATGACCATGTGCCCGCGATGGCGGTGAGGGCCTCCTGGCGCTGGCGCGGGGGAAGTGCATCGGCCGCTGCGGAGGCGGCGAGCGGGTCCTGCTGGGCCCATTGGCTGAAGACCTGGTGCGTGAGCTGAACGCGCTGCTGATTGAAGGGCAGTTGCTCGAGGGCAGCGGCAGCCGCGCGGGGGTCGTGCTGTGCCCAGCCCGAGAGGGCCGAGGCAAGGGCGCGGGAACGTTCCGGCCCGGAGGGCAGGGCCATGACGGCGTCGTAGGCGTCTTTAGGAGATTCCGTGGACCACGTCTGGTAGAAGATTTCCATGGCCATGCGTTTCCGGTTTCCCTGGGGCAGCTGGAGAATGGCCGCGAGGGCAGCGTCGCGGTCCTGCGAGGCCCATGTGGAGATGACCGAGAGGCAGGCCTGGTCGCGGCTGCCTGCCTGAGGCCAAGCGAGTGCGGCGGCCCATGCGGCGGCCGGTTCGGTGCTGGCCCATGCTGCGAGGATCTGGTGGGCGTGATGGGCTTTGGAGAATCCGCCGTGTGTCTGGACGAGGGAGAGGCCGCGTCTGGGGTCGGTGGCGGCGATGGTTTCGGCGATGGCACAGATGGCCGAGCGGCGGTCGTCGTCGCCCGGGATTTTTGCTGCGAGGGCGAGGGCGCGTTCCGGGTCCGCGGCGGCGACCGCCTCGAGGATCTGGCCCCGGATCAGCTGAAGACGGTGGACAGGAGAGAGTGTCGCGCTCCATGCGAGGGCGGCGGCGGCGTCCTTTTCCGCCCATTGTCCAATGAGGACTGCGAAGACGGCGGTTTCGAACCACGCGAGGTTCGGTCGCCATTTCAGTTCCGCGGTGAGTTTCCCGATGGTCGCAGCCGGCAGAGGATCGGTGACCTTGAGCAGTGGAAGGGTGGCCCGGGCCACGCTGCCTGATTCGCGGGCGATCCGGAGGAGGTCGGCCGCGGTACCCGTGAACGGTGCCGAGGTGGCTCCGGGGTTGCTGGCGGTCGGCGTGGTGCTCAGGTCAGTGGCGGGGCGCTCTGCGGGCGGCGATGCGGCTGGGGCAGGCCGCAGGGAGCGGGCGGCAGCGAATCCGGCCGCCGCCGCGACGGAAGCGAGGGCAGCTGCCCGGAGAGAGCGGGGAATCATAGCCATAGATTTGCCCCGCACGGCCCCATCTGCCAGAGCGATTCCCGGCAATTCCGGGAGGTTTTCATCCGCGGGTGCGGTAGGCAAATTTCCAGATGACAAATCCTGACGTCGGGAATTCAATCGCTCCTTTCCGATCGCTTCCGCGGAGGAAAGCAAAACCCCAAACAAATCACGCTACCATGACCCTGACTTCCCGACTGCGCCGTGCGGCACTCGTGACCGTGCTTCCCGGCCTGCTTCATTCTCTGCCCGCGGTTGCGGGAACGGCTGCTGCCGCGGCCGGCGGTTCTGCTGCTCCCCTCACGGTTCCTCCGGTGAGCCCGTGGGAACTGACAGGAGCGATGGGCTACGGGATGACCTCCGGAAATTCCGACAACGTGAATCTCACCGCCCGTTTTCTGGCGAGCTACGTCACGCCCGCCGACGAGATGTACTTCGGGGTCGATTACATCTATGGGGAAACCGACAGCGTGAAGGCGGCCGACAACCTGCATGCCTACAGCACATGGAACCACACCGTGAGTGGGCCGTTCTATGCGGGTCTCATGGCCGATGCCTGGTACGACAGTGTCGCTGACCTCGATTACCGGCTCAACGTCGGCCCGAACTTCGGCGTGTATGCCATCAAGAACGACACCGCCATGCTCGCGTTTGAAGTGAGCCCGGGGTATCTCTGGGAAAAGCAGGGCGGGGTGAAGGATGATTACTTCACGGTGCGCTTCGGTCAGCGGCTCACTTACGCGATCAATGGCCGCGTGAATTTTGTGGAATCCGTGTCCTTTGTGACTGAAGCCGAGGACTGGGACAACTGGTACCTCGTGGCCGAGGCGGGGCTGAATTTCCGTGTGAACCGGAACTGGTCGTTCAACACCTTTGTGCGGAACCTGCATGACAACACGCCGGCAGCCGGTCAGGAGAGCAACGACCTTGCGGTGATGGCGACGATTTCGTATGCACTGCGCGGGTTGGCCGAAGACGTTCCGGCGGCGGCGCGCAAGACGCTCAAGGAAAAGAAGGCAGCTCCGGTGGTAGCTGCGGCCATGGGCTGGACGAACACGGCAGCGATTGGCTTTGCGCTGAACTCCGGCAATTCCGACAACATGCTGGTGACGGGGGCGTATGATGCGGCCTTCCGCACCACCGGCAACGAAGCGCTCTTCAATGTGTTCGGTGGCTACGGCGAGACCGACTCGCAGACCTCGACGCAGCTGCTGCGTGCGGCGGCCCAGTACAACCGGCTCTTCAGCGAGCGCTGCTTTGGTGGTCTGGGGATTGGTCTCCTCTATGACGACATTGCGGAAGTCGATTACCGTCTCTCGCCCGCGGCGACGGCCGGTTACTACCTTGTGAAGAACGACGCCGCGCTGCTGAGCATCGAGGCCGGTCCTTCCTATGTGTGGGAAGACGTCGGTGGTGTTTCCGACAGCTACTTCGCGGTTCAGGCCGCTGAGAAGCTGACCTGGAAGCTGGCCGAAGGCGTTGCGCTGACGCAGAGTGTGACCTTCAATACCGAAGCCGAAGACTGGGAGAACTTCCTGCTCATTGCGGCGGCGGCGCTTGATTTCGAGATGACGGACGACCTGTCATTCCGGACCAGTGTGAACAGCATTTATGACAACACGCCCGCGAACGGGAACGAGAAGAACGACCTCCTGCTGAGCGCGGGGATGGCCGTGAAGTTCTGAGGACGTCCGCAGATTCCCGCGAGCGGGGATTTGCCAAAACTGGAAGCGGAGGGCACAGATGCGATCGATGAGACTGCGCTGTGCCCTCCGTGTTTTTCTGCTGCTGGCTGCGGTGGCGGTGCCGCTGAGCGGTTGCCGGGCGTACCGGGTGGTGAAGGGAGTGGTGAGCGGGAAGGAAGAAGTCCCGGTGGCTCCTGATGATTCC
>JBIICE010000062.1:0-19160 GCA_044239025.1 Verrucomicrobiales bacterium
CGCGTGCGAGGGTGTCCGCGTCGGCGTCGGACGAGCGGGCGAACGTCCGCGTCAGGACGATTTCACGCAGGAGGGACTTCACATTCCAGCCGGATTCGATGAAACGGGTGGCGAGCCAGTCGAGGAGGTCGGGGTTGGCCGGAGCGCGTCCCTGGAGCCCGAAGTCTTCCGGGGTGGGGACGAGGCCCTGGCCGAAGCAGGCCGTCCAGAGCCGATTGACGGCTACGCGGGCGGTCAGCGGGTGGCTGGGGTGAGTGAGCCACTGGGCGAGGCCGAGGCGGTTGGCGGGCGCGCCCTCCGGCATGGGAAGGAGGAGATCCGGGACACCGGGAGCGACGCTTTCGCCCGACTGACGGAAGTCGCCGCGCGTGAGGATCGGGGTTGGGCGGCGCTGGCCGGGTTGTTCCTGCATCACCATGATTTCGGTGAGAGGAACCGTGAACTCGTTTTCGGCGGCGCGCGCGTCGCGCAGACGGGCGAAGGCGCGGCGGGCTTCCGGATCGATTTCGCGGAGGTACCAGTCGAACCAGGCCGCTTCGGCGGGTGGGTGACCTGCGAGGAAGGCCATTTCGGCGGGGCTGAGCTGGAGGGCGTAGAAGCGCAGTTCGTCGATGGCTCCCGCGCGCATGCTGGCGTCGAGCGTGCGGGCACCGATGGTGAGGGTGACCTTCTCGCCGTATTCGGCATCGGCGACGCGTTTGGTATCGAGGTCGCCCCATTCCGGGAGGTAATCGATGTCGCGGGTGAGATGATCGCGCAGAATGGCGGTGTCCTCGGGTTGGCCATCGATGAAGAGGCGCATGCCCGAGGCGCGGCTTGATCCGTCGTACGAGAATCCGATGTGTTTCCAGTCCGAGAAATCCGGTTTGGATTTCAGCTGGATGCGGAGGGCATTGCCTGGGAAGAAATGGCCGAGGGTGGCTGTGAGGTGGCCGTTTTCGAACGTGATCTCGTATCCCCGGTTGGCGGAATCGATGCCCGCGCGGCTGCGGTGAAGAATGACACCGCGTTCCGGAGTTTCCGGGACTTTGAGCCAGAACGAGAAGCTGAACGGCTGCCAGCGGTGGGCCGTGCCGGTGGAGGGGATGGAGACCTTCTTGGGAAAGGCGGCGCAGCCGCCGATTTTTCCTTCGCGGTTCAGTCCACCGCCCATGATGGTATCGGTGACGATGGTGCGGTCGTTATCGGAGATGAGGAAGCGATCCTTGGGATCGACGAGGTCGAAGCTGAGGTAGGCAGTTGGTTCGCGGAGGAAATGCGTCCGGCGCGCGCGGACGGCGGAGGAGACGGATTCCAGCCAGAGACCGTCGCCGCAGCCTGGGGGGGCGTGGTTATGGAGCCATGCCTCGAAGCGGCGGTGGGCTCCCTGGGAAACCCGGGCAGCTTCGGCTTCCGCTTCGGCGATTTTTTCCCGGAGCCTGGCGTGTTTTTCGGCTTCGCCCGCGCGGTAGACGAAACGGGTGGGGGCCGGGATGCCATTGGCGTAGCGGGCGAAGAGTCCGAGTTCGTCGATGTTATTGAGGTAGGCCGCCATGCGGTAGAAATCGCGCATGGTGAAAGGGTCGTACTTGTGGTCGTGGCAGCGGGCGCATTCGAACGTGAGGCCGAGAAAGGCCGAGGTGGTTGTGCGGACCCGGTCGAAGACCTGATCCCATCGGTATTCCTCAGGGTCGCTGCCGGATTCATTCGACTGCACGGGGAGCCGCTGGAAGGCCGTGGCGACGTGCTGATCCTGGGTGGCGTCCGGCAGAAGGTCGCCGGCGGTCTGCCAGGTGATGAACTGATCGTAGGGAAGATTCTGCTGAAAGGCCCGGATGACCCAGTCGCGCCATGGCCAGACAGTGGAATCGGCGTCTTCATGCCGGCCATAGGTATCGGCGTAGCGGGCGGCATCGAGCCAGTCGACCGCCATGCGTTCGCCGAAGTGAGGGGAAGCGAGCAGACGGTCGACTGCGGCGGCGCGTGATTCTGCCGATGGATTGGCCGCGAAGGCCTCGCTTTCCTGCGGGGAAGGAGGCAATCCGGTGAGGGCGAAGGAAACGCGGCGGAGCCATTCACGGGGCGTGGCATCCTTGGCGAGGGGGATCTGACGGTTGCGGGCGGCCGTCCGGACGAGCGCATCGATTGGATGTTCGCCGGGTTGCGGGGTGGCTGCTGGTTTCTGTGGAGCGACGAAGGCCCAGTGTTTTTCGTAGGGCGCGCCTTCCGAGATCCAGCGTTCGAGGAGCGTGATTTCTTCCGGGGTGAGGGCTGCGTGTTTTTCCGGTGGCGGCATGACCTCTTCCGGATCCGTGCTGCGGGCTCGCTGGATGATGCCGCTGGCGGCGGCGTCACCGGGAACGATGGCCTTGAGGGCGAGGGCTGAGGGGCGTTCGTCCAGCCGCAGATCCGCCTTGCGCTGCTTGGCATCCATGCCGTGGCAGGCGAAGCATTTCCCGGATAGCAGCGGCCTGACCTCGAAGTTATACGAGACCCCGGCGAGGCACCGAGGCATGGCCGCGAGGAGCCCAAGCACAGGGACGATGCGGACAGTCGTCATCGGGTGGAAAGCACGGATTGGAAACAAGGTGGTTCGGTTAGCATTCCCGGTACCCTGAACTAGTTAATGAATATTCATAACTAAGGTTCTTCCGGCAATTTTCCGGTCCATTGCCAGACGTGGCGGGTCTGAGCATGATCGAGGCCGTGGAGGGTGGCGACGGGGCGGAAGAGGGAGGGGTTTTCGACGATCCGCATGGCGTCGGGGAGTTGGGCGCGGGCGCGTTTGACGTCTCCGAGATGGATGAAGAAGGGAACATTGCGGAGGGTGGCCTGCTGCATGAGTCTGCGGAGATCGTCGGGAGACTTTGCGGAGGCGATGTGGGGGTCGTAGGCACGGCGCGGCTGAACGAGGGCCCCGGTGATGGCGTCCTTGCCGCAGTCCGGGTGGGAAGGATTGAGAATGGACCTTGTGAGTCGGGTGGCGGCGAGGTTTGGTTCGACTTCGTGGATGCGGAGCATCTGAGCGGCTGGCTGGGCGGCGAGGCAACTGACAGTGGTGAGGGCGAGGGTCGTGAAGGGTCTGGTGATTGCAGGGAGCAGGCACGCGATCTGGTGGGCTCCGGCGGCGGCGAGCATGGTGAAAGCCACGAGGGACGGCATGGGGTACCAGTGCATGATGAGCGAGCCGCGCAGGGACGCGTGAGCGAAGAGCAGCGGCAGGGGCAGCAGGAGGACCGCGAGGAAGCCGCGGGGGCCACGCCGCTTCCAGCCGAGGAGTCCGGCGGCGAAGAGGATGATGGGCAGGGCGAAGGCGAGCATGAGCCATGCCGGGCGGGCGGCGGCGTCGGCGAAGCGGCCTGGGCAGAGCGGGTTATCGGGATCGGCGGAATGCCATGGTTCGCCCGTGAGCAGAACCGTGAAGGCGTCGGCCATCATGCGGTTGCGGTATTCAACCGAAGCTTCGCCGCGGCCTTCATTGACCCATGCCACGACCTGGAGCAGGCCGGGGAGGATGAACGGAAGAAAGAGGGCGGCGGTGAGCAGTCCCGTGGTGATCCAGGGAACGAGCAGACCGGCGCGGTCGCGGCCACGCGCCTGCCATGCGGCGACCGCGAGGGGTACATTGAGGGCAGCGAGCCAGTAGATGTTATTGAACCACGACCAGGCGAGGAGGCCTTCGGTCAGAGCGAAGGCCAGCCACCAGCGCCAGCGCCGGGTGGCGAGGACATTGAGCAGGCAGATGGCGGCCACGGGCCACAGGAGTAGCAGCAGACCGTAGCTGCGGGCTTCCGTGGAATACCGCACATACCATGGGTGCAGCACCATGAAGAGCGGAGCGGCGAGCGCCGGGGCAGCCGGGAATCCGAGCCTTCGCATCAGATACCACACGGCCGGCACCGCGAGGATGGCTGCCACAAAGGCGGGCAGACGGAGTCGCCATGGGACAAAGTAGGTGGCCCCGGGCGCGGTCGGGTGTTTGGCCCCACCGTGACTCAGTTTTGCGAGCAGGGAATAGAGACCGTGGTTATTGGGCGAGCGGTAATCCCAGAGGCACTCCTGCAGCGTGACCGGGTTCCAGCGGAGCCGGGGACTTTCCCCTTCGCTTGCGGTGGCGCGCGGCGTGAATTCACCGACCATGAAGTGCCGGAGGCTGAATTCCTCGTCGAGCCACAGGCTCTGGCCCAGCCGGGGCCCATTGAAAACGGCCGGGGCGATCAT
Source organism: Verrucomicrobiales bacterium (assembly GCA_044239025.1). Taxonomy (GTDB): domain Bacteria; phylum Verrucomicrobiota; class Verrucomicrobiia; order Verrucomicrobiales; family V1-33; genus V1-33. Next base: position 4,201 of record JBIICE010000062.1, read on the forward strand.
GAGTGCCGCGAGTGCGGCGATTTCCCAGCGGGGGACGGGCACGATGCGATCCGCGGCAGTGACCGTCGGTGATGCGCCGGCGGAGGCGAGGCGGCGGGCTCCGAGGGCAGCGGCAGCGAACGCGACCGCTCCCACGGCGAGCGACGCCGTCAGTGGTTTCCGGGTCGCCTCGATCCACGGCTCCGATACCGCGCCGGTTTTTTTCTTCCCGAAGAAATCGTCCTGCGCCGACGCCACCGCGAATGATGTCCAGATGATGGCAAGAACCCAGAGAAACAACTGGGCCCAGCCAAGGCGATCGCTCCGCAACCATCGTGATGCCATGCGTGAGAAAGAGAAGATGCTAGGTATGCTAGCTGCCCTTCATCCGGGGAGCGGACAAGCATGAATGGAAAATCATGATCCGTTCGGTCAGCCCAGCGGGGTGGTGGCCGCTCAAGGGGCAGCGGGTGGGGGCGGCGGGATGGCGTCGACGGAAGTGGCCTTGAGAGTGGCAAGGAATTGCTGAAACGGGCGCAGTTCGCGCTGGAGCGCGTTGGCGTATTCGTCCGCGGTGGTGGGGAGGCTTGAGAGCGAAGCGAAAGCGTGGAGGAGTGAGGCGCGGCGGAAATATTCGTCGGAATCGCTGGTCTGCGAGAGCAGAGAGTCGGCGAGGCCCACGAGGAGGGGAGCGGGAGCGGAACGGAGCGGGATCGGAGCCGCCCCGGCGGGCAGAAGGTCAGGGCCGGAAGCGGAGACGGTCGTGCGGACCGTTCCGGATGGGGAGTCGATGGCAGCGGAAAGGGGCGTGCTGGAGAGGTCGGCTGCGAGCAGGGAGAGGAATTCGTCCGCGTTTCGCCAGAGGGACGCATGGGTGCGGGCCGCGCGCCGGACCGGTTCCGATGCGATGGGGAGAGCTTCGAGGGTGGCGGCGGCCTCCTTGAATCTGCGGGCAGAGGCGAGCGGCGCGAGTTGCTGTCTGGCGCTGGTGAGCGAGGCAAATTCCTCTTCCGGGGAAGCGATGCGGCTGGCCGCGGGGTTGGTCTCCGGAGGGGGAGCGATCCGGGCAAGGGTGTTGGTCGCGGCCGTGCGGGCGGGGCTGGGAAGCTGGAGCGAGGCGAGCTGGGCGGCGGCCGTGGCGGGTTCCGCGGCGAGGATCGGGAGGATGCGGGCAAGGATTGCGGCGTCGTGACGTTCCCCGGCGGCGAGTGACTGGCAATCGACGACCCAGCGGGCCGACTCCGGGGGGCGGGCCGACTGAAACGCGGAAAAGAAAGCGTGGGCCGCCGGAGCGTCTCCGAGGTGCCAGTTCCTGAGGGCGGCGGCGAGCAGGCCGATGGCACGCACGGAATTCGCGGGGCACTGGCTGATTCTCTCCGTGGGAACCGGTTCCGCCGCGGAGAGCCACGAAGAAGAATCGGCGAAAAAGCTGACGAGCGCCTTGTCGTCGGGGGAATCCGAGAACGGAGCACGGGAAGCGATGGCAGCGAACAGCGAACGGGCGCCGGGTTCATCACCCATGAGCAGGGCCGAGAGGCCGGCATTCCAGCAGGCCCACAGGCCAGTGGGTTGGCGGACCGCAGGAGTTTCCGCGATCTCCGCGAAGATCTGCCGCGCCTTGCCGAAGTCCGCAGCGACGAGGGCCTTGCGTGCCTGGAGAAAGCGGGCCGACGTGGAGACATCCGATCCGGCGACCGGGTCGGCATCGGTCACGAGCGATGGACTTCCGGTGGCATCGGCTGGCGGGGGGACAGAGCGGGAGAACCAGAGGGCGGCGGCGGTGGCGAGCGCGCCCGCGGCCGCGATGATCCACGGCTGAGTGCTGCGGCCGTTGGGGGCGGGTGCCGGCTGCGCAGGGGAAGCCGCCGCTGCTTCGAGGGCGGCGAGCAGTTCGTCGTACGAGGCGAAGCGCTCGGCGGGTTTTGCGGCGAGCATGCGGCTGACGAGCGCGCAGGTTGCCGGGGAGAGGCCGCAGGAACCGGGCGAGAGATCCGGTGGGGAAGCCTTGATGCGGAGGAGGGCATCGGGTGAAGCGGTATCGCTCTGGCAGGGAGGCGAACCGAGCAGGGCGTGGTGCAGGGTGGCCCCGAGCCCGTAGATGTCCGTGCGGCAATCCTCCGGTTGGTGGCGCAGCGTTTCCGGAGCCACATAGAACGGGGTGGCCCAGATTTCGCCTGAGCCATCGGCATCGCGCGTGAACAGGGCGAGACCGAAATCGACGATCTTGGCCGATCCTTCCGGGGTGAGCAGGATATTGGCCGGTTTGAGATCGCGGTGCAGGAGGCCCGCATCGTGCGCGGCGCGCAGGCCGCGGGCCGTCTGTGCGGCGAGTGCGAGGGCATGGGATTCCGTGAGGCGGCCCTGTTTCCGGATGAGTTCATCGAGGCTGCCGCCCGCGACCAGTTCCATGGCGATGTAGAAGAACCCCTGGTCGCGTCCGGCCGAGTAGAGCCGGACCACATTCGGGTGCGATATGCGGGCTGTGATTTCCGCCTCGCGTTCAAACTGGGCGAGCCGGGCGGGGTCGCGGCTGCATTGCGGGTTGAGGATCTTGAGCGCCACATGGCGGTCGAGCCTGCCGTCGTGGGCCCTGAAGACACGGCTCATGCCGCCGCGGCCGATTTCAGCGGTGATGGTGAACTGGTGAAACGTGTGGCGGACCCGCATGGCCGATCCACAGTGCGGACAGGCGATTTTGTCGTAGGGATGGAGGTGCGAGACGTCGATGGTTCCCGCGCAATGGGGGCAGGCATTGGCGTAGCGGGCGTTGCTGGGCGAATCCATGACGTTTCCCGACGATAGAGCCGAAGCGTCGCGCGTGCAAGAATGTGGGCGGTTGGCACACTGGGCGAAGCGGTCATGTTGGAGGGTGGCGATGAACGACGAGAGCAGCAGATCCGGGGTCGGCGGGTGCGTGGTGTACCTTGCCGGGGTCACGGCGTGCGGGAAGAGTGCGGTGGCGGCGCGTGTGGCCGCGCAGCTGCAGGGCGAGGTTGTCTGCGGGGACAGCTATCAGCTGCTGGCCGGGTTGCCCGTGCTCACGGCGCAGCCGGAGGCGGGGGAACTGGTGCAGGCGCCCCATTGGCTGTATGGCAGTCAGGGGGTGGGAGAAGTCATGAATGCCGGGCGGTATGCAGAGCTGGCACGGCCCGTGGTGCAGGATGTGCAGGAACGCGGGGCCGTCCCCGTGGTTGTGGGTGGCAGCGGACTGTATCTGAAGGCCCTGACGCATGGGCTCAGTGGCTTGCCCGGCGCCGATGCCCCGCTGCGGCAGGAACTGGACCGGCTGAGCGGAGCGGAAGCCGTTGCCCAGCTGCTGCGGCTCGATCCCCGGGCTGGGGAAAGCATCAATCTGCGCAATCCGCGGCATGTGCAGCGGGCCCTCGAAATCAGTCTGCTGAGTGGCCGCCCGGCGAGTGAAGTGAAGCAGTCGTTTGCGCGGGGGCCGCACGCCGGGGCCGTCGGGATCGTGCTCGTGCGCAGCCGCGACGATGTGGTGCGGCGGATTGAGGAACGGACGCGCCGGATGGTGTCGGGAGGAGTGGTTGGGGAGGTGCTGGCCGTGGGCGGAAGGGCGGGAACGACGGCCGCGAGCGCGATCGGATTCCGCGAATTCGCCGCCGTGGGGCGCGGTGAGATTCCGCTGGAGGAAGCCGTGGCGGCCGTGGCGGTGGCGACGCGGCAGTATGCGAAGCGTCAGGCCAGCTGGTTCCGGCGCGAGTTGTGGATGGAGCCGGTTGCCGTCGAGGACGGCGACACGGTGGACGAGGTGGCAGCACGCGTGCTGACCCTGCTGCGGGCCCGGGGTGTCAGCGGAGCGCGGCGCTGAGGCGGAGGAAAGCGCGCTGGGGATCCGGGAGCGGCAGCGTGGTTTCCATGGTGACCGCGATGCGGCCGTCGGCCAGCCGCTGTTCCGAGACGATGCGGACCACGGCCGCCGACCATGGGCCTGCCGGCGAAGCCGCCAGCTGGGGAACAAGGGAGGCATCGTCCGCTGCGGCAGCGCGGCTGAAGCGGAAGCGGAGCGGTTGGGTGGATTCGATGACGACCGGCAGATCGTGAGCGGGCGAGGCATCGCTCAGGCCGAGGGCATATTCCATGAGGGCCGGGAGACCATCGCCATCGCTGTCCGCGGAGGGGTCGCCCGTGAAGCCCGGGGCGGCATCGCTGCTTCCAGGGGATCCACCCGGGGAAGCAGAAGCGCGCCAGTTCGCGGGATCGTTCAGCAGATTCCCTGCGCTGGGTCTGATCTGGACGAGGCTATGGCCACCCCCGTCGGCGAGGGGCGACCATTGATCATTCCATGTCATCTGGACGATCGGAGAGCCGTCGGGATTGACGAGGCTGAGGGATTCGCCGCTATTGGCGAGCGAGTCGAGGAAGATACCGTCGGGACGCGGGCGGGAAGGGTAGAGGCGGAGGAATTCCGGTTCGCTGGCAGCGAGGATGAGCCGTTGTCCCGGGGCGAGCATGGTGTCGCGCCATGGGGAGAACTGGAAGCGGATGCCATCCGAGAAGCGGCAGCCGCGGAGATTGAGGAATTCGGTGGCGGACGTGTTGAGGAGTTCGAGGAACTGGCCCTCACTGCCGGTCGCCGGGTGGAACATGAGTTCGCTGATGGTGAGGGCACCGGGGGGAATGGCCGGGGCTGCGGCCGGCTGAAAGTACGCCTCCGTGAGGGCCGACCATGCACCCGTGGACGAGCGCGAGCGGGCGCGGATCAGTGCGCGTCCCGTGAGGTTCAGCGGTTCCGCATAGGCAAACGCCGTGGGGGCGGGCGCGCCGCCGGGAAGGCGAGGATCCGATCCGTCCCTGGTGCAGAAGAGCGCGGCTCCGGTGGGGGCAGAGATGGCGAGGGTGAAGCCTGGATTGAAGGTGCCGCCGTGCTGCTGGAACACTGGTGGGTTGGTGGTGGGGAAGAGGCCGGCTGAGCGGAACTGGCTGAGGACCGTATTGGTGCGGTTGGGGATCCATGAGTTGCGGCAGACCGTCCACGCACCATTCCAGTTGTCCGGGAGGCGGTAATTCCAGCGGCCGGCTTCCGGGATGAAGGCGCGCTGCACAGCCGAGCACATCGCATTGAGCCGGGCGGCATTGCGGGTTGCCGAGAGGGCGCCGCCGGGGCCGAGGTGCCGATGGATGCGGTCGGCGAGGAGCATGCGGTATTCCGGATCAGCGGCGAGGAAGAGACCTGCGAAGATGGCTCCCGGGCCGTCGCCGGGCGAGCGTCCGGCATTGAAGATGCCGTTAGTGAGCGTGGAGGCGCGGGCCGTATTGTTGTCCGAACCGTCCCATGCCGCGATCTGGTTCGAGGCATTGATGGAGAGCCAGCCATCGGCATCGTTCATGAGAAAGCGGAAGCCCGAGCCTGGCGTGATGTGTCCGGCGCAGCGGTACTCGTCCTCCGAGTTTCCGAACATCCATGTGATCATGTAATCGATGTAGTTCGTGACCTCGACGAGGGGTTTGGTGCCGTTGAAGCTGATGCGCTGGGCTTTGGCGCGTTCCCATGCGGCACCGGTGCCATCGTAGGCCTGGCCGGGGGTGGGCCAGCCACCGACGTTGTAGTTTCCGTTGATGGCTTCGTACGATTCCTTTTCGCCGCCAAGGTAATCGGCAAGCATGGCGGCGTTCCATCGTTCGCGGAGGTGATACATGCCCCAGTAGGTGCCATTGATGAAGAGGTGGACCATGCGGCCGTGGGGAGAGACGTGGCCCATTTCGAGCATGGTCTGATCCGTGAAGAGATTGCTCATGTAGAAGCCGCGGTCCCTCATGTCATGGCTGCCGTTGCGGAGTTCGAGACTGTCGAACGACTCCGCGGCAACGGTGCCGTGGTCCTGACCCCGGAAGAGCGGAGCCTGGAAGCGCGGCGCGCCGTAGCGGTCGCGGAAGTAGAGCCGGAAACTCTTCTTGGCGAAATTCGTGAAGGCCCCTCCGAACCACGAGACTCCCGTTCCGGCGGCGGCTGTCGTGGCATTGGCGTGATCGATCCATTCGACGTGAGCGGCCACTTCCGTATCGTTGTTGATGGCCGAGGGACTGGCGGTGGTGAGCGAGATCATGGGGAGGTCGCGCAGGCCTGCGGGAATCTGCGGGCCCCAGGTGGCATTGCCCGTGACCACCGGGAGCATCGTGGATTGTGCGGCCACATTGTCCGGGAAGAGATAGGAATGGGTATCGATGTTCGTGGGGGCGAGGCCCGGAGCGAAGGCTGCGGCGCGGATCACGGTGGAGGAAGAAACCGCAATGGGTCCGGAGTAGACCGTGCCCGTGGTATCCGTGGGGTCGCTTCCGTTGGTGGTGTAGCGGATCACGGCATCCGGAGTGTCGCAGGCGATGGTGACCTGCTGCGGTTCCGAGAAGACGCCGCGGCGTGGGAGGAAGCGGGTATCGGCGACAACTCCGGCAAATCCCTCCCCGGCATTGGCGGCATCCGGGGTGGCCGGCCGGAAGTAGCGCCATGCACCCGCGGCATTGCGGCCGTAGCCGGTTTCCCTGCTCTGTTCCGGATAGGTCGGGGTGGTTGGCCAGTCAGCGGGCACGCGGTCGATGACCGTGCCATCGGGAGCCGAGAGCGTCAGTGATTCGCCCGAGCGGGCGAGCGAGAAATTCGTGTGGAGGCGGCCTGCGGTGTCCGTGCGGTTCTTGCCCGAGGCGAAGACCACGAGGAATCCGTTCGGTGGGACTGTGGTGGCCGGAAAAATCCATTTCCGGGGGACGGCAGGATTGTCCGAGAGCCCGTGGCCGGTGAGGCTGGCCGTGTAGGGATTCGGGTTGAAGAATTCGATCCAGTCCGCGTTTTCGCCGTCCTCGTCCGGGAAGCTTCCGGCACTGTCGGCGACGAATTCATTGATGCGGATGGGCAGCGAAGGCGCATCGACGGCGATGGTGACCCTTGCGGTGCTCGTGCCCGAGGCATTGGTGGCCGTGAGGGTGTAGCTGGTGGTGGTGGCGGGCTGGACGCGGAGGGAACCCATGGCTGGTTGGCTGCTGCCCTCCGGGTCGAGACGGACCGTGGTGGCTCCTTCGACCGACCATGTGAGGGTGGCCGCCGTGGGGAGTCCGGCCTGGCCAGTGGGCGAAATGTTGCCGGCATCGGGTTCAAAGCGCGCGATGCGCGGAACCGGAGCGCGGTAGGCTTCCACTTCTGCAATCTGCGGATTGTAGGGATCGCCGCCCGCATTGAGGATGCGCAGGAAGCGTCCGACGGGAGTGCCCGAGCCATCCGTGGCGCGCACCGTGTCCGCGCTGCCGGGATCGGCGAAGGTGCCATCCTTGCGGACCTCCGCGGACCATACCGCTGGGCCCGGCGAGCCATTGACGTCCTCATGCAGAGTGACGCGGTAATTGCGCAGCCGTTCCGGGCAGCAGTCGGCGCGCTGGTAGACGACGATGCGATCGAGCGGGTAGGTGCGGAGCAGGTCGATCTGCCAGTGGAAGGTGCCCGTGCCGGTCGCCTGCGGATGGGCGAAATTGAGGAGATTGCCATCCGTCAGCGCTCCGGCTGTGCCGGCTCCTGGGTTGGCCGTGGCGCTGACTGGTTTGCCGAGGGCGACATTGGGAATGGCGATGTCGTCGGTCCAGACCTGAATTTCCGCGAGTTGAGGGTTGTAGGCGGCGTTGCTGACATTCTCGATGCGGATCCACTGACCGGCGAACGTTCCCGCCGGGTTGGCCGAGGCAAAGACTTCGTCCATGCCGCCCATGCCCGAGTTGGTGCCATTGGCGCGGACCACGGCCGACCATGTGGCGGTCCCGGGGGCTCCACTGCCATTATCGGGGTGGACCGAGACACGGTAGTTCGTGAGGCGTTCCGGGCAGCAGTCGTGCCGGTTGTAGATCCGGATCGAATTGATGGTGCGCGGCGTCTGCAGATTGACTTCGTAGCGGAATCCGGCGGTTCCCGAAGCCGCCTGCGGGTGAGTGAAGGTGGTCAATTGACCGTCCGTGAGATTGGTGACGGGAAAGCCTGGCCAGAGCGGGCCGGAAGCCGTGATGGGGCGACCGAGAGCGGCATTGGCCTGAGCCATGACCTCGGGTGCGGGACAAAGCAGGGCAGCAGCAGCGAACAGGGGAGAGAAGCGCATAGGAAAGGGCGGGCCGAATATTCCGAGGCTAGCAGCACGGGTCGCCCGGCTGCAAGTCCCGCGAGCGGGTCAGCAAACTTCCCCTGCCGCGGAGACGCGCGGTTTTCTGCGGCATCGTAATTTCAGCGGGGTGCCACGACGGAGCTTGGCAGGTCGCGCGGGATCGGATATCTCAGTGAAAAACTCCGGGGAAGCCATGCCAGCGAAGCCATCAGTCAGGAAAATTGTGAAGCAAGCGGTGAAGAAACCGACTGTCCGGAAGCGTGTGGCATCCGGTGGTGCGCCCGGCGATTCCGGGGGAGGCCTTACCGTGGTGGGGGAGGATTGGGTGATGACGGAAGAGGCGGTGGTCCCTGCGGTCCGGCGAGGGATCCGTGCCGCGGCCGACTCCGGGCTGCCCGGCTTTCTGAGCGCTCCGGGATTCGAGGTGGTGCGGCAGGTGCGGGCCGAGCCAGCAGCCGTGCGGCGGGCCACTGGCGGGATCGGTTCGATGGCTGCTTCGTGTCTTCAGTTGCAGTACGAAGCGCCCGCGGTGGGCGACTATTTTGTCATGGCGCGGCAGGAAGGGAGTGGAGCGATTGCTTTCCACCGCGGGGATCCGGTGCGTGGGCGGCGCGGGGCGTCCGGTGGGACGCTGGTCTTCACCGTGCCAGTGATGCGTGGGGCGGACGAGGAGCGCGGGCGGCGCGGACTGCTGAGCCGGGCGGTGCGGCTGGTGCTTGTGAAGGTGGGCGCGTGGCTGAGTGACAAAGTGGTGGGGGAAGCGGCGGAAGTTCTGGTGCCGAAGCTGGCCCTCGAACTGGAGAAGCGGCTCTGGAAGGGCAGGACGCTCGGATGGGTCCGGGTGACACCCGAGGCACTGGCAGCGGCGGACGACCGCATGAGACCCGGTACGCCCGCCTTCCGCAGCCCGCAGCGCGGTCTGCTGCTGCTGCACGGAACCTTCTCATCGGCGCACGCCGCTTTCCGCGGGCTGGCCGGCACGAAGTTCCTGCAGGAAGCCGCGGCAAAGTACGGGACGGCCATTCATGCGTTCAACCACTTCACTTTCAGTCAGACACCGGCGGAGAACGTGCGCCAGTTGCTCGATGCTCTGCCCCCGGGGGAGTTTGCGTTCGACGTGATCACTCATTCCCGCGGCGGGCTCGTGCTGCGGGAACTGCTGGAGGGCAGTGGTCGGATGCATCCCGCGGCGGCCCGGCTGAAGATGGGCCGCGTGGTCATGGTGGCCAGCCCGAGTACGGGGACGCCGTTGGCGGACGGAGCGCATTGGGACAGCCTGCTGTCGCATCTGGCCAATTATCTCGAGATCCTGCCCGACCATCCGTTTGTGATGGGGGCGGGCTGGCTGACCGAGGCGCTCAAGTGGTTTGCGTCGCGTGTGCTGGGAAACTGCCCGGGGCTCGTGGCGATGGATCCTCGGGGTGGCTTCATTGCTTCGATTCAGGAGCCGCCCGGCCCGCCGCCGGGCACCGAATACCATGCGCTCGTCTCGAATTTCCATCCCCCGGCGAATCTCATGGCGCGCCTCGCCGACATGGGCGTCGACCGCTTCTTCGGAGGGGCCAACGATCTGGTGGTTCCGTCCGAGGGTGGCTGGCGGACCGGCGAAGCAGAGACGCAGTGGATTGCGGGCGGAAAGATCGGCTGTTTTGGACCCGGGGGGAATCTGGCGGCGTCCGGTCCAGTGCATCACGGCAGCTTTTTCGGTCAGTCTGCCGCCTCGGAATTCCTGCTGTCCTCCCTGCTGGGACAGGCGTCGGTTCATGCGCCGCTGGATCCACTCCGGGATCTGCCGCAGCGGGGACGCCGGAGTGGCCCGGCCATGGCGGTGCCCGCCGCTGCGGCCACCGGGCGCACGGAAGCCGCGGCCACCGCCGAGACGACCCGGGCGGCCGTGCCGTCCCGTCGGACCGTGAAGCCTGTCCTGCTGGAACCGGATGGCTGGGAAGACGAGGACACCCTGTATCTGACCGTGCTGGCATCAGTGATGACGGATCATTTCGAGAACCAGCGGTCCACCCTCATGCTGCTGGCGCAGTACGGCAGTGCGCGGGTCGCCGAGCCGTTCTACACGCCCAATGTCAAGGCTGGTGACGCCGTGCAGACCATCTGGAAACCCGAGCAGCGCGATGACGCATGGAAACTGTTCGGCGAGATCACTGACATGCAGAAGGCCCTGCTGGCCTACACCAATGAGGGTACCCCGCTCAAGGAAGGCGACCGCGATCCCGCCGGGCCTGAAAAGTTTGTGCAGCGGCTTGGGGAAAAGCTCTTCGAAGCCCTCTTCACCGGGCAGGTGCGGAGGCTCTATGATTCCGTGGTGTATGCGCACCGGAACCGCGAGCTGAATATTGTCTTCACGTCGATGGTGCCATGGCTGTCCGATCTTCCCTGGGAGATGGCATGGGATCCGGGGTACAAGGGATTCCTTTCCACCGGCAATGTCCGCTTCCTCCGCAATGTGCTCACACCGGTGCCAGCCGACCGGATCACGCGGCGCAATGGGAGACTCCGGATTCTGGTGGCCTCGGCGCAGGCTGCGGGTGCTGCCATGCTGTCCGATGAACAGGAAATCGAGCGCATCCGGGATTCCTTCCGGGCGCTGATTGACCTTGATCTGGTGGACGTGGATGTGATTCCGCGGTGCACGCCCGATCTGCTGCACAGCCAGCTGAGGTTTGCGACGGATGATCAGGAATATGACGTCCTGCATTTCATCGGGCACGGAAGCCATGATGTGAAGAGTGGAGGCACGATTGATTTCGAGCGGGAGAGCGGGGAGGTGCATCGGGTCAGTGCGCGGCAGTTTGCGGATCTGGTGCGCGGCCGGGGCATCCGGATTGTCTTTCTGAACGCATGCGAAACCGGGCGGGGTCATGGGCCCGGAGATGGAGGGAACGGGAAGCCGGGGCGCGACCGGGCAGAAGGAACCAACTACAACCGCGGGGTGGCCGTGGAACTGGCCGAGGAAGGCATTCCCGCCGTCGTGGCGAACCAGTATTCCGTGGTCGATCAATTGGCCTCGCTGTTCTCGCTCCACTTCTATTCGTGTCTGGCGCATGGGCTGACGATTTCCGACGCCATGCGCGAGGCGCGCATTGCGGTGAGTCATTCCGAAGATGCGGAACCGATGGACTGGGCGGTGCCCGTGCTGTTCGCGCGCAATCCCCGGGCCGTGCTCTGCCAACGCCGGCCATGGGACCGCGCGAGGGCGCTGGCGGATCCCGAACGGGTCACCGGGGTGCAGCGGCGCAGTGCCGCGTTCCTGCTCCAGAAGCCCCGGACGGTGGCCGTGTGGAGTTCGTCGCCATCGCTCAGCTACCGCGAGCACCTCGGCGAATTCATCAATGAACTCAATGCCGCCCAGGAGGCCTTCCGGTTTTCTGCGAAGGCAAGGCGCATTCCCAATTCCTTCTTCTCGCGGGATGGCGTCACGGGCTATCTCGATGTTGCCAGAGTTAATGGAGAGATTGACCGGATCCGGATGGCCTACGGGGTGGACCATCTGATCTGCATCACGGATCAGCCGCTCATGGCGCGCGGTGCCGCGGCGGATCAGCTGGAAGCGATTTACTACCACCTTGATCTCGGCGGCAGTGCCCAGGTGATTCTGTTCTCCGTGTGGGGGTTCGATCCTCCGCTCACCGGAGCATTATTCCGGGCCGGGCTGGCGAATCACATTGGCATCGGGCTCATCGAAGGCATGGCGGGACTGCAGACCGGCTGCGAGGCGTATCATCCGGTACGGGAGCAGAAGCATTCAATTGGTTACTTCAATGATGAACGCAGTGTGGAACATCTGGCGGGTCGGATGCACACGCCCGATCATATCAAGTCGTGGATTCAGCAGGCGATCACCAACGGACGGATGACAGCAGAGCAGTATCAGGCAATTAGCGTGATCATGAATCTGTACCAGGGAGGAGAGGAGTCATGAGGACCCACCGAGGCTTGGCCATGGGATGGCTCCTGCTCTGCGGGGTGCTTTTTCCCGGAACGGAGCAGGTCGTGCGGGCGGCTCCGGCGAATCTGGCGGTCGGGCGTACGGTGCGGGCGTCTTCGTCCGGTTATGGATCGGTTCCCGAGGATGTCATTGATGGAAACCGGGACGGGCAATTCTTCACAGGCGGATCGGTCTGGCATACACAGATTCCCGATGCCGCTCCCTCGATCGAAGTGGATCTCGGGGCGGATTTCCATCTCGACCGGATCATGCTGTGGCCGCGCACCGATCAGGCGCAGGCGACCGTGCGCAATCTGCGGATCCGGGTCACTGATGGGGCGGGGTTGGTGGTGCATGACGAGACGGTGCTGGCCGGGCAGGTGGCGGGGAATCCCTGGGGAACCGTTTCTGTTCGCGGCGTGCGGGGACGGATCGTGCGGCTCGAGCGCACGGATGTTCCGGTGAATCCTGATTTTCTGACCTTTGCCGAGCTGGAGATTCATGGTCAACGGGCTCCGGTGCCGTTGAATCTGGCGCTGCGGAAGCCGTGGACGGCGTCGCATCCCGGAGGCTACGGCACCCCGCCCGATGCCGGCAATGACGGGATCATCGACGGCGATTACAATCACCTCGGGCGGCCGGTGTATCACAGCCGGGCGACCGGAACGGTGCAGCATTACGAAATTGATCTGGCTGGCGGTGCAGCGGTCGACCGGGAGGTTGATTTTGTGAGGATCTACAACCGGACGGATTTCACCGTGAACCGCGACCTGCGGCTTTCGCTGCGGTCCGCCGATGGCAGAGTGGTCTGGCAGGAAGTGGTGAATGTGTCGCGCGAAATCATGGTGCGTGGCGGGCGTCAGTATGATGTGACCGTGGAGGTGCCAGGGGTGGTGGGGGCGCGCTGGGCGAGGGTGGAAACCGTGGCTGCCGAGGCACTCAGTTTTGCTGAGTTCGAGGTGTTCGGTCCCGAGGAAGACCGGACTCCGCCGGCGGTCGACAGCAGCGATCCGGTGGCCGGTTCGCGCGTGGCGGAACTGGCCGCGGTCACCGTGACTTTCAGTGAGCCCGTCACGGGAGTCGAGGCTGGCGATCTGCTGGTGAACGGGGTGCCCTGTGCGGCGGCCGAGGCGCAGTCGCCGACCGTCTGGTGGTTCCGGTTGGCAACGCCGGCCGGAGCGGGCGTCGCGAAGATCTCGTGGCGGGAGTCACATGGCATTGCCGACGCGGCAGGCAATGCTTTTGCGGCGACGGACTGGGAACTGACGGTTGACCCGGCGGTGCCCGTGGGGCGGCCGTACGTGAGTGAGATCCTCTGCGAGAACCGGGGCGGACTGGAAGACGAGGACGGGGATTCGCCTGACTGGATCGAGATCACGAATGGCGGGCCGGTGAGCATGAATCTGGGCGGATGGTATCTGAGCGATGATCCGGCGCTGCCGTCGAAGTGGAGGATTCCGTCGCCGCTGCGGCTGGAGGCCGGGGCGGCGGTGGTGGTTTTTGCGTCCGGGAAGAACCGGGCCGTTCCGGGGTCGCCACTGCATACTGGTTTCCGGCTGAGTGCTTCCGGCGGCAGTGTGCTGCTGAGCAAGCCCGACGGAGTGACGGTGGTTTCCGTGATCCGGAATTACCCGCGGCAGTCGGCGAACATTTCCTATGGGATCGGGCTGGCGGGCGACTCTGCGGCTCTCGTGGTCTCCGGTGCCGATGGCTCGGCGCTCGTCCCGGAAGCTCCGGTCCCCGGCTGGGAACAGGCGGATTTTCCCGAGACCGGATGGCGTCCGGTGAGGACTGGTGTGGGATTCGATGCGACTTCCGGAATGAATGGCGAGGGGCCCATGGCGCTGTGGCGGTTCAATGATGCCACGCAGCCATCCGTGGCGGGCGATGCCACCGGACAGGGCAGGGCGGGATCGGTCAGCCGGGCCAGCTACACGGCGGACGGTGACGGGGTGACCGGAAAGCCGGGCGACCGGGCGATGAGTTTCGGGGGAAGCGGTGTGATGACCGTGCCGTCGGCGGCTTCGGGTGTCTTTGATGCGGTGGTGACGAGCAACGAAGTGGCAGTGAGCGCGTGGACGTACGGGGCCGCGGTTCAGCCTTCGCCTGGATTCCTCTTTTATGCCGGCGCAGCGGCCGACGGCAGTGGCACCCGGGCGCTCGGGGCGCATCTGCCGTGGTCCGATTCCGTGATTTACTGGGACACTGGGGGTTGCTGCGATTCCGGGCAGCACCGCATCGCCGTGGGCGAGCCGAATGCCATGATGTGGCGCGGGCGCTGGAATCATTACGTCTTCCAGAAGAAAGGAAGCTGGAAGGAAATCTGGCAGAACGGCCAGCTGCTGACCTCCGGAGAGAATGTCGCTCCGTTGGTCGCGTTCCGCAGTTTTCTGCTGGGTGCGGGCAGTGTGACGGGCACGAATCCCTACGATGGGCTGGTCGATGATGTGGCGATGTGGTCGCGGGCCCTTACTTCATCGCAGATCGGCGCGCTCGCGGTCGGGGTGTCGCCGCTGGAGATTCTGCGGCTGACACCGTGGGTCCGCACGCATGTGGGGGCGTCGATGCAGAATGTTTCCAGTTCCCTGCTGCTGCGGATTCCCTTCAGTGTGGCCAACCCTGCGTCGCTGGATTTGCTGACGCTGCGGATGCGCTACGACGACGGATTCGTGGCCTATCTGAATGGCCGGGAAGTGGCGCGGCGCAATGCCCCCGAGGGAGCGGTGCCATGGGACGGCCGGGCCAGCGAGGCCCGTCCTGCGGGGGCGGGCGCGGCGGCTGAGGAAATCAGTCTCGTCTCGGCATTGCCGTGGCTGGCGGCGGGACGGAACGTGCTTGCGGTGCATGGCCTCAATGCGTCCGCCGGCGATGGCGATTTTCTGATCGAGCCCGGATTGACGGCTGGGCGCTTGTCCGGAGAGCGATTCTTCCGCGTGCCGACGCCC
>JBIICE010000270.1:0-4763 GCA_044239025.1 Verrucomicrobiales bacterium
CGGCACCGACCATGCAAAGTCACGGACGTTCACCGGCTTCTCGAATTCCGCGCGGATGAAATTGACCACTTCCGGGGTCGGTTGGCCGATGAGCCGGAGGATCTTCTGTTCTTCGTCCCGGTCCATCCGGCCATCGGCGCGCGCCGCATTGAGCATGGCGCGGATGAGGATCGCGGCTTCCTCCTCGAGCGGTGGCTGCGCCTGCGGGGCAGGGCGGAGAACATCCGGACCACCCGACTGCCAGCGGTCCTGGGTGCTGACCGGTACCTGCTGCGGCTGGGGCCGCTGCGCCGGTTGCTGCGGTTGCTGCGGCGCTGGCTGCTGCGGTTGGCCACCGCCGAGAATGTCGCGCAGAATCTGCGCGCCAGCCTGACTGCCGCCGCCGGAGCCGCCGCCGCCGAGAAGTGTTCCGAGAAGTTCAATTGCGTTCATGAGGATGGGAGGTTGGGAATGTGATGGCTGGCCCGGAGGGGGCATCAGCGCTGCGACGGTGATAGGGTCGACTCGGCGCGCCGTCAAACAGCTTCGCGGCTCCGTTCCCCGGTGGCTGCCACGAGCGTCGTCTGCTTTCCGTCTTGCGTTTGCGGACTCTGACCGTCACCATCCCGCTCAGTTCACCAAGATCGATTCATGCCTGATACATACGCTGTGATTCTTGCGGGCGGGAGTGGCCGCCGCTTCTGGCCGCTGAGCCGGGATTCCCGTCCCAAGCAACTGCTGCAGCTCTTCGGGAGCGACACCCTGCTCGAACAGGCCGTGAGGCGTCTCGAAGGATTGGTGCCCCCGGAAAACATTCTCATCCTCACCAATGCGGAACAGGAAGTTTCCGTGCGGATGCTCATGGGCGACCGGATTCCCGCGGACAACATTCTGGCCGAACCGGCCAAGCGGGACACCGCTCCCGCCATTGCCCTCGGCATCGGCTGGGTGGCAGCCCGCTGTCCCGATGCCGTCATGATGGTCCTCCCGGCAGATCAGCTCATTCAGCAGGAAGAATCCTTCCGGGAATGCCTGTCCGGGGCTGTCGAAGTGGCAGCGCGCACCAGTGCCCTTGTGACCGTCGGGATCCGCCCAACCTGGCCCTGCCCAAGCTATGGATACATCGAGAGAGGCAAGCGGGCCTTCATTTCCGGACTGCAGCACAGTCCGGCTCTGTACGAAGTCACCCGCTTCCGGGAGAAGCCAAACCCGGACCTCGCCGAGGAATTCCTGCGGGCCGGAACCTTCACCTGGAACGCCGGCATGTTCATCTGGAGCGTACCCGCGGTGATGGCCGAACTGTCGGCGCATTGCCCGGAACTCGCCCGCTTCGTTTCCGAAATCAAGGATTCGAAAAACCTCGCGGCATCCCTCGCCGCACAGTTCGGATCGCTTCCCAAAATATCGATCGATTATGCCCTCATGGAGAAGGCCGACCGGGTCCTCAACATCGAGGCGAGTTTTGACTGGGACGACGTGGGGTCGTGGATCTCCGTGGGCAAGTACCTCCCGCAGGATGAGGCCCGCAATGCCTCCAACTCCGCCGTTTCACAGATCGAGTCCGCAGGAAACATCATCTTCAATACGACCGGAAAGCGAATTGCCCTGCTGGGGGTCAAGGACCTGATCGTGGTCGAGACCGACGACGCAATCCTCGTGGCCGACAAGCACTCAGCCGATGCCATCAAGAATCTGGTCGATCTCGTGCCGCCCGCACTGCATTGATGCCGGAAGTGCCGCGCCGTCTTTCCGCACATGATTTCAGGTTCCGAACTTGACCGGCTCACGGGGGGAATTGCGGATCGGCTGCGCACAAGGGGACTGCGCCGCACAAGGGCCCTCGATCTGCTCATCGGCGAGATGGCGCAGCGCGACAGACCCGTGACCATTGCCGAACTCAGTCAGAGCGCGGCTCTGAGCGACCGCTGTGATCCGGCGACCGTGTACCGGCTTCTCATGAAGCTGGAAACACACGGCGTCGTGCGGCGGCTGGGACTGCACGACCGTTCCGCCTACTTCATTCTGCATCTTCCGGAGCGGCATCACGATTACCTCGTGTGCACCGGCTGCGGGAAGATTGCGGAAGTGGACATGGATTGCCCGGTGCGTGCGCTGGAACGGAGGCTCGAGAAATCGTCGGGATTCCGCCATGTCTATCATGAACTCGAATTCTTCGGGATCTGCCCCGATTGTCACGCCGGCCGCGAGGAAACGGGTTCGGCGCATTGCTGCTGAAGATGCAAGGCGGGCGCGCATTGTTTCTGGACCGCGACGGCGTTGTCAACTGCTGCCCCGGTGAGGGCTATGTCAGGACGCCCGGCGAATTCCGTTTCATGCCGGGCATCTTTGCGCTGATGCGCTGGGCGGCTTCGCTGGGCTGGAAACTCGTGCTGGTGACCAATCAGCAGGGCGTCGGGAAAGGAATCATGTCGGCTGCCGACCTGGAGTCGGTCCACGCGGAGATGCAGTCCGTCCTCGCGCGGCAGGCGGTGCCCTTTGATGCCATCTATGCCTGCACTCACCTCGCCGGCACGTGCGGCTGCCGGAAGCCGTCACCCGAGATGATTCTGCGTGCGTGCCGCGAGCATGGCATCGCGGCCGGGCGCTCGGTGCTGATCGGTGATGCCGACCGGGACATCGCCATGGCGCGGAATGCAGGGGTCGCGGTGGCCATCCGTCTGCTCGGCGGCAGAAGCGAGGAAGAACCAGCCGACCTGCGCGTCCACTCGCTGGAGGAAGCACTGGCATGGCTGCAGGGACAGCCGTGGACGTGAGGCCGGGGCGACCCTGACGGCTTTGCCCTTGCCCTCGGGTGGCCGCTGCCGGATGACCCCCTCCCCCTGAATCATTACTGATGGCAGAAGTCTATTTTCAGAATCTCACACGCGGTCAGGAGATCGGTGCCAACAGCTATCTTCTCGAAGATGGCCGCTCCCGCATTCTGCTCGATTCAGGCATGCATCCCAAAGGCAAGGGTTACGATGCCTTGCCGGACTTTGATCTGGTTGGCCAGTGGGATCTTGATCTTGCGGTAATCACACACGGGCATCTTGATCACATCGGGTCTTTGCCCGTACTCATGCGGCGACAGCCTGGATTGCGCGCCGTCATGACGCCACTGACGGCGGAAATCACCGAGGCCATGCTGCACAACAGCTGCAACGTGATGACTTCGCAGCGGGACCAGGAAGGGATCAAGGAGTACCCTCTCTTCACACACCGGGAAATCGATGGCATGATCCGGCGCTGGCTGCATCAGCGGCCAGGACGGAGTTTCGAGGTGGGGGAGACCGGGGTGCGCGCGGAATTGTTCGATGCGGGGCATCTGCCGGGCAGTGTGGGCGTGCAGCTGGACTACGGTGACCTGCGGGTCTTCTACACGGGCGATGTCCATTTTGAAGCACAGACGCTCAGCACGGCCGCCACGTTTCCCGATACGGGAATCGACGTGCTCATCATGGAAGCGACGCGCGGGGCCGCTCCCCGGGATCCGGCCTACACGAGGCAGCGGGAGAGTTGGCGCCTGGCCGAGATGATCATGCGCACAATCGGCCGCGGGGGTAGTGTGCTGCTGCCGGTCTTTGCCCTCGGCAAGACCCAGGAGATCCTGATCATGATTCACGATCTCAAGCGGACCGGGCATCTCGCGCGGGACATTCCCGTCCACATCGGGGGACTGAGCACGCGCATGACACAGATCATTGACCGGCATTGTGATGACGTGCCGCGGACCCACCGGGGGTTCCGGATCCTCGAAAGCATGGACGGACTGATCCGTGCCAAGAAGGGCGAGCGGCTCACGACGGCGGCACCGGGTCGGATTTACGCGCTCAGCAGTGGCATGATGAGCGAGTATACCGCGAGCAATGACTTTGCCTATCATTTCATCGATAACCCGAAGAATTCCGTGGTGTTTGTCGGCTATGCGGATCCCGACAGTCCCGGCGGGCATCTGCGGCGGGCGGCCCCGGGAGATCCCGTGAAGCTTCATCATGCCTATCCTCCCGTGACCCTGCGGGCGGAAGTCGAGGCCTTCGATTTCAGTGGTCATGCCACCCGTGATGAACTGGTGGAATACGCGAAGCGCGTGCGCCCGCGGAAGCTGCTCCTCGTGCACGGCGATGCCCCCGCCATGGAGTGGATGGTGCCGGAACTGCGGGCAGCGCTTCCGGAAACCGAAGTGCTGGTTCCACTGCCAGGTGAGCGGCTCCGGATCGATGGCTGAGGGAGCATGCGGAAGAACCTGCGCCGGGCCGCTTCGGGCGACGGATTCTTTCTGGAGAGCCCGTTGAAGAACTGGGCCCATGGCCCTCGTGGCACAAACAGCCAGACCATTCCGCATCGACCCACCAGGGGTTTTCAGCGCCAACGGCGCGCCCCATACCAGCCTGGGCCAACGGCCCAGGTTACCGACGCACCAATCCCCGAAGCCCTGCAGGGGCGGGCCATGGCGGACCGATGGGACGGGCCTTCAGCCCTTCTGAAATGGTGCCATCACGCAACCTGGGCCGTTGGCCCAGGCTGGTATGACTCCGGGCCTTTGGCCCTCCGGAACAACAAAGCGCCAGACCATTCCGCATCCGTACCAGGAACGGAGCGGAGACATTCCTGTCCCCGGCCTCGGGCGACCAATGGCCAGACCATTCCGCATCGACCCACCAGGAGTTTTCAGCGCCAACGGCGCGCCCCATACCAGCCTGGGCCATCGGCCCAGGTTACCGACGCACCAATCCCCGAAGCCCTGTAGGGGCGGGCCATCCACAACACACCACCCGCCCGCACCA
>JBIICE010000271.1:0-4740 GCA_044239025.1 Verrucomicrobiales bacterium
GCCCTCCGCCTCCTCCGCTACATGGTCCACATCTGGGAAGAATGGATCCGCCTCTATGGCAACTCCAAACCCCTCCCGGTCATCTTCCCCGTCGTCCTCGCTCAGGCCCGCAACGTCTGGAAGCTCAGTACCCAGTTCTCCACCCTCTTCGGCAATGCCGCCTCGCTCGACATCCTCCGCCCATTCCTCCCCGACTTCGCCTTCCGCCTCATTCAGCTCGCCGCCATCCCCTTTGATGCCATCCGCGGCACGCCCGACGGCATCTTCGTCCTCCGCGTTCTCAAAGCCGAGCCCATCGGCCGCCTCCTCGGCAATGCCGTCTGGGACAACAACCTCCTCGCCAACGTCTCCCGCCGCCTCTTCGACCGCTTCATCCGCTTCCTCCTCGCCCGCACCGACACAATTGACAGGCCCCGCTTCATCCGCAAAATTGAAGAAGTCCGCAATCCAGCCCTCCGCACCAGTGCCATGACTCTCGCCCAGCAACTCCGCCAGGAAGGCCGACAGGAAGGCACCCTTGCCGCCAGCCGCCAATCCGTCCTCGAAGCCCTCGACCTCCGCTTCGGCTCCGTCCCCGACGGCCTCCGCGACTCCATCGAAGCCATCGCCGATCCCGAAAAACTCCGCGCCCTCCACCGCGCCGCCATCGTCTCCGATTCGCTCGAATCCTTCGCCGCCTCGCTCTGAGCTGCCGTAATCAGCCACGCCACACCGGCAGTCGGCACTCTCCTCAGGATAATCTTCCCGTCAGAGACTCTCGGCGGCGAGCCACATGCCAACACGCGGAACGATCGGAAACTGTGGACTCCATCATGCAGCCACCATCCGCAGGAAAACCGCCCGCGCACGCTCAGGCCAAGGTGTCTTGCTGAGACGGGAACGCTTAGGCAGACTCCACGCCCTTCAAGTCAGCTAAAGCTGAACTCAAGTTTGAGTTTTGCAAAAACTTTCACTCGTATTTGTAAATGAAATTGGCGCCTGAAAACCTAAACACGGAAAAAATGTCCTGGAAAAACCTAGCCGATCAGGCATTTTCAGAGGAGGTTTCCGGAAACGGAATCGTAAGTTGTTCATTTCCAGAATCCAAATTTGAGCACTCCCAAGAGGGTGTGCCCGCCGCGGTGGGCGTTGTGACGGATTCCACGACGTGTGGTTTCATCGAGGCCACCCAAGAGGGTGTGCCCGCCGCGGTGGGCGTTGTGACCGTCCTCGCCGACCAGAGCGACATGGAGATCGCCCAAGAGGGTGTGCCCGCCGCGGCGGAAGCTTGCCAACGGCACTCATTGGTATTTCGAATCGCCGGCATTCCCGAATGAGTGGGGATGTCCTGAGTGATGAACACTGAGTCGGCGGTGCCGTTATTCTGCGGCGATCCGTTGGGAGTAATTCTTCCGGCAGAGAACCGCCACGTGCGTGCTGACTTCAGCTCACCGGAGGGAGTGATGCAGCAAAGTTTGGGGAATCAAATGCCTTGCATGCCCGGGTTCGGGGGATGCTAAAGTTCAAGGCAAGATGAATACTGCAGCTGCTGCGAACTCCATCGGATGGGCTCGGCTCACTCTGGAACTGGAGAATGTCCGGAACACGCACGGACGCGAGCATCCGCTCTTTGTGATGCGGGCGGTTCTGCTCAGTGCGATTGGACTGGAGGGATCGGCGATTGAGATGCCGGATGGGTGGACCTTCCGGCCATGCCATCCATTGGGTGCGCGGGTGCGGCTGGGGGCAAAATATCGGCTTCAGGTGGTGGTGCCCCCGTGTGCGGAACCTCTTCAGGTTGCCGCGCGGCTTGGTCAGAATGTGTCCGCGTGGCTTGGTGGTGATGAACGGCGGAACTTCCGGGTTGCAGCTGATCCGGCAAGCGAGAGCCGGACTGTCGAAGGCATCAGCCGAACCTTTCCGTGGGAACATGAAGGAAATTCAGGGGAATGGGCGATGGATTTCATCACTCCCCTGCTGCTTCGTCAGGGTACGGACGGCAGGCTCAATGCGGAACGTCTTGCCGGGCTTCTCGAAAGCAGGCTGTCGCCGCTTGGGTTTGCCGATTGGATCGGGCCGGCAAGAGCGCTGCTGACTGGAGAGGGCGCAGTGGAAGTGAGGTCATGGTACATGGAGCGGGTGCGGTTGGGACATAGCCAGAAGCATGGACCCGAGCGGAAGAACAGCCGGGAGGATCTCGGCGGCCTGATGGGCCCACTTTTTCTAAGGGGACCTCGGACGGCTCTGGACTCTCTGAGCACGGTGCTTTGCCTTGCCGAGGAGTTCCATCTCGGAAAGGGGCTTCACCGGGGGCAAGGAGGGTTCAGGCTGGAAGCAGACCGAGGCTATTTTGATGCCAGAGTGGGAAGCCACACCGTCTACTTTCCGGCATTCGATGCAGTGCAGGCCGAATCGGAGGCCGATCCAGTGCTTCACCGATCGGGAGGAACCCAGACCGTAGCTTCAGGCATCCACAGTCTGCACGACAGGGAATCATGGTGCCGGGCCCTTGCGGAGGAAATCAGAGCGGGCACCTACAGGCCGGCTGCGCCTAAAATGATTGCCATTCAGAAGTCGGGCGGAGGGACCCGAACCCTCAGTCTGCTGGAGGACAG
The DNA here is from genome assembly GCA_044239025.1 of Verrucomicrobiales bacterium. Taxonomy (GTDB): domain Bacteria; phylum Verrucomicrobiota; class Verrucomicrobiia; order Verrucomicrobiales; family V1-33; genus V1-33. The sequence goes on from JBIICE010000271.1 coordinate 2,595, forward strand.
GGACAGAGTTGCGCAGCGTGCGCTGCATGAGGTTCTGTCACCGGTCATTGACAGGGAACTGGAATGCGTAAGCCATGCGTGGCGTGCAGGGCGCGGCATCGAGACGGCAAGGAAACTCGTGGCCGATGCCTTCCGGGACGGTTTGACATGGGTGGTCGAGAGCGATGTGGCGGCATTCTTCGATGAGATTCCGCATGACGGTCTTGACGCTGCTCTTGAGCGTTTCCTGCCAATGGCGGATAAAGTTACGCTTGCTGCACTCCGCTCCTGCTACCGGGGCACGGAAGATGAGGTTCCCGGGGCAAGAGGCATTCTTCAGGGTAGCCCGCTTTCACCCCTTCTGGCAAATCTGTATCTTGACAGTTTTGATGAGGCGGTCATCGCACTCGGCTACCGCATGGTTCGCTACGGCGACGACTTTCTTATCCTCTGCGCATCCCGTGAAGAGGCCGGCAGAGCACTCGAAGATGTCCGGACAATCCTCGCACGACTTGATCTGAGGTTGAAGGAGGAGAAGACGGCCCTCACTTCGTTTCATGCTGGATTTCTTTTTCTGGGACGCGAGTTCGGCAGCGGCATGGACGAGGAAGCTGCGGAAGCTGCCACCCTCCGGCGGACCCTGTTCATCCACACACAGGGAGCCTGGGCCGGAGTCGATCACGACAGCATAGTGGTCAGGAAGGAAAAGGAACTGCTGGCCCGAGCCCCGATGGAACGGATCAGCGACGTGGTATTCCTCGGTGCCCAGGGCGTCAGTACACTGATGCTGCAGAGATGCGCCCGCCGGCGGATTCCAGTCACCATCGCGACAGCGCACGGGTGGCATGTGCAGACCATGGTTCCGGATAGCCGGACACACTGGGAACTGGCGGCAAGGCAGGCTGCGCGACATGCTTCCCTCGGACAAGCCGGGCTTACAGCTCAGGCACGGGAGGTCCTCGCCGCCAAACTGGGTAATCACAGCGCCTGGCTCGCCGGGCTGCCGCGGACCAGTGACACTGAGGCGGCGCGTGCCGCTCTGCTTGATCTGCTCAAGGACAGCATGTCCCGGCTCGCCGAAGCGAAAAGCGTGGACACACTCCGTGGCATCGAGGGACATGCAGCCGCTGCTCTTTTCCCATTCGTGAACAGCTACGCCATCAATCCGGAATTCCATGCACCCCGCCGGAGACCACGCGAGAAACCAGACAAATGGAACGCGCTGTACGACGCCACCAGCAGCCTCCTGTTCTCCAGGCTCAACCTCCTTCTGCGCTCCCGGGGCGTCAATCCATACCTTGGCTTCCTTCATTCCGCCGCCGATCCCTACGAAAGCCTCGTTTGCGACCTCCAGGAACCGTTCCGTGCAAGGCTCGACCGCTTTCTTCTCAAGCTGGTGAACCGCAGAGTCATCACTCCCGAGCATTTCACATCCTCATCGGCAAAACCACAGCCCGAGGAGGATCGCGCAATGCAGTCAGGCGGTCAGGTCCAGTGGAGGCTTACCCACGAGGGATACCGACGCCTCGTGGATGCCTGGGACCGCGAACTCCGGGTCCGTCTTGCCGGCGACCCCGGAACGCTGGGAGACCTGCTCGCTTCTCAGGTATGGCTGACCTGCGAATACATCCAGAAACACCTTCCATTTCTGAAATTCTACCGTGCGGCATCCGTTGACGGGGAGCAGATACCGGACCTCGTCGAAACCGAGGAAACCTAAACACGGAAAAAATGTCCTGGAAAAACCTAGCCGATCAGGCATTTTCACAGGAGGTTTCCGGAAACGGAATCGTAAGTCGTTCATTTCCAGAATCCAAATTTGAGCACTCCCAAGAGGGTGTGCCCGCCGCGGTGGGCGTTGTGACCTATTGGGTACATCAGGAGGGTCCGGAGGGCTTCCCAAGAGGGTGTGCCCGCCGCGGTGGGCGTTGTGACTTATTCCGTCAAACCTCCTGTTTTTTGCCCCAAGAGGGTGTGCCCGCCGCGGTGGGCGTTGTGACTGTATGTCCTTCGATTGTACTCAGCAATAACCCAAGAGGGTGTGCCCGCCGCGGTGGGCGTTGTGACCGTAGCAGATGCACCAGCCGAAGCATTCGCAGTCCCAAGAGGGTGTGCCCGCCGCGGTGTGCGTTGTGACTAGCTGTTACACTGCTCTGCGGTGCTGCCC
>JBIICE010000063.1:0-18813 GCA_044239025.1 Verrucomicrobiales bacterium
CGGCCATCCATGATTCGTGGCGGTAGTCGCTGGCGGGACCGAAGTCAGCGAGGTCAAGGCGACGGTATTCGCCGTAGACCGAGAAGCGGTCATTGATGTTGTATTCGACACCTGCGAAGAACTGCTGTGCGAAGACGAATTCGTCCATTTCGAACACGCTGACGCTTGCGGACTTGGTGGGGTCCTTGGTGACCGCCTGAGTTTCGCGGAACCAGAGTTGGGCTCCGCCGATGCCGTATCCGAGGTAGGGACGGACCCGGCTGAGGTAGGGACCGAGGCGGGCGCGGTAGCGTTTCAGGTCAAGGGTGATGCTGCCGTTGAGCATGAAAAGGACCGCATTCAGATCCGTCTGGAAGCTGATGAGTCCATCGGCGGGGATCTGATCGGGGGTGGGAAAGTACGGATCCACGAGGGTAGTGGCCGGGGCTCCGGGGAACGGCGGGGGTTGGGTGGTCACACCAAGAGGCTGTTCTCCCGGGAGCGAACCCCGGATCTCGCTGTTCATGAAGAAGCTTTCGAATTCGAGGCCGAGCTCGAGGGGAAGGCGCTTCTGTTTCCACTGGTAGCCGACCTCGAATCCGGCGATGGCATTGCCGGTTTCATCGGCCGAGCGGTAACTGAAGGTGCGCCCGTCCGGGTAGGTCAGGGCGAGATTCATGCTCTGCGCCTGAGAACTGCCGCCGAAGACGCCCACATAGGGACCGTACTTCTTTTTGGCCTTTGCCTCGATGGCTTCCTTGAGATTGGCTTCTCCGGCGAGGGAGACTCCGCAGAGAGCGGCTGTCATGACAGAGAGGAGTCGGAGAAACATAAACGGATAGGTGAGCAGGATGCAGCGTTCATAGAATTGGCATCGCGGATCCGGTAGTTGTGTTTAGAAACAAAATCGTCACACGCTGCTGAGGTGCTAGTTCGCGCGGTGGTGGTACCGGAGGACCACATGTCACCTGTGATCAGACGATTTCCTGTGTTGGCCACGGCTATCTGCTGCGGGTTGTCATGCATGGCACTGCTGATGGCTGAGGATGGGCCATCAGTGGAACTGCCGAAGGTAGCGGCGGAACTGGGGCCGGGGATGCTTGAACCCGATGGAGCCCTGCTGGAAGGCGGACCGGACGGTTCGCTGTGGGATCTTGTGCCCGACGAACCGCTGCCGGGTTTTGCGGTTCCCGAAGACGAGGAATCGCCCCTCGCACGTCAGGCCGTGGCGCTGGCTCCATCCGTGGTCTCGCTGCGGGCATGGGATGCGAAAGGGCGCGAACTCGCGTCGCGCTGCGGGTTTTTCATTGCGAAGGGCGGTTTGGTAGTGACGGAAATCGGCCTTCTCGGAGGCATGGAGAAGCCTGAGTATGTGAGTGGAATGACCGGGGATGGCCGTCCCTTCCGGGTGACCGGGGTGGTTTACGGCGATGCGCAGCGTGGTCTGCTGGTGGTGCGGGCGGGACTCGAAGGCGAGCCCGTTGCGCTGCTTGCGAAGGGATCGGTGCCGGCGGTGGCAGCGGTGCGGGTGATGTCGCTGCATCCAGCGCGGGGGCTGACCCTTGCTGATGCGCAGTGCCGGATGGATCCGACCGTGGCGGGTGGCGGGAGTCTCGAGTTGACGGGGTCGGATGCTCCCGCGGCGGTTGGTTCACCGGTGCTGGATGCCTCCGGCCATGTGGCAGGTCTGGTGACCCATCGGCTGGCGCTGCGTCAATGGGTCGGTTACGCCCATGTGGTGAATGCCGGGGACGCGGCGGCGCTCGTGGGTCGGACGGCGCTCGCGTTGGATCGGTGGGTGTTGCCGGACGGTGGAGATCCTGTGAAAGACCCGGCGTTCCAGGAGGCATTCCGGCTGCTTGCCGAGCGCAAGGTGACGGCAGGGGCGCGTCTGCTGCTCAGGATGACCGCACGGTATCCACGCAGTGCGGCGGTCTGGAGTCTCCTTGGGGTTTCGGCGTCGGCGCTGGGAGCGCACCGGGATGCGGTTTCGTGTCAGCGGCGGGCGGCCTCGCTGGATCCCGCAGTATCCGTTTACTGGTCGAAGCTTGCCGAGGCTGAGCGGCGAGGTGGCAGGAAGGCGGGTGAGGGCCGTGTGGCGGATGCGTTTGCGGAAGCTGCGAGGCAGGATCCGGTGAATGGCTCGGCATGGTTGGGAAGCGCTGAAGGATTCATCCGGACGGGGGATTGGCCGCGGGCGGAGGATGCGGCGCGGCGGGCGGTTGCGCTCAATCCGGGGAGTTCCCGGGCGCTGCGCCTGCTGGGCTACGCTTTGAGCCGACAGGGTCGGAGCGAGGAAGCGGCGGCGGCCCTTGGGGAGTGCGTGCGGCTGGATCCAGCTGATGGGGTGGCCGCGGTGCTGCAGGCCGAGCTGGCGGAGCGCGAGGGTCGTGGCGATGACGCGGTCACGATGCTGCGGCGGGCCGCGGAGCGGAATTCCGGCAACGCCGTGGTTTGGCGCAGTTATGCGCGGTTGCTGCGCCGGGCCGGGCGGCCGGGTGAGGCGGCCACGGCGTTCGAACGGTATCTTCGGATTGAAAGGGAAGCGGCTGGCAAGTGAGCCCGGCGCAGTGTCAGCAAGGCATGTCAGGAGAGCGGCGGAGCAGGTCTGCAACGAAAACGTTGCCATGGGGAGCTTTCCAGAAAGGGGCTCGAGTTCTCTACTGCCACTGCCGGTAAGCGTCGCATGAACGTGCCGGAAACGAAAACTCAACAGCAATCCGAAACCTCAGTTTATGGCTAAAGCAAACCTTCTTATTTTGGCTGCGGCACTGATGATACCCGCTGGGGTATCTGCACAGACCAGCAGCAATCTCCCGGTAAGCCGTTCCGCGGGGCTTCTGCGGGTCACGCTGCCACCGAATCAGATCTCCCTCGTGGCGCTGCCGATGGTCGACCGCGTCGTGAGCAGTGGAACCGTGACTGCGGCAGCCGGGAGTTCCCTGACACTTTCCGCCACAGCTCTCCCCGACCTTGTGGCGGCTCCCCATTCCATTCAGATTCTGAGCGGGGCGGCCATTGGTTCGCGGGTGAGGATCAGTGCCGCAACCGCCACGGCAGTGACCACCGTGTCAGCTGTCGCCGGGGTGGCTGCGGGTGACGAGTACATGATTGTTCCGGATGACACCATTGCGACCATCTTCGGGGCCACGAACACGGCTGGTCTGCTGGGCGGGTCCGGAGCGGCATCCTCGGATGAGGTCTTCATCCAGACTGGAGGTGTGCTCACGGGATACTTCTACAAGGGAAGCGGACTGGGCGGGACTGGCTGGAGAAAGACCGCCAATCCTTCGGGCGCTTCGGAACCGAACGCACCCATCGATCCGCTGACAGGGGTATACGTCATCCGCAAGGCCGCTGGTAATCCGGTCACCCTGGACATCACCGGATACACCGTCAGTGGGCGGCAGAAGCCAGTGGTGGTGAGCGGATTCAATATTCTGTCGAATCCATTCACGCTGCCGACGACCCTTGGGAAGTCGAACCTGAAGGACTTTGTGACTGGCGGTACGGGCTCGGCGTCGGCGGATGTGGTCTACCTTGAAAACGGCGGAGTGCTCACCGGCTACTTCTTCAAGAGCGGTGGACTGGGCGGCACCGGGTGGCGTCGGACCGACAGCCCATCGGGGGCCGACCAGAGCGGAGTCGTGCTGGCTCCGGGCAAGGGCATTCTCTTCAAGGAGCAGGCAGGAACGGCCGGATTCACCCTGCAGGAGCCATTTACTGAATAATACACCCGACCTCCTGATTCATTCAATAAACCAACAAAACAGAAACACCCCATGAAAAAATCTCTTCTTCTTATTCTCGCGATGGCGGCGGCAATTCCGGCGCAGGCTGTCGTAACCCTGAATTCCTCGAATTTCGGGAATGGGCTGGTGACAACGAACAACGCAGCCCTGTCGAGTGGGGCGCTCCGGTTTGGAGTCTTTCCTGCGATCTTTGATTTCGCGGCGAATTCCTCGAACCTTTCGGCACTGGAAGCTGCCTTCACAGAGGTGTATGCCTACAGCGGACCGATCAATGCACTGTCGGTGGATGGGTTCTACGAAATTTCCCGTCCGATCGATAACACGGCGTCGTTCGAGGGTCAGTCCTATGCCTCGACGATTGCCGGGCGCAGTGTCTTTCTGTGGGTACAGAATTCCGGAGCGACGGAGCACGCGATCTTTTCTTCTTCGGTCACCTGGAATTCCGGGGTGGGGTTGCCGCCCTTTGAAGTGAACTACTCGCCGGATGTGGGTGTGCCGGGACTGACGGCGCATGTGGGGCAGTTGGCAGTGGGGCCGGACCTCGGAGCGGGAGCGGCGTCGCATCGTCTGGCGGTGGTGATTCCCGAGCCATCGACTGCTCTGGCGGCAGCGCTGGGTGGATGGTTCATGCTGGTGCGCCGCCGCCGCTGAGCAGCAACGGAAACAAACCTCTGAAGCCGATACTCATGAAACAGAAGACCTTCCAATTGAAAGCAGTGGCTGTGGCGTTTGCTGCCGCCGTGACTGGTGGAGCGCAGGCCGCCTTTGTTGAAGTCCTGAATGACATCACCCAGGACACCCGCTGGACGAAGGACAACGTCTACATTCTCCGCGATGTAGTCTATGTGCTGCCACCGGCCATCCTGACGATCGAGCCGGGCACGATTGTGCGCGGGATTGAGGATACGTACTGCGAGGGCGGGGCTGCCGGTGACCAACCGGGCAGCCTCTTCATCTGCCGTGGTGCGAGGATTGTGGCGAACGGGACCCCGGATCAGCCCATCATCTTCACGTCCATTGACGATCCGTATGTGCCCGGAGGAGTGGCGACGATTCCGTCGACGCTGGCAGCAGTGGGCAGCGGAGCATCCTGGAGCTATGCCGCCAATGGGTTCAGTCATCCCAAGACCAAGACCGCGGCGGATTCCCCCAACGTGGGTGGAGCCGTTGACAACATCTTTGCGATCTCGGGCCGATGGGGTGGTCTGGTGGTACTTGGGCGTACGCCGATCGGCTATGATGGAGACAACGACGCCCTGTTTCTGCAGCACAATGCGGCGACGGGCCTGCAGAGTGGCGACACTCCGGCCGAACCGAGCGGAGCCACCTCGATTCCCGCCGCCAACGATGTCAAAGGAGGCAATGGGGTGGGCTTTGCGCTCATCGAAGGTGGATCCTTTGATACCGTGACACTGGGAGCGCCGTTCTACAACGGACTGAGTTCCTCGACATCGTTCCGGACGGCGGTTTATGGTGGCGTGAACGTGGGTGCCGCCGGGGGCTCCGGATCGAACATTGATGACAACAGCGGGGTCATGCGCTTCTGTTCCCACCGTTACGGTGGCTTCAAGCTCGGTACCGACAACGAAGTGAACGGCGTCACGCTGGGAGCTGTCGGCCGGGGCACCGTGGTGGAGTGGCAGGACGTCTTCAATAACAAGGATGACGGTTTCGAGTGGTTCGGTGGTTATGTGAACTGCCGGTATCTCTTTACCGCGTTTCAGGGAGACGACGGCTTTGACGGAGACCAGGGTTATCAGGGGCGTCTTCAGTATCTGTTCACCATCTCCGACAACTCCGGCGGGGCCAATGCTCAGCATCCGTCCGGAACGGTGACTGGCCGTCTGGTGGCGGACGCTTCCGACCGTCTCTTTGAATGGGATGGGTCCGAAGACAACAACAAGGGTGTCACACCGAACACGCTGCCGCTCATCTACAACTTCACGGCCATCGGGAACCGCGGTGCCGGAGTCACGCCGACGGCAGGCAGCAGTGACCAGGGAGTGCTGGCGCGCCGTTCGACGGGTGGTGAATGGCGCAACGGCGTCTTCGAGGACATCAATTCGAACATCCTTGGAGGAGACTCCACGACCGGGTCATCCGGGGCCGTGACATCCTCCAGTTACTACTTCAATACCGGAGCCACGCTCACGGCAAGTCTCGGTGGCAATACCTTTGCCGCGACGGCGCTGACTGCCACGGCACTCCGCAAGAAGGGAACCGACTTCCATCGTGACCAGGCTGGTCTTGATCCCCGGATGACGGCCGCGACCCCGCTGCGGTCAGCCACTGCGGACCTTCCTCCGTCCGATGGATTCTTCACTCCGCTGCGCCGTGCCGGAGCCATGGCGGACAGCAATATGCTGATTGGCTGGACGGGCATTGACAGTGTTGGTCTGGTGGATGCGGTGACCGTGCCCCGGCCCGAGCCGGTTCTTGGTGTGGCTGGCGGGAGAGCGACGGTTTCCTTTGCATCAGCGGTGGTTGATGGGAATGCGGTCGTGTACGCCGTCGAGCGTTCATCGGACCTGCGGGTGTGGACCCCGCTTGGTGTGGTGAGTGACGGAGGTGCGGGAGATACTGGAGCCGCGGCCGGCCAGATCACCTGGCAGGACACGGCAACGGTGGGCGACGGCGTACTGCACTACCGTGTGATTCCGCAGTGATCCGCTGACATTGATCTGGAGAATCGGGGGCGGGTCCGGTGACGGACCCGCCCTTTGTCGTACCGGTCTGCGGTCAAGGAATAATGGGCAGTGGCCACGGGTAACGAAATTGTCACCTCAATTCACTGTCTCCGGGGACGAGCCGCGGCATCATCGCGGCAGTCATTTCCCCACTTCAATCCGCATGCTGGTTGCTCCCCGATTTCTGCTGCTTTTCCTTGCTGTGCTGATGGGAGTGGCTGGTGTGTGCCGGGCTGTGGAGGAACTTGTTCCGGGGGTGCCGCTTCCACTGGCAGAGTCACCTGGCAAGGCAGAGGCCGGCCCTCCGGGAAGTGGGTTGCGGCACCTTGAGGTGGCCGATCATCTGCTGGGGAAGATGGTGACGGACGAGCACGAGCATTTCCGGTCCCAGCTCAGATTGTGCGAGGTGCTGATCCGGCTTGGGGCCCATGGCGAGGCCAGGAGCCGCTGGAAGACATTTGGTGCCTCGTATCAGTCACTGCTGGCGGCGACGCTGGCCATGGAATGGCAGCGGCGCGGAGTGGCGGCGCTGGCGGACGAGGCCATGGCCCTTGCGCAGGATTCGCTGCCCCTGAGCGACACCTGGAAGACGATGCGGACGAATGCGCTGATGGCCGAACTTTTTCTGCAGCAGAGGAAGGGAGAACTGGCAGCCGATTGGTTCCGCCGGGTCGGTGATCCCGTTGACCGGGAGGGATACGAGACCGCTTATCTGCTGGGAAAGCCCGAGCCCGATCAGATCGAGGTGTTTCTGAAGCGGCCCGCCAACCAGTATTTCGGGCCTCAGGTGCGGCTGCTGTGTGGATTGGCCGAGCGGGAAGCGGCTTCAGGCCGGGCAGGTCCGGCGGAAGAGCATCTGCGGCAGGCCGCTGCGGTGGTACAGCGGGCACGCCATCCATCGGCACCGCAGTCACTTCCGCTGATCATCGAGACGATGCATCGGCTGGGAGTCGGGACGGCCGCGATGACCGGAGTGTGGGAGGCGTACCTTGGGGCGTGCCGACGGTATCCGGACGAAGCCGAGTGGAAGGCTCCGTCGCTGGCGGAAGCTGGCCGTCTTGGGCGGTTGCTGGGTATGGGACCTCAACTGCGGGGGATCCGGGATGAGGCCGAGCGCTCCTCGCGGGCGGTGTTTTTTCTTTATGCGCCCTCGTGCTGGATTGCCTGTGCGCGGCTGGCGCTGGGGGATGGGGATGCGGCTGCTGTGGGGCGGTTCGTGAAGGAAGCGGTGAACAACGGAGCGGCCTATCCTCATCCGCGGGGACGCGTGATGGGATTGCAGGAAGTGGCATGGTTCCATCTTGAGGAACGGCTGGAGATGACACCCGAGACCATCGGGGAACTGATGAAGTGACCATGATGCGCGCAGCTGAGATGAGTGGATGGGCCCTGGTGCTGAACAAAACCCGCGTACTGCTGGCGGCCGGAACTTGCTGGTTGCTGGTGGGCGGCGAGGCCTCGGCGCAGCAGGAAGGGGCTGCGGGGCGGATTACCGGGACGGTGACCGACGATGATTTCGGCTATCCACTGCCTGGTGCGACGGTTGAGGTGGAGGGGCAGGATATGGTGGTGCAGACAGACCGGGATGGGAACTTTGTGATTCCCGAGCTTCCGGCCGGAGCCTATACCCTTGTGGTGGTGAAGGACGGCTACGCGCGCGGGCGGAGCGGCAGGCTGGTGGTCTCCGCGGGCCAGGTGCGGCAGGCCACCGTGAGTCTGCTGCAGGATGTGGAGGAACTTCCCGTGGTGGAAGTGCTCGCGGAGGAACCCGAGGCCGCTCCCGTGCTTCCCGCCCTCCAGCTGCAGGCCGACATCACGGCCATTGCCAGTGTCCTTGGAAAGGATTTCCTCGCGAACACCGGAGCGCGGGACGTGGCAGCTGCCGTCACGAAAGTTGTGGGGGTCAATGTGGTCGACGGTAAGTTCGTGGTCATCCGGGGACTCAACGACCGTTACAATACAGTTTATCTGAACGGGAACCGGGTACCCAGTTCCGATCCTGACCGCCGCGCCGTGCCGCTCGATCTGTTTCCTGCCAGCGTGGTCCAGGATATTGTGACCTCGAAGACGTTTCTGCCGAATCTTCCCGGCGAGGCCACCGGCGGGCACATCGTCATCAAGACGAGGAACCGGCCGGAGGAACCGTTTGCGAATTTCAAGGTCGGGCTGGGCTACAACACGCAGACGACCGGCAATCCGGAGTTTCTGACCTCCCGTGGTGGCGGCACCGACATGTTTGGGAATGCGGATGAGCGAGCCTTGCCGGATCTGCTCAAGACCATTGATTACGATCAGTACTTCTTCGGAGAGTCGGACAATCCCCGGAAGGAAGCACTGGGGGCGTATGCCATGAAGACGCTCAGTCCGGAACTGGGCAGCATCATTGCCGAACCGCAGCCCGACATGACGGTTGAGGGGAGTGTGGGCACGCCATTTACCTTCTGGGGGCGGGATGCGGGTGTCTTTCTGGGGTTCGACTACCAGAAGCGCTATGGCTATGTTCCTGATGAAGTGCAGGGCCGCGTCGGGTTTCTGCCGGATGGCAGGGAACAGGAACCGTACATTCCGACGGTGGTGCGGCGCGGACTCGAGACATCGCGGGCCGGTGTCCTTGTGGGGGCTTCGGTGAAGCCGGCGGATCACAGCGAAGTCACGGCAACATACTTCTTCAACCGGCTCGCGGAGGATTCGACCAATTTCCAGTACGGAAGGCCGCGCGGGGAACCGGATTCGCCTGACTATTCCGTGAGGGAATCGCTTCAGTATTCCCAGCGCCAGCTGCAGACGGCCCAGATTGGCGGCGACTTCTGGTTTGGCGATGGGCAGACCATTTCGTTCCGCCCGTCGCTGTCATGGAACAAATCCTATCAGCTGCAGCCGGACACGAGAGTGTTCACGACGCGGTATGATCTGCAGAGGGCCCTTGATGGATTCACTCCGCAGTACTTCACGCAGCCGACGCCGAGTCTGCCCGCTCTGCGGCGCTACTGGGGGGAGACCTTTGATGACAATCTCTCGGTGAACACCGAGTTCGACATGTTCCTGAGCGGAGAGAAGGAATCGGAGGACTACTTCAAGGTGACGGTTGGTGGCGGAGTTGACGACACGGACCGCCGCTACCGTGGGGATACCTTCACGTATGATGAGCGGCTCAATGGCCGGGTGTATGATACGTCAGTGCTGCCGACTGCTCCGGACCCCGACAGCTTCGGTGACCGCTTCACCCGGCTGAACAGTGAACTGATTCTGATCCGTGAGTCTCTCGCGCCCGAGCTGTACGATGGCAGCCAGCGGATTGGATCGGCGTTCGGAATGCTGGACTGGAAGCAGGGGGCGCTGCAGTTTGTGGTGGGTGCCCGGGTGGAAACGACCGACTTCACGACCGACGCCACCGACATTGAGCTGTATGGAAACGTGGGCGAATCCTCGAATCCGGGTACCAACCTTGTGCAGCAGGAAGACCTTGAGGAATATGCCCGGGTCACAGGCGGGGAGAATCTCTACAATGCGATTCTATCCGAAGGGAGCCGGAATCCCTACGTGGCGGGTCTCACGAGGTCGAGCATCACACAGACGGACGTCCTGCCCGCAGCGGCCTTCACCTGGGAGACGTCGGAGGACACCCGGCTCCGGCTGGCGGCCTCGCGGACGGTGGCGCGGCCTTCCTTCAAGGAGATCGCACCGGTACCCTTCCTTGATATTTTCGACAATGCCATCTTCATCGGGAACCGGCGCCTTGAGATGTCCTCGATCACCAATTACGATGCGAGGTTTGAGTACGCGCAGGGGCGGACCTCGGCAGCGGCCTCCCTGTTCACCAAGATGATCGACAACGCGATCGAACTGGAGAACGGAGCGGTGAGACGTTTTTCGAATGTGGAGAATGCCCAGGTTTACGGGATGGAACTGGAGTTTCAGGGGTCGCTCGGCCTGCTCACGGAAACGCTGGAGGACATCTCGGTCGGGTTCAACTATTCCCGGATCTTTTCGCGGGCGGTGCGGACGCGGCCGATCTTTGGTGATGACTCCCGGAGGCTCCAGGGCCAGCCGGATTATATCCTGAACTTCAACATTGGTTATGATCACCGTGATTGGGGGCTGTACACGGGGCTGTTCCTGAATGTCACTGGTCAGATGCTGGCGCTGGCGGGCATCAATGAGGAGTATCCGGATATCTATCAGATGCCGGTGTCGACACTTGACTGGTCCATGTCCAAGAAACTCGGCAAGGCCGCCAAGCTGACGTTCCGCGCCGCCAATCTGCTCGACGCTGAATTCGAGCGCCGCTACGGCGTCGGCGACCAGAAGGTCTTTTCGAGCTTCCAGCGCGGCCGGAATTACTCTCTGTCCATGGGGTTCGACTGGTGATGCCGGGTGCCGCCGTCCGGGGATTCAGGAGAAGTTGCGCGAGGGCATGGCCGGTTCTGATGGCCGGGCGAGGGAAATGCAGCGAGAGCGTTGACGGATCGCGGGCGGGGACGAGGTGTTCGGCGTGCCATTGCGTGGGGGAAGTTCGCCGGCCCGGGAAACTCCCACCGCACGCGGAAAGCGTTTACGAGGTGACAAATCCACTTGCATTGCCGCGCGGGATTCCCATTGATGCGGGACGGTGCGCGTGATCTGCGGGGCATCGTTTACGGGTAGGTACCGAAGTGGCCAAACGGGGCAGACTGTAAATCTGCTGGCTCACGCCTTCAATGGTTCGAATCCATTCCTGCCCACCAATTTTTTTCCGGCCCATGTGGCACGGGAGCGGGCGAGGGATGGGGAAATTCCTGCGGGGCGGGGGTGGGAAAAACGGTGGCAGGCTTGGCGGGACTGGTGAATATTGGAGGCCGGGGAACGTTATTGCAGAGGGTAATCCACTACCATGAGCACGAAATTGCTGACGATGATGCTGTTTGTCTGCGGCCTGAATGGCCTGCGGGCGCAGGCGAGCCGTGTTCCGGAGGCACCGCCGGCTGAGGCGGCTCCGACGCCGGAGGAAATGGATGAGGGACCGGGAGGCGAGGAGGAAGAAGATCCAGAGGTTCCGGAAGATCTGCTGGAGGACGAGCACATGCGGGAGGAATACGGAGTCAATCAGTTTACGACGCCGAGCATCCGGAAGATTTTTGGTCAGCTCGACCAGCTGGGAAGTCTGCCCTATGAAAGGCTGCGGCGCGACATTCCGAAGACTGTATCGACCGAGCGGACCCGGGTGGCGCTGGCGCTGGGCATCCTGATTGGCGATGGGTTTCTGTCGGTTCAGACCGAGAAAGTGGACGACCTTGAAGCGGTGGGCCGTTCCGTGCTGAAGCATGCGAAGGTGCTCAGTGCGGGAGCGAGGGTCACCGAGCATGCCAAGAGCCTGCTCGAGAACGGGACGCTGGGCGACTGGAAGGGGCTGCGGCAGGATCTGGCAGCGACGCAGAAGGATGTGGAGGCCGAGATGGTGTTGCTGCGCGACGTGCAGCTGGCGCATCTCATTGCGATGGGCGGCTGGCTGCGCGGGCTGCAGATCGCCTCGGCCGGTGCCATGGAGGGGGGATTCAATCCCGAGCGGGCGGCGGTCATGGCGCGGACGGATCTGACGGATTATTTCAGCGCCATGCTGGCGGATCTCGATCCGGAATTTGCCAAACTGGAGCATGTGAAGAAGCTGCGCACGGGCATCGAGGAACTGCGCGTTCTCATTGACATGCCCGAGGGGAAGTCCTTTGACGAGGGACAGGTCAAGAAGCTTTACGAGAAGGCCACGGAGCTGGTCAATCTGGTATCGGCGACGAAATGAGCGAAGCGGAATGGCAGCCGGAATCCGGGAAACGGGAGGAAGAAGCGGAGCGTCAGCTTCCGTCGCGCCCAGTTGAACTCGAGGCTGATCTCGTGGATGTGGAAGTGGTCGATGACGGGCGCGGGAACCGGCCGTCCGGGGGAGGGGAAGCCATGGGTGGTCCGCCGGACCTGATGGCGGCGCTGGGCGAGGCCGCCAGGCAGCGGCTCAAGCGCTGGGTTTTCCGCACGGCACTCTGGGGTGGCATTCTTGGCCTGTTTGCGACCGAGCATGGCTGGGCGCGCATTGCGCTGTGGGTGTGGGCACCGTTTGCGCTGCTCAGCCTCGCCTTGAATCTTTTTCTGATCCGCCTTGCGAAGCGCGGGGCACTCAAGGGAGGTGGGATTTTCTTCGGGGGAATCGGTCCGCGCTGAGGATTGGGTCGGGTCAGCGCCGCAGGAAGCGGTCGAGGAACTGGAACGTGCCGAGCCCCTGGATGGTATGGGGGCCATTGAAGAATTCGATTTCGGTGCGGCTGGCGAGACCGAGCCGGGAGTAATGGCGGCGGGTGCGGGCGTATTCCCAGGCGACCCATTCGTCGCAGCTGACATTGTCGTCATGGCCGCGTTCGACCATGAATGGTCTGGGGAAGATGAGCCAGCTGAGTTCGGCGTAATTGCAGGTATTGGCGAGGTTCCATTCGGCCATGTCGTACTCCTTCGTGTGGAGGTAGGAAAAGGGGGCGGCGGCATCCACGGTTTTCCAGATCCATTCATTGTAGTCGGCCGAGCAGATGCTGAGGCAGTAGCCGGGGAGGAGGGCAGGGATGCGCATGGCTGCTTTGCCGCCATAGCTCAGGCCGTAGAAGGCGATGCGCTGCGGGTCGGCATGTGGCTGCTGCTGGAGCCATGAGAGAATGGTTTCGTGCTGCCGGACGATGAAGCTCCAGAGCGAGAGGCCGAGGGGCCATGCCTTGCGGCAGAGTTGGCGGAATTCCGTGCCGCCAGTGTAGGGATTCTGCGGGGCGAAGACGAGGTAGCCTTTTTCCGCGAGGCGGGCGGCGAAGGCATGGTAGGCCGGGTGATCCGTGGCGGGATCGGCGACATCGGAGGGTCGGCCTTCCAGTCCATGCTGGCAGACGACGACCGGGCGGGGTTCGCCTTCCTTGAGGTCATGCGGGACGAGGAAAGTGCCCGCGGCAAAGACATCGGGGTAGACTTCGAGTTCGATTTCCCATGAAGTGAAACTGGGATGCTTCTGGAGGAAGCGGCTGCGCGGGCGCGGTGGTTGGGTGGCTGGCGGGAGTCGGCCGACGATGCCGTCCCAGAAAGCGGCGCGGTAGGATTCGGCTGACTGCGCGAAGCGTTCGGCACCCGAAAAGTCGGCTTTGCTCCAGTAGGCGGCGCGGGTCTGGGGGGAAGCCCGCATGAGCTGCTGCGTGTCCTCGAGCAGGGCCGCGAAGAGTTTTCCCTGCTGGGCTCCGCGGTTATCCGGATGGTTGCCTGATGGTTCCGGAAGCGGTCGCTCGGCAGAATGGCCGAGGGCAGCGGCGAGTTCTGCGGCGATCGGCCGGGACGGCGGGATGGTGCGCGCGAAGGAATCGTGTGGAGCGGAAAACCGGACCAGTTGCTGCCATGTGGCCGTGATTTCCTCCCCGGAGGGGCGGGCGAGTCGGCCAGGCGCGCCCCCGTTGGCATCCGTGAGTGAAACGTCCGGCCAGCGCTGGTGAGAGATGAGGAGCGGCTGGGGGGCGAGGAGCGCGGCAAGGGATGCGGTGCTGAATTGCTGCTGGAAGCCGAAGATGGTGCGGTCGATCGGCCACTGCCATTGCAGGGAAGATGGTCCGAGGCAGCCATCGGCGGCCACGTGGGAGAAGCGGGGGTCGGCGGCCGCCGCGAGCAGCGCAATCCATGCGCCTTCGCCCGATCCCAGCAGGGAGATGCGCTGAACTCCCTCGGCGGCGAGGGCATCGGCGGCAGCGAGCACCATCTGAATTTCGTAGCCGGGCACGGTGCGGCCCATTTCGAAGGCCGCGCGCCAGAGGACCTCGCGCTGGCTGAAGGCCGTGCGGCGGCCGTTCGGCATGGGAGCGGCGCTGCGGCGGTCGAGCAGGGGCATCACAAGGACCCTGAGCGGGAGACCGGAGAGCTGGCGGGCATCCTGTTGATCCGGCGCGAGCCCCGGCACGAGGCCGAACGATTGCTCCGCGCTGATGCCGCAGTCCGGAAGAATGATGACAGCGTCCGTACCCTGTCCTGCGATGAGGCCATCAGCGGAAAGACTGCGGAAGACCGGCCATGTGGCGGCATGCACCGGGATTGATGCGATGGCGCCGCACTGGGGACCCCGCGTAATCGGCCCGCCGCCACGAGCGTCCGTGAGGCCAAGCTGCCGACGGAGCGTCGCGCGTTTCGCAGTGAGCCACGCCGGATCGCTGCGGTGGGCAAGCCAGTCGGTTTCGCACTGGGCCGCCGTCATGCCCGTCTGCCGGTCGAGGAATCGGTGGATGCCACTGACCATGGCGGCGGCCGTGTCGTCGCGCGGCGCGAGTGGTTCCGTGCCCGGCAGCGGGTCCCCGGCCGCTGCCGGGGTCAGGGTGAGAGCGCCGAACAGAATGGAGAGGGCCAGCTTCATGGGTGCGAGACTGCGCCCTGACTGGCCGGTGGAGCAAGGCCGCGATGCCGGAGCGGCTTCAGTCCATGAGCGGCATGTCGAGACAGGCGACGGCCATGGCGCACATGCCTTCGCCGCGGCCCGGGAAGCCCATCCCTTCGTTGGTGGTCGCCTTGATGCCGACGCGTGAGGGCGGGAGACCGATGGCTTCGCCGATACGTTCCTTCATGAGGGGAACGTGGGGCAGAATCTTCGGGCGTTCCGCGACGAGGGTGCTGTCGATGTTGTGGAGGACCGCGCCCTTTTCGCGGACGATGGCGGCGACGCGGCGGAGAATCTCGAGGCTGCTGATGCCGCGGATGCTTTCGTCCGATGGCGGGAAGTAGTGCCCGATGTCCGGAAGGGCAGCGGCTCCGAGCAGGGCGTCGGCAATGGCGTGGCAGAGCACATCGGCGTCGCTGTGACCGTCCAGTCCGAGTCCGTGAGGGATTTCCACGCCGCCGAGAATGAGAGGTCGGCCCGCCACAAGGCGGTGCACGTCATAGCCGATGCCAGAGCGGGTCATGAGGTTGGGAGCAGAGGGGTTGCCGGATCAGGTGTTGGCCTTGCTGCCCGCCATTTCCTCCTCGACCCATGCGAGGGGGAGGTGGCCATTGGTGCAGCACATCGAATACTTTTCGGCGGCGGCATCCTTTTCGAAGAGGCGGGCCCGGCCGCCGGCGGTTTCCACGAGAATGATGCCTGCGGCCACGTCCCAGAGACTGATGACTTCCTCGAGGTAGGCATCGAGTCGGCCGGCGGCCACATAGGCCATGCCGAGGGCGGCGCTGCCGAGCATGCGGGTTTTGCGGACCTTGAAGAGGAGATCCTTGAAGCGCTGGAGGCCGGCATCGATTGATTCACGGTTCTTGGAGAAGCCGACCGTGATCATGGCATCCGCCAGTTCGCGCCGTCCGCTCACCTGAATGGGCTGACCATTGAGTTCCGGGGCGTGGCCTTTGCGGCCGACGAACATTTCGTCCTGCATGGGGTCGTAGATGACGCCGAGGATGATTTCTCCGGCCACGCGGAGAGCGATGCTCACGCAGAAGTGAGGTATCCCATAGAAATAGTTAACGGTGCCGTCGATGGGATCGACGATCCACTGGTGGTCGCTGGCCTGATTGCCGCCGATGCCTTCTTCGCCGTAGATGGCATGGTCCGGGAAGCTGCGCAGGATGATGGCCGTGATCAGTTCCTGGCTGCGGACATCGAGTTCCAGCTTGATGTCGTACTGCTTGAGTTCGTTGACGCCGAGTACTCCCCCGAAATTGGCGCGGAGGAGGGCACCCGCCTGACGGGCGGCATCGAGGGCAGTGGCAAGGAACGCATCGGGACTGGACATGCGATCCGCTTGCCGTGGATTGCCGGGCTGCGCCAGGGGAATTCCGGCGAGCCGAGGCTTGCAGAGAGCCCGCCCGGCACACACCATGGGCACCATGTCCGCCCGACTTTCCCGCCGCCGCTTTCTGCCGCTCGCCGCCGCCGCCACTCTGGGTTCCTGCGCCCGCCGTCCGGACGGAAATGTTCTGAACATCTACCTCTGGGCCGAATACCTGCCCGACGACGTCGTGCGCGACTTCGAAAAGGAACACAACTGCCGCGTCCAGGTGGATACTTACAACTCGAATGAGGAAATGATGGCCAAGGCCGCCACGGGCAGCTGTGGTTACGATCTCGTGTGTCCCTCGCAGTACGCGGTCAGTCAGATGGCGTCGCAGGGTCTGCTCGCTGAGTTGGATCACGGGGCGCTGCCCGGGCGTCGGAATCTGGATCCGCGGTTCACCGGCATGCGGGCCGATCCGGACGGTCGCTGGGCGATTCCGTACCTTGGCGCATCGACGGGCATCGGGTACCGGAAGGGCGCAGTGGAGCCACCGCCGCGGCGCTGGGCGGATCTGTTCGATCCTGGCTTTCTGGAGAAGGTGAAGGGGCGACTGTCGATTCTGGACGATGCCCGGGAGGCCGCGGCGATCGCCTTGCTGGCAATCGGATTTTCGCCGAACACGACCGATCCCGGCGAGATTGCGAAGGCCGGCGATCTGCTGCGCAGGCAGAAGCCGGCGGTGGCCTGTTATGATTCCGAGGCCTTCGAGGACAAGCTGGCGTCGGGCATCTGCAGTGTCGTGCAGGGGTATGCCGGCGATTTTGTAGCGGTTATGAAAGACGATGCCGAGCTGGATTTTTTCATCCCGGACGAGGGATCGGTTTTCAACATGGACTGTCTGTGTGTGCTGCGGGAGTCGCCCCGGAAGTTGCCGGCGCATCAGTTTCTGGAATACATTCTGCGGCCTGATGTGGCGGCGCGTATTTCGCAGGGAACGGGATATCCGACGGCCAATGCGGCGGCTGCCCGGATCATTCCTGCGGCGTTGCGGGAGCATCCCTGTTTCCGGATTCCGGAGGGGGATCGGCTGATTATGCTGGAAGATCCCGGTGCCGCTGTGAAGGATCTCTTCACGCAGGCATGGGAGTCGGTGAAGCAGGCTTGAGGGGCCTTGCCGCGGGTCGCTGAGGGCAGCGTCTGCGTGACGGAATGTCCTGCAATGAGGTTGCGGGGGTGGTGCTTGTGGGCGAAGGCCGGGCGCACCAGACAGCAATCCGTGAACCATGACGAACTCTCATCAGTATCGCCCGGAGATTGACGGGCTGCGGGCTCTCGCGATTGTGGCGGTGCTGCTGTATCACGCGGGGGTGGCTTGCCCCGGAGGGTATGTCGGGGTGGATGTGTTCTTTGTGATTTCCGGTTATCTGATCACGGGAATCATCCGGCGCGAGCTGGAGCAGGGGACATTCAGTCTGATGCGTTTCTGGGTGAGGCGGGCGCGGCGGATTCTGCCGGCACTGGTGGTGATGGTGGTGGCCGTGCTGGCGGCGGGTTGGGTACTGATGATGCCTCGTGATTATGGGCAACTGGGGCTGTCGGCGGCCTTTCAGGCGGTTTCGGCGGCCAATTTTCATTTCTGGCGGAGCACGGCTGACGGGTATTTCGGGGGCGCGGCTGAAGAGATGCCGCTGCTGCACACGTGGTCGCTGGCCATTGAGGAGCAGTTCTATGTGCTGCTGCCGCTGGGAATGATGTGGCTGTATGGCCGGTCGCGGGGAGAGGGGGCCGGGGTGGGGCTGCGGCAGGTGCGGTGGTTGTGCGCGGCGTTGCTGGCGGGCAGTTTTGCACTCAGTGTGTACATGGTGGCGAAGCGGCCGTCGGCGGCGTTCTATCTTCTGCCGGCGAGGATGTGGGAACTGCTGGCGGGAGCGGTGGCTGCGCTGGCCGGGCGTCCGGAAGTTCGTTCCAGGCTGGTGCGGGAGGGTCTCAGCTGGGCAGGGCTGCTGCTGGTGCTGGTGCCTGTCCTGGTGTATGGAACGGGGACGCCGTTTCCGGGGCTGGCGGCAGCGCCGGTATGTGCGGGGACGGTGATGATGATTCTTTTCAGTGGATCGGGTGAAACCGTGGTGGGGAAGCTGCTGGCGAGCCGTCCGGCGGTGGGAATTGGACTGATTTCCTATTCGCTGTATCTGTGGCACTGGCCGGTGCTGGTATTCTGCCGATATTATTACGGGGAGGCGTTCGGGAAAGGGATGGCGTGGTGGTGCATGGCAGGGGCGCTGGTGCTTGCGGTGCTGTCGTGGCGTTGCGTGGAGCGACCGTTCCGCAGCGGGCCGGTGAGTGCGGGAGATGCCAGACGATCACCCGGGTGGATTCTGTCGGTAAGCGCAGCGGCGTGTGGACTGATGCTGGCGGCTGGCTATGCGGTTTACCGTGGCGACGGGATTCCCCTGCGGTTGGCGCCGGCGATCCGTGAGGCGGCGGCTCCGCTGAGCAAATTTGCCCCGGCTGTGACTCTCGCGGAAGTACGCAGCGGTGCGCTGGGCCGGCTTGGGTTGGACGAGGCGTCCCTTCCGGTGCGGTGTGTGCTGTGGGGTGACAGTCATGCGATGATGGTGGCACCGCTGCTGGATGAGATGCTGCGGGAACGGGGGCAGGCTGGTC
>JBIICE010000272.1:0-4711 GCA_044239025.1 Verrucomicrobiales bacterium
CGGTGACCGAGGTGCCATTTGCCGATCATGCCGGTCGCGTAGCCGACGCCCTTCAGCAGTTCGGCCACGGTGACTTCCTCCCTGGGCAGGCCGCCCTTCGCATTCGCCCGGAGAACACGGAATTGAGCGTGGCACATGCCGCTGCGCACGGGATAGCGCGCCGTCAGGAGCGCCGCGCGGCTGGGCGTGCAGACTTCAGCCGCCGAATAGAAATCGGTGAAGCGCATGCCTTCCGCGGCCATGCGGTCGAGATGCGGTGTCCGCACCGCCGGAGCCCCATAGCATCCCAGATCACCCCAGCCAAGGTCGTCGGCATAGATGATGATGACGTTGGGCCGTTCCTCCGCGGACATGACGGCGGCGGTGACCACGAGAAACAGAAGTACCAGACGTTTCATGCGCGCACGGATTCACGGCCGCCGGAGGCCGCAAGCCGCGCAGTCTGACGCATGAGCGGAACGACCGTCAGCGCCACTTGCCAGCCGTGAACTCGCGTTCGGAGAAAACCCAGATCACGAGCCGACGGCCCTTCCAGTAATCCGGATTGCTCAGCTCGCGCTGGCGCAGCAGGCGTCTGGCTCCGTCGCCACCCGAATTCTGATTGGAGACCTGAGCGAGACCGCTTCCCATGCGGGCCTCGAGGTGCTCGCGGAGTCCGGCACCTTCGCAGTGCATCCCGAGCGCTTCACCATCCGTGAAGACCATGGTGTGACTGTCACCGAGCAGCAGCACCGGCGAGGCCGCCTCGGCCTTGCTCCCCTTCCCTTCCTTGCCGAGCGGCCAGGTCACCGCGACGGTCTCCGCGGGTGTTCCCTTGAGCGATTCCGCGGCGGTGAGGTCGCCCTTGATCTTGAGCTGTCCGGCGGCGTTGGCCGGAGCCTTGCCCTTGAGGAGCGGGGCCAGATTCCTGTCTGCCCCGATGGCCGCAGTGATGGCGTCGGCCGCCATGGAAATTCCGGCGGGTGACCAATGGGCATCGGTCGCGCAGTAGAGCGCATCCTTCGCCCCCGGCTTCGCCGCACGGAAGACCGCGTCGAGATCGACCGTTTTCAGGCCCGCCTCCTTGAGCTGGGCGAGGAATGGTGTGAGCGGACGGACGTCCCCGGCTCCCGGCACGAGTTTCTCCGGATAGATGGCCGCTTTCGCGGGCACCGGCACCACGAGGAGCTGCACCCCTTTTTCCGCGAGCTGCTTCTGAAAAGCCGCCATCGAATTCACCGCCGGGAGCGGCGACTGCCAGAACTCGCCTTTGCCGACATGCGCCAGTTCCGCAGTGAGGAACAGCCACGGATTCTCTCCCCCTTTGACGGCGAAATCAGCGGACTGCTCCGCAAGAGCAGCGCATTGCGCAGGAAAAGTGTCCGCCACGGCCACGGAGGCCGCACCGAAAGCGAGCATCGAAACAAGAAGGAGTGGTCGGATCATGGCTGCGGGAAATCAGGGAACTGGGAACGGGGGTTTGTGGCGGCCGGGCACGGTGGCGTCGATCCACACGGGCAAGTCTCCGGACGAGACCGCATTGTGCAAGCGCGCCTCCCCGGTCTCCGGGTGATCCGCAGCCGGCTCGACCGAAAACTCCATGCTCTGCCCGACCTTCACGTCCGGACGTGGCACAGGCTTGCCATCGAGCACGGCCCAGTGGAGGCGTGTGATGCGCTTGTCGGTCATGGCTCCGGTGTAGACCTGCTCCACTTCCCAGACGGT
This sequence comes from Verrucomicrobiales bacterium, assembly GCA_044239025.1. Lineage (GTDB taxonomy): Bacteria > Verrucomicrobiota > Verrucomicrobiia > Verrucomicrobiales > V1-33 > V1-33. The sequence continues at coordinate 1,705 of JBIICE010000272.1, forward strand.
GGCCTGGAGCCATGCGGGCGAGTCCGCCAGCTGGGCCTGCTCGGGAAGGTCCGGCCACTCGAGCAGTTTTGCCTTCACAAGATTGCGGGTGGGACGGGAGCGGCTGGCCAGATGAGCAGAGGTCTGCTGCCATGCTTCCTCGACCTCCTCCTTGCCGAGTTCGCGGGAATGGAAAGCGACCCGTTCGATGCTGCCGGTCCATGGACTGCCATACGGACGGTCGTCACCGAGGTAAATGCGCCCGGACTTCCATGCATCGCAGCCGACCCCTTCAGCGGTGAACTCACGCATGAGCTGGCCATCGACGTAGCAGGCGATGCGCTTGTTGCGGCTGGTGAGCACGAGTGAAAAAGGGCGGTCGTCCTCGATGAACATGGAGGTCAGCGCAAAGCGTTCCTGCATCGCTGGCGCTCCATTGCGGCCGCCGGTGAGGGTGCGCAGCACGAGCTTGCCATCGACCCGGTACAGCGAGGCGGCATCGCTGCCATCTTCGTTGCGGATGGAGAGCAGGCGGACACTGAGCGGCGGGACGGAACGCCGCTCCGTGACAAGGCATTCCACGGACCACGAAGCCGACGTGCGCACGGCCTCGAAAACCGGAGCCACCGCCGCAGGAGAGAATTCTGCGAGTCCCGCAGAAACGTTGACCACTCCACCAGGGCCGTAGAAGGCCAGTCCCTTGAGCACCGGATCGCCGGCGCCGCCGCGCCGGTCCCACGAGAACACGAGGCCGTCCCGATGCAGGGGCCATGATGCCCCTGCCACCGGTTTCTCTTCCGGTTTCGGAGCCTGCGGCAGCGAACTCACCGTCGCCCCGGCTCCGGCAACCCAGAGGTCAGGCGACCCGGGCCGGCCAGCCGTCACGGCAGCCACGTGGACCACCTCGAGCGACTTGAAATCCGGCCGCAGCCGGACTGCCTGGACGCGGGCTTCGCCATTTCCTTCCTCATCCCACGGGCCAGTGAAAGTGACGATGGCGGCATCGTTCGACCAGCGCAGGTGATTGATGCCGCCGCCCGCGAGCGTCGGCATCTCCGCGAGATCAAGATCCCAGCCGGGATCCACCTGCGGCACATAGCAACGCAGCCGCTTTCGCGATCCATCAAGGAGCAGCATCGCATAACTGTTGTCCGGAGCAAGACTCGGCCATGCTCCATGCCCCACCGGAGCCCATGTCTGTGCGGTCAGATCCGCCAGCCCCGCCTGCGGCCACGGAAACAATCCAGCAGCCCGGCTGCCATCGCGCGACAGCTGGAAATTGTCAGGCGACGCCGAACGTTCGGACCAGACAATCTCGCGTCCGTCAGGCGCGGCGGGATGGAAGCGCACGATCGTTTCGCCGGTGAGAGCGCCCCGGCGCTTCGACTGGAGTGCGGCGAATGCATAGACGAACGGGGCATCGGGAGCGCTCCCGGGCCAGACGGCAATGGCCATCCCGCTGCCAAGACTGCGGGCAGTTCCCCCGGTCCATGGGATCGACAGGATTTCGGGTTCATAGGAAATGCCATCGCTCGATTCCGTGGCTCCGAGGCGCGTGACCATGACGGAAGCCCCATCGGCAGAAAGCAGCGGCCTCGCGAGTCGGCCGCGCCCGCTCAATAATTCGCGTGGTTCTCCGGCGGGGTCGAGCGCCATGAGCTGATCGCCGTCGTTGGCCAGCCACACGAGCTTCCACGGACGCCCACCAGTGAGCGATTCCATGGTCACGGCTTCGATGGCAGCGACCGGACCGGCCGCGAGCAATGCAATCAGAATTCGTTTCATCACGGGAACGACGTAGCTGCCATACTGCGACTTGCAACGGCCGGACCGCAGGGTAGTGGCGGGGGTCCGCCGTGAAACCAGCCGCTGCCCTGAAGAAATACTTCGGCCACTCCTCCTTCCGGGGGCGGCAGGAAGAGGTCGTGCAGTCCCTGCTGGCCGGGCACAGCACGCTTGCACTGTTTCCGACCGGAGCCGGGAAATCGCTCTGCTATCAGCTTCCCGCCCTGCTGCTCGATGGTCTGACCATTGTCGTTTCTCCGCTCATTGCCCTGATGAAGGATCAGGTGGAAACGCTCAAGGCACGGGGCATTGCGGCAGCGCGTCTTGATTCGAGTCTCGCGCCTGCGGAAGTGGCCCGCGTGCAGATCCAGCTCGCGGCGGGACAACTCCGGCTACTCTATGTGGCACCGGAGCGGTTTGCCTCGGAACGCTTCGCGGAAACGCTCGCCAGACTGCCCGTGGCCCTGCTGGCCATTGATGAAGCGCACTGCATTTCCCAGTGGGGACACAATTTCCGCCCTGATTACCTGCGGCTCGCAGGCACTGCGAAGGCACTCGGCATCCAGCGGGTACTCTGCCTCACGGCGACGGCCACACCGGAAGTTGCCCGCGATATCTGCGAATCCTTCGGCATTGCACCGGAACACCGCATCCAGACAAGCTTTCACCGGCAGAATCTTCATTTCCACGTGACCCCGGTATCGCTGGGCGACCGCCAGGGACGGCTGCTCGCTGCACTCAGGGAGCCGGGCCGCCTGCCGGCCATCGTCTACGTCACACGCCAGGAGACGGCGGAGGAAATCGCCACCTTCCTGCAGCGGGCCGGACTGCCGGCCCGGGCGTATCACGCCGGACTCCCGGACGATCAGCGGGCCGAGGCCCAGGACTTGTTCATGTCCGGCAGCTGCAGCATCATGGTGGCAACCATTGCGTTCGGCATGGGCGTCGACAAGGCGGACATCCGCGCTGTCATGCACTACAACCTGCCGAAGTCACCGGAGAATCTTCTGCAGGAGACCGGACGGGCCGGACGGGATGGATGGCCCGCGCACTGCGAACTGCTGGCCTGCGGCGATGACCTGACAGTACTCAGGAACTTCATCTGCGGAGGCACGCCCGGCCCGCAGGCAATCACCGCCGCGGTCAATGCCATCCTGCGGCAGGGTCAGGAATGCGAGGTGTCGGTCTACGATCTTTCCCAGGCCACCGACAGTCGGCCGCATGTCACGGAGACGATCCTTGC
>JBIICE010000273.1:0-4699 GCA_044239025.1 Verrucomicrobiales bacterium
GGATCCTGAGGTTTAAGTGGTTGGAAGAGCGGCTGTGCCGTGGCCGAGGGGATGGAATCCCCTGCGGGCGGCGGGCCCTATTCCACAATGCTTCGTTGCGCCGCAGTCGAAGGTCCTCGGGAGCCGTCAATGACGGCGACCGCCAGCGAAACCGGCACCCAGCTGATTCAATGACGCACGGCACGCTTGCGGCGGTGCAGCAGGCCACTTGAGAAGAGCGCGAGCACCGTGAAAGTGCTGGCGGGCTCAGGGACTGGGCTGGGCCCGGACAGGCTGAGCCCATCGTAAACGAGGTTTAGATTATTGCCATTTACCTCGAGCGAGAAAGTGCCGTCGGTATAGTCGTTGGAGAATCCGTTGGTACCGTTCATGGCACCTGTGAAGATGCTGAAGTGGCCCGCACGGAAGCCCGTGATCCCGCCGAGGGCAGTGGCAATGGTCCATGAGTAATCCAAGTTGCCGTCGAAATTCAGAGCGTCGCCAGTCGACGCCCCAAAAGACGAGATCGACCAGAGGTTCAGATTGAAATCCCCTGCCGAGAGCGCGCTGAGGTCCAGCACCCCGTTGATGGCAACCGTGTCCCAGCCGATGCCCGCGACGCTCATCGCGTCCAGCAGCTGCCAGTTGTAGTTGCCGCCCACCTCCCAAATCGTGTAGCCACTCACCGAGAGGGTGCCCGGGCTGTTGCCGGGAGCAATGGTGCCGCCGCTTTGCACGACGAGCGCGCCGACGGTGCCGGAACCGCCGAGGACCGCACCCGACTCAACCGTGTGGACGGAACCCGAACTATCACCATTCACCGTGAGCTGTCCGGCCGTGACCGTGGTGGCTCCCGTATAGTTGTTGTTGCCCGAGAGGGTGAGGGTGCCGGTGCCCTCCTTGATCAGTGAACCCGCTTCGGAAATGCCACCGAGGACATCGAAGGAGCCGCCGGTGAAGACGAGAGCAGCGCCGTTGGAATCGATCGAGCCTGAGAGGACCACCTTGCCGCTGCCACTGTTGTTGAGGGTGGCGGCCTGGCCGTCGAGGCCGATGGCGTTGGCAAAGGTGTTGGCGCTGCCATTGTTTGCGGCAAGAGAATCGAATTCCAGCGAACCCGAGGTGCCGATCCTGATCTGCGCACTGCCGAGGTTCCCTGGCCCGTCGACCGTGAGGCGGCTGCCCTCGAGCACCGAAACGGTCCCGGCAAAGGGATTGACGCCGGACAGGCGCAGACCACCGGCCCCGGTGACCTTGATCTCCCCTGCCCCCTGGATGTTCCCGGCGTAGGTGCCTCCCGCCGTGCCTTCGTCGAAGATGATGCTGGCACCTTCCTCCATCAGCAGCCCGGTGCCGGCCTGGCTGGCCCCGAGGGTCAGTTCGGTGCCGGCCGGGCGCACGATCGGCGCCGCTCCGAGATCGGCCACGGCACCGCTAAGGATCGGGCTTCCGGACCTATCGTAGGCCCAGTCGAGCACCGAACCGGTCTCCCCGTTAGCGGTCAGGTTCACGCGCATCCAGCCGTAGTTCACATCGGTTCCGCTCAGCAGTTTGAATCCGAGGAAGCCGGTCTGACCGGCCGTGAACTGTCCGGCAGCTGGCCCGAGGTGGCCGGAGTCATCCTCCGCGCCCGAACCGCCCCAGCCGGAAGCATAGGTCAGGGAACCGCCCACGGACACCCCGAGAGACAGCGCAAGAATCGGGGCTTCGTTGCCGGTTCCGCTCCGCACCGGCTGGAAACCGGGGGAATTGGCGATGCCGAGTCCGCCGAAAAAGGGGTTAAGATCCCACGAGCCATTGACCGTCTGGCTGCTCTCCTGGGCGGTGACGCTGATGAAGACGCCATTGAAATCACTCGTGATGCCGATGTTTTTCTGTCCGCTGTAAACGATGTCGGCACCCGCATCCCCCACCGGCACGAGGCCAGCCGCCCCGCCGCTGCAAAGGGCCAACCACCACTGGGACGACCGCCCCCAGGCACCAAATTTCTGATAGAATGATTTCATGGAATCAAAGGGATTGCACTCTCACCCGGAAGTAAGTGGCCTTTCTGCCGTTCACAAAAAACGGATAGGGAACGGAAACCGCCTGGATCACGCCATCATCAGCCAGAACCGAAGGCGTGGACGTGGAAGCCTGCCAGGTCAGAAGATCGCCACTGAACTCAACGGTGTAGGAGAGACGTGCGGCGACGAAATCCTTGCGTCGGGCGAAGACGGCACGGAAGGTGAAACTGCCTGCCGTGCCACTGGCGAATGGGGTGGGCACGCCGCGCTCCAGCAGATTCGAACCGCTCCAGCGCAGCACCCCGCTGAAACCCAGAGAGGGATCCATGCCGAAGGCGTATTCCTGGAAATTGGTCAACCCGTCCGCATCCGGATCCGCATTCGCACCGACGACCGTCGCAGGGCTGGATTCGCCGAAGTACTGCACCTGCCATGGATCGGGCAGACCATCTGCAGCATAGGGACCGAAGTCATCGTCGGTGACGTTGCGGACGGTGAGTGGCAGGTTCCCTGCGAGACCCTGATACATGGCCCTCGCAGTGGCCGGTGTATCCTGATAAACGGAACCGGCAGTGGCCAGACCGGTACTGTTGATCGCGGCGAGCGGACCTTCCGCGACGGACCACGTGAGGTCAGCCGCAGGCAGAGCCAATTCGGCTACGGTATCGTCATCATAACGGATCCTCGCTTCGAGCTGAAGGGTGGCCCGTTCGTTCATGCTTGCCGCTGCGTCTGCCGCGGCCAGAACCAGGGAAGCGGCATCGTTGAGCATTCCCGCAAAACCGCCCCGGAACACATAGGCCGCAGAGGATCCGGCAATACCGGGACCGATCGAGGGATTGAGCGCATAGTCGGCGCTGGAACCGGCCGTGCCCCCACCATCGAACACCGCGGCATCAAGGGAATAGTCCGTGCTGTTCCCTGCCAACGCAGGAACCGACAGCAAAAACGAGAGGATGGCTGTCTGGGTCGATGACATTTACTTTTGCTTGAGGGTTTCCTCGATCCTGCGGAGGCGTGCTTCGAGGTCGGCAATCTTTTCCCGCTGCTGTTGGTTTTCGCGATGCAGTTCCTGAATCGCCGCAGCCGAATAAATCGTCAGCGGATAGGTATCGACCTGAAGGACTTCCGATCCGTCGGGCAGGGTTTCGCCGCTGCTTTTCACATCATCCGGAAAGACCTGCTGGAATTCCTGAGCGATCACATTCGGGTAGCGCCGGTTCTCGATCTCCGGGTGGGCCGCAAGGTATTCGTCGGAATAGCGGAAATCGACCAGACGCACTTTGTCGAGCGTGTCCAAGGCCCCGGAAATCGACTCGATGTCGGTCTTGATCCGGCGGTCGGAATTCGAGAGCCAGCTTCCGGCCGTGCTCTTGCTGGCATTGCCATTCACTTCGAGGACATTGGTGGCCGGGGTGCGTCCGATGCCGACCTTGCCACTGAACACGTTGTCCGCATCGAGGAGGGCGACCTGAGCCGCGATGGCGTCAGCCCGCAACGCAAGGGCGTGCGACGCGCCCGCCGCGATGTGCGTCACCTGGGTGGCAGCCGCGGGAACCGTGGTCTGGCCCTTCGAATTATCCCCCCACAGCACCACGGTACCGTCGGTCTTCAAGGCCATGCTGAACGCATAACCGCCAGCGAGTTTGGCGACGCCACCGAGACCAGCCGGCACCGTGGCCTGGCCGCCACTGTCCCAGCCCCACGCGATCACCGTGCCGTCATTTTTGAGCGCGAGGCTATGGTAGGCACCCGCGGCAATGGCAACCACGTTGGCAAGTCCGGACGGAAGGGTCACCTGCCCGGCGTCATCGCGTCCCCACGAGATCACGGTACCATCATTCTTGAGCGCGAGGCAGTGATCGGATCCCGCAGCGACCGCGGTGATCACGGCACCGGTCAGAGTGGCGGGCAGAGATGTTTGACCGAAACTGTTGTCGCCCCAGGCGCGGACGCTGCCGTTGGCCAGCAGTGCAAGGCTGTGTTTTTCGCCGGCCGCGACCCGGGTGGCGGTTGTGATTCCACTGGGAAGGGTGGTTTGGCCGTAGGAATTGTCACCCCAGGCGACGAGCGTGCCATCTGATTTCCGGACCACGTTGTGCGAGGTACCGGCGGCTATTTCCGTGACCCCGGTCAAACCGGCGGGGACCGTTGCCTGACCACTGGTATTGAGACCCCGGACGACCACGGTGCCGGCGTCGAGCAGGATAAGACTGTGGGACTCCCCGGCGGCGACCGCGGCCACATTCGCCAGGGCCGGCATGCTCGTTTGGCCGTCGCGATTGTTGCCCCAGCCAAGCACCGGCTCCACCGGCGCGGTGGTGAGACTTTCCATCGAGACCGAAGAGGATACCGCATCGGTGAACGCGAGGGTCTTGCGGGTCGGACTGGCGGAGTTGACGGTAAGATATAGATTCGTTCCATCAAACTCCAAGGCCCCGAATGACGCGGAGGTCAGGCTGGTTCCAGCCGTGAGCTTCATTGGCGCTGACAATGCCGTGCCCGCGGGAAGATTGACCGTGCCGGTGAATGCCGGCGAGGCCAGGTTCGCCTTCAGATCCAGCGCCGTCTGCTGCGCCGTGGAGACTGGCTTGTTGGCATCCGATGTATTGCTCACATTGCCGAGTCCCACCATCGCGGCCGTGATGCCATTCACCGTTCCCGTGAATGTCGGGCTGGCGAGGTTCGCCTTCAGATCCAGCGCCGTCTGCTGT
>JBIICE010000274.1:0-4672 GCA_044239025.1 Verrucomicrobiales bacterium
TGCAGTCGCTCGGTTTTTCCCCGCGACCATGGCGCGAGGCCCTGCGCGATTACCTGCGGACGTACTACGCGGGCGCAGGCGGCGGGCCGGAAGAAATCTGAGGCAACCCGCGTTTCGGGACTTGCCGCGGCAGAGGGAACTTTCTACGGTCGCCCCCAGATTTCACTTTTTACGCGCATGAATTCCTCTGTCCGCACGAAGCTCTCCCTGATGATGTTCCTCCAGTATCTAGTCTGGGGGGCTTGGTTTGCGACGGGCTATGCCTTTCTGACGAAGAAGATGGGATTCACGGACGTGCAGGCCGCGAGCTGCTATGCGACGACCAATCTGGCGGCGATGATTGCTCCGTTCTTCATGGGAATGATCGCTGACCGGTTCTTTGCGGCCGAGCGCGTGCTCGGGGTCCTGCATCTTCTGGGCGCGCTCTTCATTTACCTTGCGTCGCAGCAGACTTCGTTCGGTTCATTCTATCCACTCCTGCTGGCCCACACGCTCTGCTACATGCCGACGATGGCGCTGACGAATTCGGTCGCCTTCGCCCAGATGTCGAATCCGGGACGGCAGTTCCCGGGAATCCGCGTGCTGGGAACCATCGGATGGATTGCGGCCGGACAACTGGTCAGCAGGATGGGAATCGACCTTGATGTGAAGATCTTCCACGTGGCGGCCATCGCGGGCATTGTGCTCGGGATTTTCAGTTTCACGCTGCCGCATACGCCGCCGAGCGCGAAGGGCGACAAAGCCAGTATCGGGAGCATTCTCGGCCTGGATGCCTTGTCCCTCATGAAGGACCGTTCCTTTGCGATCTTCATGATTGGATCGTTCCTGATCTGCATTCCTCTGGCATTTTACTACAACATGACGGGCTCGTTCCTTGCGGATCGCGGGGTTACGGATGTCGCAGGCACGATGAGCTGGGGTCAGATGTCCGAGATTTTCTTCATGCTGGTGTTCCCGCTCTTCTTTGCGCGGCTGGGCGTGAAGTGGATGCTGGTGGCGGGCATGGTGGCGTGGGCGGGTCGCTACATGCTCTTTGCGGGGCACGAAGCGGGGACTGCGATGTGGCCCGTGTACCTCGGAGTCATTCTCCACGGGATCTGCTACGACTTCTTCTTTGTGACCGGGCAGGTTTACGTGGACGAGCGGGCGGATGTGAAGATCCGTTCGGCGGCGCAGGGATTCATTGCCTTTGCGACCTATGGGCTCGGGATGTTTGTGGGATCGTACATTCAGGGGGCGGTGGCTGAGAAGTACACGGTCGACGGAGTGAAGGCGTGGGACAAGATCTGGACGATCCCAGCGGTCGGTGCAGTGGGCGTCCTCCTCCTGTTCATGGTCTTCTTCCGTTCTCCGGGGGCCGCGAAGAAAGTGGCGGCCTGAGGAGGGGGTGATGGAGCACGGGAGAGGCTCCTGAGTCACTTCAGGGTGGCATGCCGGGGTGGCCTGTGGTCGTCGGGGCATCGCCCGCGCACAGGGCCTTGGGCTGAGCGCTCTGTGGCCAGAAAGGGACCCAGGGGACCTAGGGGACAGCAAGGGACCCAGGGGGCCCAGGGGACAGCAAGGGACCCAGGGGGACCTAGGGGACAGCGAGGGACCCAGGGGGACGGCAGGGGACGGGAGGGGACGTAGGGGGAATCCAACGGGTATGCATGTGTGGAGAGGGTGTGTGGGTGCCGGGAAGGCTCGGGTAGGACGGTTCCGTGGGTGAGGGGGCGCAAAAAAGGCGCGTCCCCGTGGTGAGCGGGGACGCGCCGGCTGAATGGGAATGAGGGAGGCTTACTTCACGACCACGTAGCGGGCGTCGAGCATTTTGGTGATGCGAGCGGCGTTTTCGCGGAGGTGGGCTCGGGAGTAATTGTCGATTTTCTCAATGGCGGCAGTCTTGGTGAGCTGGTCCCTGAGTTCGGCGAGCTGGGAAGCGGCGAGGTCGCTGATCGGTTTGGCGGCTGGGGCGGTTCCGAGCTTGTTGTTGGCGAGGTCGACGAGGCGGTCGACGTGTTCGCGCTGGAGGTTGCGGCGGAGGCTGCTGATGAGCGGTTGGCGGTCCGAGAACTGGCGGTTGGTGTCCGGGTTTTCGAGTTCGCTCCATGCGGCCGCGCGCACTGTGTTGAGGACCTCCGGGAGGGTGAGGGCGTCCTGGTCGTTGGCCGTGCGGAATTCGTTATCGAAGACGCGGCTGAGATTGACGGGGTTGAGCAGGGCCGTCATGGCGCTCGCCTGGATGCCGAGGACGCGGTCGTGGACGGGCCAGTTGGGTTCCTCGAAGTTGTTTTCCATGTCCCACCATTTGTCGACGGTCAGGAACTTGAGGAGGTTCGGGCTGAGTCCGTAGGCTTCGTCCGGGAAGGTATTGACGAGGACGAACTTGAGGGCGTCGCGCTGCAGGGCAGCAGGCACTGGTTCGACCGGGGCCGTGGCATTGGGGTCGCCCTTGCGGTTCCGGTGGGTGAAGCTGCCGCCGAGCCAGTTGGCCATCATCATGACGGCTTGCACCTGAGTCTGGAGGGTGAGCTGGTAACCACGGCGGGCCTTGGCCCACGAGTCGCCATCCTTGACGAACTTATCGAGGAGTTTGCTGCGGTGATCGCGGACGAGTGTCATCTGATTCTCCGCGTAGGCGATCGGGTCCTTGGCGAAGTCGTAGCGGCGGGCGCGCGGGTCCGGTCCGCCGGTGTCTTCGTCCGTGGCGTACATGAGTTCCGGCTGAGTATTCTTCGCGAGGATCGGCTTGAGGTCCTTCTCGAAGGAATAGCCGTATTCGATGGCCCAGTCGTCGTACGGTCCGACCGAGATCATGCCATAATCGCCCTGTGGGACATCCTTTTTGGCGACCACGTTGATGGGGATGTAGTCCATGACGCTCGAGGCGAATGGTTTCTTGCCCTTCACCGCGTCGCTGTTGATTTCGGCGTACGAGTAGATGCTCGAACCCTTGAAGTTGTGGCGGAGGCCGATGGTGTGACCGACTTCGTGGACGGTGAGATCCGCGAGGAGGGGTCCGATGAAATTCTCCGGAATGCCATCGATCATCTGGTCGCCCGGAGCGGCTTCTGCGGCGGCCGTGGCCATGGCCATGTCCATGAGGGCGAGTCCGTGGCTCTTCCAGTCGGCCGCCTGGCAGAAGCCATTGAACTGGACATTGCGACCGACGAGGCCGTCGTATTCGTTCCGTCCGGCGAGTGGTCCGCCCTGCATGGCGGCGGCGAGGGCGTGACCACCGAGAGCGGGGAGCGGGGAACGCTTCATCTGGTCGATGACCTGGGCGCGTTTTTCCGGGGCGGCGAGGCGCACGCGTGGGTCCCACTGGGGATTTTCGTGGAGCCAGGCGAGGGTTTCTGGCGAAGCGCCTTCCATGGCGAGTTGCGGGACGATGTCATTGTACTGGCGCCACCAGTGGCGGATCCAGCCGTCGGTGAGGACGATGTCGGCGTCGAGGATCTGCCCGGTGAGCGGGTGGGTCCGCGAGGGCCCGATGGCCGTGCCCACGCCATTCGAGAGCCAGCGGATGAAGTTGTAGTTCACGTCTTCCGGATCCTTTTCCATGTGTTCGCCCGTGGAGGCGTCCTGGAAGTAGACCTGGATGGCGTTGACGAGTCCGACCTTCTCAAAGGCCTTGTTCCACATTTCGACGCCTTCCTTGACCCAGCGGCGGTAGCGGATGGGCGTGGTGTGTTCGATGTAGAAGATGATGGGGGTTTTGGGCGGGCTGAGCTTCAGCGAGGGATCCGCTTTTTCGAGGTGCCAGCGGTTGATGAAGCGGGCCTTGGTTTCCTCCGGGGTGAATTTGCCGAAGTCGGTGTAGGACGTCGTGAAGTAGCCCACGCGTTCGTCCGCGAGGCGGGGTTGGTAGCCCGTGTTGTCGGGGATGAGGCTGAAGCTGTAGTGGAACGTGCGGAGTTTTCCGCCCGCCGCCGGGGCTTCCACGGCAATTTCCACATTATTGGGGAAAGCCTTGGCCGTCTTGATCTTGTAGAGCCCCTTGTTCATGCCGAGCGCTTCTGCGCCGAAGAATTTTTCCGCGTGCATGACCACGAGTTCGTCGAGGTCGATGATCGGCCCGCCATTGGGCATGATGGTCTGGACCGGCATGTCGAGGATGACACGGTCCGTGAAGAGTCGCTTGATACTGTCCTGGCTCGCCTTGTCGCCCGTCGAGCGGATGCTCAGTTCCGGGGTGACCATGGCGATGCGCTTCCCGTAGGAGCGCCAGTAGAAATACAGATCGCCCGCCTGGAGGCCGGCGTAGTCGTCGCCGCTCGCCACCGTGAGGGCGAGGTAGTGCTTCTGCCCGCCGAAATCCTTCGGCAGTTCCGCGTAGAGTTGCTGGTCCTTGCCCCGGCTCCAGAGCGTGTAGAACGACTTCCGGCCGTCGGCCGTGCTCACCACCTTTTCAAATCCCTTGAGGACATCCTCGATCTTCGGGAAGTCCGGCTGTGCCGTGGGATCGGGTTGGGCCACCGGAGCTGCCGGAACCGTCGCCGGGCCATTGCCCTGCGGTGCCGGAGGGGCCTGCAGTGGATTCTGGGCCGAAAGCGAAGCCGTCAGGCCGGCGAGTGCGAGAGAAAGAGCGAGAGGACGGGAAGGCATGGGGATTTGGTTTCTATGGTTTTTATGGAAATTATCAATCTCAGTGAGTTTTTAGGGAATTCAGGAAAGGAAGCAAGATGAAACG
>JBIICE010000275.1:0-4658 GCA_044239025.1 Verrucomicrobiales bacterium
TGGCACGGCTGCCCCCGCTACGAATGGGTCGTGGTGCGCCGCGTCTGCCCGCCTCCGGCTCCGGTCTGCCGTCCCGCTCCCACATGGCACGGGGGAGGATACGGCGGGCACGCCGGTCACTACGGCGGCAACTATCATGGCGGCAGCTATGCGCCGCGCCATGAATCCGGCTACAGCCGCAGTGGCCGGAGCCGCGGCATCGTTTTTGCCGATCCGTACGGACGTGACCCGTATGGGCTCCGCCGCTAAAGGTGGAATTTCCGCAGGGCGGAATCCAGTTCGCGGGACGTTCCGATGTCCATGTACAATCCGTCCTCGAAGGCGAGGCCCCGCACCTTCATTCCCGCGGCGATGGCCGCATTGAAGACGTCTCCCAGAACGATTTCGCGGCTTCCGTAGGGATGGTCGATGAGGTACTGGTGAAGCAGCGTGGTAAACCCCGCGGACCAGCAGGCGCATCCCCACATGTGCGTGAGGCTGGACGAGGCCGGTTTGTCGATGGTGGAAAGGACGCGTCCGGAAGCGTCGCATTCCACCATTCCGAACTTGCTGGGATTGTCTGTGCGGAACAGCCCGAGGGTGAGATCGGCTCCGTGGTGGCGATGGTCCTGCACAAGGGATTCAAAAGCGTGCCGTGGTTCCACGATGGTGTCCGGCATCCCGAAGACCACGTCAGCGTCTCCGATCCATGGCCAGGCGAGATCGAGGGCACCGGGCATGCCGCTGAGTTCTTCCTGATAAAGGTAGGCAATGTCGACACCGAAGCGGTGACCGTCGCCATAGTACCGGGAGACATCCTGCTTTCCGTCTCCGAGGATGATGAGGATCCGGGAGGCTCCGGCGCGGGCGAGGTTTTCGATCAGGTACTGGCTGATGACCTTTGGGCGCTGCTCGGTCCCTGCGGCGGTGGCGTAGTCCTGGTAACCGATGGGAAAGAGTTCCTTGGGGCAGGGGAAGGGAGCGAGGCGGCTGCCTTTGCCTGCGGCAGGGACGAGGCCCACGAGGCTGCGGTGACCGGGAGATGTGCTGGAGGAATTCATGGCGATGAAAAGGGAACGGCTAGCCACTGAGCGACGGTGTCGGCAACCGCGGTGAAGGAGGGCAGTGTGCCGAGCGGTGCGGCGGGAGCGCCTTTCCGGTAGATGAGCAGGGGAACGTGTTCGCGGGTGTGGTCGGTGCCGGGTGCGGTGGGATCGCAGCCATGGTCGCCCGTGATGATCAGCAGGTCGTCGTCGCCGAGATCCGGCAGCATCTGACCGAGGGCCGCATCGATTTCCTCGAGAGCCCGCCCGTAGCCGAGGGGATCGCGGCGGTGACCGTAGAGGGAATCGGTATCCACGAGGTTGACGAAGAGAAAATCCCCCCGTCCGGGCTGGCAGCGGGAGTCATCGATGGTGACGAGTTCCGGGCTGGTCAGCTCGCCCCGGATGGCGCGGTGGGTTACGGCGAGGCCGTGGGTATTGCCTTTCGTGTGGATGGAGTGGGTGACACCCATGCCGCAGAAGATGTCCTCGATTTTCCCGACCGCGATGGTGCGACCGCCGGCCGCTGCGATGGCATCGAGGACGGTAGGGGCGTTCGGTGGCACCGCGTAATCCCTCCGGTCGCCGCCCATGCGGGTGAGCTGGCCCTCTTCGTTCCGCTGGTAGGGGCGGGCGATGACACGGCTGACGGACGCGGTTTCGTCGAGCAGCTGCCGTGCGGTGCTGCACCAGGAATAGAGCTGTTCCAGCGGAACCGTGCCGGTGTTGGCAGCGATCTGGAAAACGCTGTCGGCGCTGGTGTAGACGATGGGCCAGCCGGAGTTGGTGTGTTCGGCGTCGTGGGTTTCGATGATTTCGGTACCGGAGGCGGGGCGGTTGCCGAGAACGCCTGCGCAGCCGGTGCGTTTCATGAATTCCGCGATGATGGCGTCGGGGAAGCCGTCGGGATAGGTGGTGAACGGGGTGGCGAGGACGAGTCCGGAGAGTTCCCAGTGGCCGGTGGTGGTATCCTTGCCGCGGGATCGTTCCTGCATGCGGCCGAAGGAGGCGAGCGGATGAGGTACCGGCGGGACACCGGCAATGTCGAGAATGCAGCCAAGTCCCAGCGAACCCAGAACCGGAAGCCGGAGTCCCCCGGTGCTTCTGGCGACATTGCCGAGGGTATTGCAGTCCGGTCCGTCTCCGAATTCCGCAGCGTCGGGAAGGGCACCGATGCCGAGGGCATCGATCACGATGACGATGGCGCGTTTCATGACTGGCTGGGAGGTGGTGGCACCGGCAGGTCGAGGCTGCGGCAGAGCTGCTGGTATTCGGCCTCGGTGATTTTGGTGTCGGCGTAGCGGCTGCGTTCTTCGGACCAGCGCTGGCGGGCTTCCTTCCATACTGGGAACCAGAAACGGCGGCCGCCGAGCAGTTCGCGGCCGATCAGGTTGGCAAGGCGGAGTCCCCGTTGTGTGGAGAACGCCTCGATGGGCAGCGAGGACCATTCGAAAAGGAGAGAATTGCGCAGGTCATGGCGCTGCACCCAGTCCGATGCTCCGCTGCCATTTTCGCGGTGGTAGATCACGCTTTCCGGATCGTAGACGGAACGCCAGCCGCGCCGCCACGCCCGGAACCCGAGATCGAGGTCGTCGCAGTACATCGGGAAGTAGAGTCGGCTGAATCCACCCAGTTCGAGGAATTTCCGGCGGTCGACGGCCATGAATCCGCTGGAACTGTACAGGGTGTGGCACAGCTGCTGGCGTTTCATGTCGTAATGCCAGCGGTAGAAACCATGATCGCGGGTGAGCTTTGCAGGACCGCAGGTATCCTCGGTGCCTTCCCAGCTGAGGCTGTGCGCGCACACCGAGAAGAGATCATCCGATGGAAAGTGGCGGGTGATCTTTGCGATGAAGCCCGGAGTCAGGCGGGTGTCATTGTTGATCAGGATGAAGATATCCTCGCTGCGCTGGGCGGCCAGCCAGTTGTATGAATACATGAACTCGTTGCCGGGAGCGGTGACGAATTCGACTTCCGGGTGGTGTTGGCGGACCCATGCTTCGTCTCCCTTGGAACTGCGGTTGTCGAGCACGACGGGTTTGAGCGTTCCGTGGAAGCCTTCCGCTCCGGCGGGCAGGGAGGGCAGAAGGTGTTCGAGGTGCTGCACCCCGTTGTAGTTGAGAATGGCGAGGCAGACGGACTTCATGCGGGGGAAGGTAGTGCGGTGCGCCCGGCGAGGCGAAGGATTTCGTTTTCGAAAATGCCCTGGAGTCTGTCAGGATTGAAGAGAGAGCGGTGCAGTTCCGAGGCTTCCCTGGCCATGCGCCCGCGCAGGGCACCGTCGTTGGCCAGCCGGCGTGCGGCGTCGGCGACTTCCCTCGCGTCCGGGGTGGCAGCCACCATGGCTCCGCCCTCGCGTTCGACCACGCTGACGGGCGTGCAGTATTCCGGAGCCCAGAGGATGATGGGTTTTCCGAAAGCGGTGTAGTCGAGGAATTTCGTGGTGAAGCTCGTCTGCATGAAGAGCTTGTGTTCTTCCTCGAAGCTCATGACGACGAGGAGGGCATCGGCTCCGGCAAGGTAGGGAGCGGATTCATCCGGCCCCTTGAAGCCGAGATAGACCCCGTTGTCGCGCGCCGCCTGCTGCTGGGATTCGGGCCAGTCGAGACTGGGAGCGATGATGCGGAGTTCCACGTCATCCGACCCGTGGAGTTCCTCCATGAGTCTGGCGAGCATGCGGCCGTAGAATCCCCAGGCGGCCCCGACGTAGACGATGCGGAAAATGGGCCGGTCCGGCCGGACGGCGTGAGAGGGCTGCTGTGGTTTCCCAGGCATGGGGTAGATCACATGGCTATTGGGATGCGGGCCGAGAATCCGCTGCATGCCATCGCTTGTGCAGAAGGCGAGATCGCATTCCCTGTAGAGACGCCGGAACCGTCGGCTCAGCAGCGGTCGGGTCCAGCTGTGTCCATAGTGGTATTCCATGATCGGAAACCAGTCGAGGAAGAGGACCGCGAGCGGGATGCCATGCTGCCGGGCAACGGCTGCGGCCGTGTGGCTCCAGCCGGTTTCCGCGAGCGTGAGAATGACATCGGGCCGGAAGTCACGGATGATGCCATGGAGCTGCCGCCGGCCGGTGTAGGGTATGGTGAAGTTTTCGAAGTCCGTCAGCCAGCGGCGCAGCAAGGGACCAAAGCGCGAGCGCCGGATCCGGCCCATGAGGCCGGGCAGGAACACATTGCTGAAGGGCACGCCTGGATCGGGTTCGACCGTCCCGGCATTGGCCACGTAAACATCGAAGGACGGTCGTTCCACCAGATGCCGGTGCATGACAATGCGGACGCCACAGTCGTTTTTCGGCGGTACAATGCTGACAAGAAGCAGCCGCAGGCGATCGGGTGATTCGTCGGGACTGGGCGGCATGCGGAAATGACAGAGGAGAGAGTTGGCGCGGGAGAGGTGGCAGGAGGCCTGTGACCCTTTGAACCTGTGGGAACTGTTGCCCGACTGGCCCGGTGGTAGCGTGAGTTGCCGGGGGAGTCAAGGCTGACTGGTTCTGCCCATGGTTTGGGGGGGGTCGGAGTGCGGGTTCCGGCTGTGCGCTTGAGCTGCGGAGGGATCGTGCGAGGCGTGAGGGATGAAGCGCGGTGTTTATGTTCTGCTGCTGCTGCTGTCCGTGCGGGTGGCAGTGGCCGA
>JBIICE010000276.1:0-4648 GCA_044239025.1 Verrucomicrobiales bacterium
TTCGTGGGCTTGCATGAGATCTCAGGGGAAAATGGTTCGGTTCGGAAAGCCCGCTCTGTGACACGATGGCCGCTGCTTGTCGAGTGCTTTTGCCCGGCCGCCTTCCGCGGGCCCGCGGCAGAAACTACCCGCGGATCGGGATCGCGGTGGCTCGCTCTGGCAGAATCGGCACGGCTTTGCCTGACGGTGCGCAAGGTGTCTCCCGCCGACGGCGGAAACCTTGCACGCGGGACTTCGTTGCTCCTGAGATGCAGGACCAGGACCTTCGCCACGGCGCAGCCGCTCTTCCCAGACTTTCCTAACCAGGAACCGGTGCCGGGCCCGGTTCTTCCCCAGGCTCCTCAAGTGGCTGCGAACCGCCGCTGCATCCCCAGCGCCAGCAGCACCAGACCCGCAAAGACCGGCAGCCAGGCAATCCATCGGTCCCCCGCCGCCGCCACCAGCATCGAAAAATCAAGCACCGGAAGGAAGGCCAGCATCCGGCTCACCCAGTCTCCCACCCCGGGCCGACGTCCGCCGGGCTTCCCGCGCGGGCGCAGCAGCGCAGCCCCCACGAGCGCGCAGCCTGCCCCCGCGGCCCCAGCCCGCGGGCCGTGCATCACCCCTCCCAGCACCAGCAGCATCACCGGCACCAGCCACAGCAGATGCCGCGTCCCCGGCACCCGGTCGCCAGCCACCGCCTCCCCGCGCGCCACCAGGCTCAGCACCATCACATAAACCCACACCACTCCACCCCAGACATGTGCCGCGACAGGATAGCCAGCGCCACGCACCGCAGCCGCCGCCGCACTCAGATACAGCAGCCAACGGCAGGATCCCATCACCACCACACTCCATGGCGACTCCTTGTGCCACGCATCATAGACCACCACCGCCACCCCAAGGGCCACCGCCACCCACCACCATCCTCCAGCACCCAGAGCCATCAGCCCCACACCGGTCAGGAGTTCCACCCACCCCGCCAGCCACACGGCCCGGAGACTGAGACGGCCCGACGGGATCACCCGGTCGGCGCGGTGACGCCGGTCCCACACCGCATCAAAGGCATCATTCAGCGTGCATCCGCCAGCATACACGAGGCCGGCCCCCGCGAGCACCACCAGCAGCAGCCCGGACGGCGGCCCGCCGCTCAGCAGCCAGGCCGCGAGCACATTCCCCCACACCGTCGGCAGATTGGAAACCCGCGCCAGTTCCAGCAGTGCTGCCAATCCTCGGAATGCCGGACGTTTCAGTTGCTCCTCCATGCCCGCATCCTGAATCGTCCCGGCACCATCCTCAACCACCATGTCCCGTGAGTTGTCTTGACAGATTCCCCAGCACCTGCCCAACATTCCCTGCACCTATCATCCAACCGCCCATTCCATGAAATCCAGACTCCTTGCTCTCCTCGCTGCACTCACCTTTGGCTCCACGCTCTGCGCTTCCCCGCTTTCCGACATCGTCGAGCAGAACAACCTCGGCTGGATGATCGGGAAATGGGAAACCGCCGGCGGCGAAGCCTCCCTCAGCTACGATTGGCGTGTCGGCAAACACGCCATCGGCGTCGCCTTCTCCGCCGGAGAACGTCAGTCGGAGGGCATGATCGCCCTCAAACCGGGTTCCCAGGAAGCCAAATACATGGCCGTCGACAGCAAGGGCGGCGTCACCACCGGCAACTGGGCCGAACACAATGGCAACCCCACCCTCAAGGCCACCATGCGCAACGCTGAAGGCGAAGAACGCGGCACCGCCGTGGAACACATCCGCATCGACGCCGATACCATGAAGGTCGTGGTCTACAAACTCGATTCCTCCGGCGAAATCGGAGAACAGGTCATGGAAGCGGAATTCATCCGGAAAAAATAATCTGCAGCAGAATCAACCCGGGCCCACCCACCCTGTCCGGCGCAGAACTTCAAAACAAACCGGGCCGGAAGCCATCGCGCTTCCGGCCCGTTCCATTTTGAAAAATCACCCGGCATTACCGGAGGATTCCGCTAAGCGCCGCACCGCTCACTCCTCGTCCCGGATCGGCTCCACCGGCAGGGCCGCCGCCGCGGTGCCGCCGGACTTGATGCCGAGCTTCTCCTTCACTGCCGTCTCCAGCTCCGCAAACAAGGCCGCATCCCCCTTGAGCAGTTCCTTCACCGCATCGCGGCCCTGGGCCAGTTGGCTTCCCTTGTAGCTGATCCATGACCCCCGCTTCTGAAGAATCTCCTGCTCCAGCGCCAGATCGAGCAGGCTCCCTGTCGAGGAAATCCCTTCATCGTACATGATGTCGAACTCGGCCTCCCCAAAGGGCGGAGCCACCTTGTTCTTCACAATCTTAACCTTGGTACGGCTGCCCGTCACGTTCCCTTCGCTCCCTTTGATCTGTCCAATCCGCCGTACGTCCACCCGCACGCTCGAAAAGAACTTCAGCGCCCGGCCGCCCGGGGTGGTCTCCGGATTCCCGAACATCACGCCGATCTTCTCACGGATCTGATTCGTGAAGATACAGAGCGTGCGCGCGCGCGAGATCAAACTCGTCAGCTTCCGCATGGCCGCACTCATCAGCCGCGCCTGCGCCCCCACTGTACTGTCCCCGATCTCCCCCTCCAATTCGGCTTTCGTCACGAGCGCTGCCACCGAATCCACCACAATCACATCGAGCGCATTCGAACGGATCAGTGTCTCGCAGATCCGCAGTGCCTCTTCCCCGCTGTTCGGCTGCGATACCAGCAGGTCATCAAGCTTCACCCCCAGTTTGCGCGCATACTCCGGATCCAGCGCATGCTCCACGTCAATGAACGCCGCGAGGCCCCCGCGTTTCTGCGCCTGCGCAATCACGGTCAGCGTCAGCGTGGTCTTCCCCGAAGATTCCGGGCCGAACACCTCGACAATGCGCCCGCGTGGAAATCCCCCGCATCCCAGCGCCCGGTCAATCAGCAGATTGCCCGTCGGAATGACCTCGATGTCCATCTTCCGGTTGTCCCCCAGCCGCATGATCGATCCCTCCCCGAAATCCTTCTGAATCTGCTGGAGCGCACTCTCCAGATTCTTGGCCCGGGCCGTCGCAAGGCGGTCTTCTCCAGTGGTCGATGGGGCAGCTGATTTGGCAGGCATGGCTTTTGGTCGGTTGGTGACAAGGTTGGATTTCGGATCGAGGTACCCTGAACGCACGGTTCGCTCGCCGCAAACGCATTCGTGGGTTTTTTACCGCACAATTGGCTGTGCCGCAGGAGCGAATCGTTTCGTGGAGGAATCCTACTGAAACTTAGTGACAAAGTACAGCTTCCCCGAGTACAGGTGAATTTGTCATGAAGTCGCAAGCTTCTTCCCGCCCGGGTCCCGGGTTCCGCCGCAGCAGCGCTGCGCGCCTGCGCCTCGCCGCGCTCTTCGCCACCGCCGCCGCGGTGTCCTCCGTAATGGCCCAGAAACCGGAACTCTCGGCTCCCAGCCTGATTTATCCCTCAGCCGGCGATCCTGGTCTCGTCACCCTGCAGGCCACTGCCCCGGTGCTGTCCCGGCTCACGCTCATGGAGAGCGATAACCTCGTGGGGCGCTGGACCCCGGCCGCGCCATCCGTCGTCGCTCTCCGTCCCACCACCCCCTTCGCCATCCCCTACCCGGATGGGATCGCCCCACGCCGATTCTTCCGCGTCGAGGTCGCACCGCCACGCATCACCGCCACGGAAAAGGACGGCGACATCACCGTCGATGTCCGCGAAGACGGTGCCTCCTTCCCGGAACTCGAAGCGGCCATCGCCCTCGCCACTGGATCGCCTGCCCTCCTCGTCACTCCCTACGACCCCGCCACGCCAGATACGCTCCCGGAGTTTCCTTCCCCCACCATCCCAAAAGGCACCTTCCGCGGGTCTGACCTCTCCTCGCTCGGAGTGGCCATGGGGCTGCCTCTCTGGAATCCTGGCCCAAAAGTGGACGACCTCCGCACCGCAGCCAACTTCAGACCGGATACCTCGACCGGCAATCCCCAGGACGTCCCCGGCGACGGTGGCTCGGGATTCATCGACAACGGCTGGCAGGGCGACGGCATCAAGGAATTGCCCTCCCGAGCCGACACCCTGCCTCCTCCGGGTTCCTTCGACATGTCCTACAAACCGGACGATTCCTCGGACAGCAAGGAGCCCCAGAAGGACGAAACCCCCGGGACCGCTGGATCGCACCTGCGCCTCGGTCTCCTGTTCACCAAGGATTCCATCAAGTTCACCCGCGCCGCGGAACGCCCCACTGGACTCGGCACACTCTCCAATGCGTTCACCCTTCCCCCGGAAGGCTCCTTCGTCCTCGT
This sequence comes from Verrucomicrobiales bacterium, assembly GCA_044239025.1. GTDB lineage: Bacteria > Verrucomicrobiota > Verrucomicrobiia > Verrucomicrobiales > V1-33 > V1-33. Next base: position 4,271 of record JBIICE010000276.1, read on the forward strand.
GGTGCGCAATGCCAAAGGCGATATCCTGCACCTGCTTCCCTTCAGCGACCCACGGCACGAACGCGCCTACGCGCCACCCCAGGGTGGTTCCCACGGCTTCGGTATCCTCCCGGAAGCCCCCTTCAACCTGACCATTCCGGTCCCCGGAAAGGAATTCGCCGCTGACCTCGCCGACCTGTCGGTTTCCATTCACTCCGTGACCGGCGTCCCCCAGAAGCAGGGCTCCCTCCTCACTCCCCTTGCCATTCTCAGGAATCCCAACCTCTTCCCGGAAGCCGCGAGCATCGCCGGCCCCGCCATGCTCGACCTCCTCCGCTCCTCCGGTGGCCGCGCCACTCCCAAAGCGGCCACCAGAGGCCCCACCGTCTCCACCCTGCA
>JBIICE010000277.1:0-4636 GCA_044239025.1 Verrucomicrobiales bacterium
CGTGGCCGACCGTTCCCACGAGGCAGTAGCTGGAACGGTCGATCCCCGAGAGGGCTTCTCCGAGCATTTCGTCCGCGCGGCCCACGCCGTAGACATCGGCGGTGACGAACGTGCGGATGCCCTGCTGATAAGCGAGGCGGATGACGTCCGCGAAGCGCCGGTCGTCGAGTTGCTCGCCGAAGTGCATGAAGCGGCCTCCGCTCCATGTGCCGTATGCTGTTTTGGTCAGGTCCATAGGGTATTTTTCCGGGAGGTGTATCGGTTGGCCCGGCTGGCATGCAAACGGGAAGCGGAGCGACGGAGTTTCAATCCAGCAAGAAGCGCCGCGCCTTGGCCAGGATTTGCGCGACCGGAAACGGATCGCCACCGCCCCCGGGGCCGGATGCCGCACTGCGGATTCGGCTGTGGTCCAATCATTTTCCGTATTTCCGCATGTCCGTAGCTTGTCATTCAGGCCACAACTCTGGCAAAGTCGCAGGCTTGGGCGAAAATCTTTTTTCCCGAGTGGAGGAGCCACGCTGGCACCTCTTCCCTTCCCCCCCCAAAAAAACCCAAAATCCCATGACGAACCGAATCAGGGCAATACTGACCGCGGCAGCGGTTGCGGCAGGCGCTGGACCTGCGCTCGGCGGAGGCTTCTCCGCCAACTTCGATGATGGAGCCTTGCCTGCGGGAACGCAGATTTTCGGCAATGGCACGTCCTCCGGAGTCATTGAGCTGAACGGCGGCGTGAACAATTCCGGCTGTCTGAAGCTCACCAAAAACGCCAATGGCCTCCAGGGAACATTCCTTCTGGACGACCTCGACGGCGGCAATCCGGTGAACGGCTTCACCGCACAGTTCAGACTCCGCATGGGTGGCGGCTCGTCGGTTCCGGCGGACGGCTGCAGCTTCTGCGTCGGCAATGACCTCGGCACGTCCTTCGGCGAGGCCGGATCCGGATCGGGACTCCGCATCGGCTTCGACATCTATGACAACACCGATGGCAATCCGAACAACGACGCGGGAGAAGCTCCGGCCATCAACGTGTTCTGGAATGGTGCCCTCGTATCCCGCACCCGGCTGACGCTGGCTGCGCTCGTCACAAACACTTTTGCGGACGTCCTCGTGCGCATCAACAACAACGGGACGCTCGACCTCTCCTACAACGGAACGGCCATCCACACAGCCCTGCCGATTGGCTTCCAGCCGATTTCCGGCGCACGGTACGGCTGGGGCGCACGGACTGGTGGCCTCAACACGAATCAGTTCGTCGACGACATCGCCATTACCTCGACAACCGGCGGACTGGCACCGTTCATCACGCGTCAGCCGATTTCGCTGCGGGTGGCGGCAGGTTATCCGGCGCGCTTCAATGTGCTCGACAATGCGGCGACGGGCATCACCTACCAATGGGAACGCAAGCGTCCGGCCGACGCCGCCTTCGCTCCCGTGGGCGATCCGGTTCCGGCCTATGTGACCCCGAACCTGACCGTGGCCGACTCCGGCAGCCAGTACCGGGTGACTCTGAGCAGCCCGGAGGGCATCGTTGTTTCCAATCCGGCCACGGTGGAAGTGGTCAGTCTCGACCGCGCGGCACCGACGGCCATCTTCGACTTCAATGAAGGCGTCGTCCCCGCCGGATCGGGTGCCTTCGGAAGCGCGCTCGCCCTGGCAAGTGATGGCTTTGCGGGCACAGGCTGCTTGAATCTGACCGACGCGGCCAATGGGCTCGCCGGAACCTGGACGGTGAACGATCTGAACGCCGGCCAACCGGTCGAGAGCATCGAAGTCTTCTTCAAGCTCAACATGTCGAATGGCACCGTGCCTCCCGCGGATGGCTTTGGTTTCCACTGGGCCCCGGACCTTCCGGATGCCGGGTTCCCGGTGGCCGAAGAACCGGTCGGCAACGGACTTTCGGTCACCTTCGACGTGTACGACAGCACGGACGGAAATCCCTTCAACGGTGTCGGCGAGGCTCCCGCCATCGACGTATTCTGGCTGAGGAACCGCGTGGGCGGCATCATTGTTCCGCTCGAATTCCTGAACACGCAGGGAGAATTCCAGGACGTGTTCCTGCGCCTGTCCAACACCGGGAAGATCGACGTCATGTTCAATGGCATCGTCCTCGTGTACCAACTGCAGGTCCCCAACTGGACGGCGTTCTCGCAGGCCCGCTACGGCTTCTCGGCGCGCACCGGCGGCCTCAATCAGCGGCACGCCATCGATGAGGTGCAAATCAAATCCACCCTCTACGCCGGCCCCATCGCCGTGATTGCCCAACCGCAGGACACCCTCGCGGTGGTGAACCGGACCGCCAGCTTCTCCGTGACATCGAACGACCCCACCAATGCACTTTATCAGTGGCAGTGGAAGGGAGCAGGCGCTGCCGATTTCAGTGACATTCCGGGCGCTACTGCAGCGAACTACACCACGCCGCTCCTCGTGGCGGCCGACAATGCCTCGCAGTACCGCTGCCGCGTCTACCGCACAAGCAGCCCGAGCAGCGTCTTCTCGAATGCGGCCACACTCACTGTGCTCAACGTGGCACGCCCGGCAGCACCCGACATCAATGACACCTTCAATGACGGGGCCACCGTGACCAACACGGGTGCCTTCCCGGCGGCGGTGCAGACCCTCAGCGGCAACGCCACGATCCTTCCCGACGGGGGAACCGGCAATTCCGGCAGCATCCGCCTCACGGAAGCCGTGAATGGTCAGTTCGGCACCCTCGTGATCGACGACTTCAAACCCGGCGTCGCCATTGGCGAATTCACGGCCGCCATCAACACGCAGATCGTCGGTGGAAATCCGGCTGACGGCTGGTCCTTCAGCTGGAGCGATAACATCAATCCGGTGCAGGCCTACGGCGGCCTGGAAAGCGGGATCGGCGACGACCTCCGCGTGGGCTTCATCACGTACGGCGGCAGCGGCGTGGGCGTCCTCGTCAACTGGCGCGGCACCCAACTCGTCAAGGTGCCCGTCCCGCTGGCGCTCCTTCAGTCGGACTTCGGAGTCTTCGAGGAAACCGTCATTCAACTCCGCCAGGACGTTTCCGGCACGGGAGCCACGCTCTCCGTGGTGCATGACGGCACGGTGATCATCCGCGATCTCGTCCTCCCCGGCTTCCAGGGCCTTGCCAATGGACGCTTTGCCGTGGCGGCCCGCACGGGTGGACTCAATGAGGAACACCGCTACGACGACATCGCCATCAGCACGAAAGCGTACTCCGGACCCATCACCATCACCCAGCAGCCTCAGTCGATCCGCCTGCGCGCGGGCCTGAGCACGACCCTGACGGTGGCCGTCAACGACCCGGGCCGCACGACCTTCCAATGGCAGTCGCGGGCTCCCGGAGCCGCCACCTTCGGCAACATTCCCGGAGCCACCTCGGCAAGCTACACGACTCCGGTGCTGAACGCTGCGACGTCGGGCACGACCTTCCGCTGCGTGTGCACGGCACCGAGCAACACGCTCACATCGGATGAAGCCGTGGTCACCGTGATCGAACCTGACTACCCGACGGCATGGAACCGGATCATTGATTTCAATGACGGCCTGATTCCGGCTGGTGGTGCCGTCCTTGGTTCCGCCGTGGTCTTTCCGACAGGCGGAGTCGCTGACACTGGCATGGTGCAGTTGACGCCGGCTGCGAACGGACTGACCGGCAGCTTCACCCTCGCCGATCAGAATTCGGGCGTGCGCGTGCTCGGTTTCGCGACCCGATTCCGCCTGCGCATCGGTGACGGCACGAATCCTCCGGCCGACGGCGCCAGCTTCGTGTGGTCGCCGGAAGCAATCGATCAGCCGTTTGGCGAAGATGGCTCGGGCGGCGGTCTCGTCGTTTCCTTCGACATCTACGACAACGAAGACGGCAATCCGGACAACGCGACCGGCGAAGCGCCGGCCATCGAGGCCCGCTGGGGCGGCGTTTCCATGGGGAACATCCGCGTCCCGCGCAGCGTTCTCGAAACGGGATCGCAGTACACCGATGTGTTCATCCGCGTGAATGCAGGCGGAACCCTCGACGTGGTCGTGGGCGACACCATCGCCTACTGGAAGGCTCCCATCCCTGGCTTCACGCCACTGGCGGGTGCAACCTTCGGCTGGGGTGCGCGCACAGGCGGCCTCAACGCGATCCAGGAAGTGGATGAAATCGCTCTGTCGACCACCCCGGAAAGCCTGCCCGGCCTGTCGATTGCCGTCGAAGGAAGCGACATCGTCGTGACCTTCCAGGGCATCCTGCAGACGACCACGGGATCGGCCGCCGGCCTCGATGGCTGGACCGACGTTCCGGGAGCCACCAGCCCATACCGCGTGCCGCTCAGTTCGGCCACCGGCCGCCGCTTCTGGCGCGTCCGCTGAGCCGACCATCTGAGCAACGGAAATCAAGGGGCGCGCTCTCCCATGCGGGGGGCGCGCCCTCTTTTTTCCCGGGCCACAGGACCAACTGCAGACCGATCAGCGATCCCGGAGTCAGCAACCATCAACGAAGCCGCCAGGCTCTTTTCTGAGGGAATGGCCCCGTGGTTCCGGAACGAAACGCACTGATGACCGGGCAGCACGACGAATCCGGAGCGACTCATCAAAGCACGAAGCCGCCAGGCCTTGGACTGCTGCGAGCATCGCAGCTTTCTGGATTTCGACGGTTCGAGAA
>JBIICE010000278.1:0-4613 GCA_044239025.1 Verrucomicrobiales bacterium
CGGCGTCGGAGCCGGTGGACAGGTCGGCCTCGATTCACCGGTCGTCTGCGCCCGGCCCTTCGACCTTGGGACGAACCGCCAGATCGCCTACGATACTCCCTGGGGCGTCGCCGGAACCCAGGACTTCAATGGGGCCCTCGGCATGGACTTCGATGTCACCAATCCGGTCATCGTGAGCCGCCTCGGCTGCTTCGATGACAACTCCGATGGACTTTACTCGGAAATCTCCGTGCGGCTCTACAACCGGGAGACGCAGGAAATCGTCGCCACCCTGCTCTTCAGCCCGGATGACCCATTCACACCGGAACGGGAGGACGGTGAACCAATTGGCGGCATGCGCTTCAAGACGCTGAGTACCCCGGTTACGTTGCCGCTCGGTTTCCGGGGCTGCATTGTCGCGGAAGGCTACAGTGCCGTCGAACGGCTCGCCAATTCCTTCGGGTTGCTGCCCAATGTCCGCTGGACGACCAATGCGGGCAAAGGCTCGCTCGTCTTCACGGGCACCTCTCGCTTCAACTTCCCGGTGGTGGCGGGATCGTTCCCGGAAACGCCGGATGCCATCGTCGCCCAATACGGAGCCGGCACCTTTGTCTTTGAAACCACGCCACCGGTCGTCCCGGGCACTCCGGTGGTCACGGCACGGGGCGAGAATCATGCGGTCGTCCTCAGCTGGCCTGCCGTGACCCAGCCCCTGCCGGCCACCAGCTACCGGATTTTCACGGGAGCGACCCCCGAGGGCCCATTCACGCCAGTCGGAGAAACGAACGCCACGGGCTTCCGCGTCACCGGACTGCCGAATCTGGTCGAGCAATGCTTCATCGTGCGAGCCGTGGCCAGCGGCGGACAGGTCAGTCTCGATTCGAACTACGCCTGCGCCGTGCCGCAGGCCCGCACCCCGGGGATCGCCTACCTTGTGCCCGCGGGGCTCGCCGGCAATCAGTCCTTCGGCGGTGCCCTCGGCATGGAATTCAACGTCGATCAACCCGTGATCATCACCCAGCTCGGTGCATTCGACAGCAGCGGCGATGGCATGCAGCAACCGATCTCGGTCAGACTCTACGACCGCCGCACGGCCATCGCCCTTGCCAGTGCCACCTTTGAACCGGGCAATGACGGCAACTTGATCGATGGCAGCCGGTTTCTGCGGCTCGCCACGCCTCTCCGGCTTCCCGCCGGATTCGAAGGCATGATCGTGGCCAGTGGTTACGGGGACCTCGAACCGAACGGAAATGCGGGCTCGACGAATCTCGGACTGAGCACGTTCGGGGGTGCCTGCCTGCGCTTCGTGGGACGCAGCCTTTACGGGCTCAATGCCGACCTCATGGCCGATTCTCCGGACAACGGTCCGGCGAACCGATACGCCGCGGGAACCTTCGCCTTCGAACCGGAGCTGCCGCCCAGCGGTCTCGCCATCGCGACGGCCCCCGATGGCAAGGTCACCATCACATGGAGCGACGCCACGGGCGTGCTCGAACGGACCAACAACCTCGGCCTTGGCCCATGGGAATTCCTGCCCGCGGCCGTCAGCGGCTACACCATTCCCGCGAACCAACCGCAGGAATTCTTCCGGCTGACCCGCTGATTCCGGCACAACATTGACCCCGCTGTCCACCCGTCGGGCAGCGGGGTCGTTTTTTATCCCGACCCGACCCATGATTTCCGCCGTCCATGGCTTTGCGCTGCTCTGCTGGATGACTGCACCCGCCTTTGCTGGAGTGGTCATCAGTGAAATCATGTATCATCCCGTGGAACGTCCGGCCTTCACGGCAGCCGGCGACCCTGTGCTCGACCTTGCGGACGACGTCCACGAATTCATCGAACTGCACAATCCCGACAGTACCCCGGTGCCGCTGGCGGGCTGGAAACTGGCGGGCGGCATTGATTTCACCTTCCCTGCCGGGACAGCACTGGCCCCGGGCGGCTACGCGGTCGTCGCCCGCGATCCACAGCGGCTCGCTGCCGTCACCGCTTACCAGCTTGCTCCGGGTTCCGTGCTGGGGCCGTGGAAGGGCAGTCTTGCCAACGACGGCGAACTCATCCGACTCGAATCGTCCTCCGGCAGCACGGTCGACGCCGTTTCCTATCAGTCGTCCGCTCCATGGCCCATCGCCGCGAATTCCCTTGGAGCGGAAGCCGATTGGACGGGCCTCAACGAACTCCAGCATCAGTACCGCGGACGTTCGCTCGAACGGATCTCCATGAACTGGGCTGCGCACGACCCGGCCAACTGGCTGGCGGCCCCGCTCACATCCGGTCCATCCCCTGGTCGCCCGAATGCGGTGAGCCGAACTCAGCCGTTCCCGGTCGTGACGGCATTCCGCGCACTGTCGCCCAGCGGCACGGTCCTCATCCGCGCCAGCGAAGCGGTCACGGTGGAGGCCACCCTTTCCCAGCATCCCGTGCCGCCGGTCACGGTGCAGCTGGAGTATTTCCGCGACGACATCAATCTGACCAATGAAGGCCGCACGGTGATCAGCATGACGCCGGTGACCGACCGTCCGGGCACATGGCGCGCCAGCGTTCCGGGTCAGGTGTCACGCAGCATCATGCGCTATCGTTTCCTCGCCAGCCGGGAGGGAGCCCCGGAAGTGATCTCGCCGCGTCCGGGCGACCCCATGGCGTGGCACGCGTGGTTTGTGTCGCCGGTGCGCAGCGGCACGCGCCCGGTCTACGATGTCTTCATCTCGAATGCCTCGCTCACGACGCTCACGGCCAATATTTCGCAGTCGCCCCGCCGGATCACCCTGCCGGACCCGCCCGGATTGCCACGGGCATCATGGACCGCCACGCAGCCTGCGGTTCTGGTGCGTGACGGCATCGTCTACGACATCCGCATGCGCCATCACGGCAGCCGCTACCGCCGCGACGCGGCGCGCCAGTCATGGAAGTTCCAGTTTCCCCGCTACGCGCGCATGGATGGCAACGAGGCCATCTTCATGAAGGACAAGGGCGAGGAACACCGGATCGCAGGACTGCTCTACCGCGCGGCTGGCCTGCCCTCCTTCACGTCGCGCTACGCCGACATCTACTTCAATGGCAACGGCCTGCTCACGCGCCTCGAAGTTCCGGAAATGGACGACCGCCATTTCGCAAGGTTCGCTGCCGCGGAAGCTGCGCGCCTCGTGCAACCGGATCCCGAACCCACGGGCGAATTCTACAAGGCTACGGGCGTCGTCCCCTTTGAAACGTGGTCCGGCATCGGCACGACATCGGCCTACCTCGCAAGCGGAGAAGGTCCGTACTACATTGGAAACTGCGCGCCGATTCCCCCGAAGAACGGCTGGCTCACGCGCCAGCGCTATGAATTCACCTACGGACCGCAGATGCATCAGTGGATCGGCGGACGCGACACGGAGGCGATGATCACCGGGCTGTGGCAGGCCCGCGGGGACAGTCCCACCGCGGTTCAGCCGGATCTCGCGGTACTGAGGCAATGGCTCAGCGCCAACTTCGATGTCACCGCCACGCTGGACTACATCGCCATCCGCAACTGGTGCGCCCCCGTCGACGACGCCACGCACAACTACTTTCTCTGGAGGCGAGCCAGCGGCCGCTGGGCCATGCTGCCGTGGGATGTCGATGGAGAATTGTCGAATACCGCGCAGAACATCTACTGGGACGAATTCGCGGTGCCGCAGCCGGACACGCTGCGTGGCCCGCAGTGGATCAAGGATTCATTTCTGAAGGCATTCCGCGGGGAATTCCGCCAGCGGCTCTGGCTCCTCAATCACACCGTCCTGCTGCCCGCGAATTTCGGAGCCTCCGGATTCGGCGGGGCACAATCGTTTGCGACCGCGCGTCATGCCAACGTCAATACCCAACTCGGCCTCGGCACGTTTCACCGACCAGCCACGCCGTCCGCCCTCGCTCCCGGGCCCGGCGCCGCGGTCGTCGCAGGGTCGTCGCTACGCACGAGCGCCTACGCACATTCCTCTCCCGCCCCGACCCCGCGGCATCAGTCGACCACATGGATGATCCGCGCAGCCGGAAGCCCGTGGAGCCAACCCACCGTGCGACTGACGTCCTCCAGTTTCCTGACGGAAATCCCCATTCCCTTCAACGACCTGACCTTCGGCACGACCTACTTCTGGAAATGCCTGCACACGGACGCCGATGGCCATCCCTCGTTTGAGAGCGAAGAACGGTCGTTCGTCTTCGGTCCCGGCACTGGTCCGCCCCCGGCGGTGCGGCTGAGCGAGGTCTTCGCGCGGGGCACCGGACCGGACTTCATCGAACTGGCGAATACGGGATCGACGCCCGCCGAACTGAGCGGCATGGGCCTCACGGACGATCCGGCGGAGGGTGCCAAGTTCACCTTTCCTGCGGGCACGGTGCTCGCGCCGGGATCCCTGTTCGTGCTGACGCTCGACGCGTCGGCTGCCTTCCGCCTTGATGGCGATGGGCAATCGCTGCTGCTCCTGCTGCCGGATGGATCGCTGACCGATGCGGTGACCTTTGGGCCACAGGCCGCGGAACGCTCCATCGCGCGCTTTGCGGATGGCTGGCAGCTCGCCATCCCTTCGCCGGGATCTCCGAATTCCCTGCAGCCGACCGGACCGGCGGCTGCACTGCGCTTCAATGAATGGCTGGCGAGCAATCCGGATGGCCCGGAC
>JBIICE010000279.1:0-4587 GCA_044239025.1 Verrucomicrobiales bacterium
GGATCATTTTCTTCGATGTCAACGTGTCCGGTCAGATCGTGGCCTCGCTTCAGGGTGGCCCGAGCGTCACGCTGAACGGCGTCGATGCTTCCCAGTATCATACCCATGAAATGGTCTATGCGGCGGCTTCGCAGAGTGCCGATTATCTCGTGGATGGGGTCGTGGTGGCGTCCGGTTGGGCCGGAACCTCCGGGATTGCCAATGGGGTGCGCTGGGGAACCGAGTCGAGCGGCGGGCGCGGTGACGCGTATGTGCACCGGGTGTCGTTTGTGATCAGCGATCCGCCGCCGCCGCCGGCACCCGTGGCGACGCTGCAGCCCGTCTCGCGTGCGGTTCCGCTGGGAACCGGGGTGACGCTGACGGCAGCCTTCAGCGGATCGCCCGGGGAATTTCAGTGGTATCGGAATGGAGAGAAGATCGAGGGGGCGCGGTCGGCGGATCTGACCATTCCCGCGGTGGCGGCGGGTGATGCGGGCGACTACTGGTGCCGGGCGGCGAATGCCAGTGGCACGGCCGGCACGGCGACGGCCGCGGTGGTAGTGCTGAGCGAAGGTGCGGGGCTGCGGATTACGGAATTTGCTGCGGAGAACGATGGTGGGCTGCGTGACGAGGATGGGGAGCAGAGCGACTGGATTGAGCTGTTCAACGGGTCCGTGCAGCCAGTGAATACGGCGGGGTGGTCGCTGAGCGACGATGCGGCGCAGCCGCGGAAGTGGATGCTGCCTGCCGCGGTGGTGCCGCCGGGCGGCTTGGTGCACGTATGGGCGTCCGGGCGGAACCGCAGCGATCCGGAGCGTCCGTGGCATGCGAATTTTTCGCTGGGGAATGGAGTCGGCGAGGTGGTGCAGTTGGTGCGGCCGGATGGCACGGTGGCCTCTGATTTCCGTTATCCGGCGCAGTATGCCGACAGCAGTTACGGGGAACTGGCGCGTGGCGGGGCGAAGTATTTCACCATACCGACGCCGGGGGGCTTGAATGTGGATGGGCAGACGAGTGTGAAGGACGGACTGGCCCTCGAGGTTCCGGCGGTTTTCAGCGGGGTGCTGAGCATTCCGGCTCCGGAATTGGTTCCGGGAGCGAGGGCGCGTTACACCCTGGACGGATCGCTCCCGGAATTCGACTCCCCGGTTTTCGAGGATCCCCTTGTGGTGAATGCCAGCGTCAGTCTGCGGGTGGCGTACGTGTATCCCGGGGAACGGTACGGAGCGACGGCGTCGCGGGGCATGCTGCGGATGGCAGCGGACGTGCAGGCGTTCCGTTCGCCGCTGCCGCTGGTGATTCTGAGCAATCATGGGGCCGGGGCGGTGCCCGGGGTGAGTGCGCGGGGGCCGAATGGTGATGGTTCTGCGGTGACAGCGGTGCCCATGCAGGCGCATTCGCTGGCGGTGCTGGCGGCGGCCGAGGGAGAGACGGGCATGAGCAGTCCGCTGCTCAATCGCAGCCGGGCCGGGCTCAAGGTGCGGGGTTCGAGTTCGTTCACCTTTGCGGAGAAGAGCTATTCACTGGAGACGTGGGGGGAACGCGATGGCCGCGAGCGCGACCTGCCGCTGGCGGGTCTGCCTGCCGATGCCGACTGGGTGCTCTACGGTCCGGACCCTGCGCAGTTCGACAATACCCTCATTCACAATACGATCACTTTTGAGTTGGCCCGGCGCAGCGGTTTTCCCGCGCCCCGCTATCGTTTTGTGGAATTGTTTCTCGATTCCGGAGGCGACCTGAGCATGGCCGACCACCGCGGGCTGGCGATTCTGCTGGAGAAGCCCTCGCGTGGGAAGGACCGGGTGGATTTCCGCCATCTTTCCGCAGACGGGGCTTCAGGTGGCTGGATGATCAATGTGGACCGGATGGATGCGATGACGGGGGAAGTGCCGGTGCCGCGGCATTTTCACACGGCGGGACCCGACCGGATCCTGCAGACGCCCGATGACAATCCGCGGGGATTTCAGGCGATTCAGACCCCGGGAGGAACCGGGAGCGGCAGCGGCATTACGCCGGCCAATGACGACATGCCGAACTTCTATCATTCCTTCTTCAACTTTGAATCGCCGCGGGCGGCCGTGCTGACGGCCGGGCAGCGGGAGGTGATCCAGGGAGAGATGAGGAAATTCGATGCGGCCCTGTACGGAGCGGACTACCGGGACGCAGAGCGGGGCTATGCACCGCTCATCGACATGGGAAATTGGGCGCATCATCTCGCGCTGCATTGCTATGCCAAGAATCAGGATGCCATTGTGCTCAGCAGCTATCTCTTCCGCGAGGCAGCCGGCCGCCCGCTGCGGTGGGCCAGTGTCTGGGATTTCGACCGCGCCTTCGACCGGAACACGTCCGGCGGCAGTGCGGCCAGTGCTTCGCTCACGTGGGGTCACGACCGTTTGTTCTACCGCCGGATGGTGACCGATCCCGAGTTCATGCAGGCGTACGCCGACAAATGGCAGGAACTGCGTCGGGGGCCATGGCAGACGAGTGCGCTGGAGGCGATGGTTGATGGGCAGGCTGCGGCGATCACGCCCGTGGTGGCGGCGCGCAGTGGACTCACGGCGGTCACGTGGTCGGCGAATCTGGCGACCATGAAGTCGTGGATGACCGCGCGGGCGGCGGCCATGGACGGGCAGTTCGTGGCGGGTCCGGTGCTGAGCCATCCCGGAGGATCCGTGGACGCCGGCTATCGTCTGGAGATGAGTGCGGCGGCTGGAACGGTTTACTATACGACAGATGGCAGCGATCCCCGGCTGCGGGGCGGGGCGGTGGCGGCGGGCGCGGTGGCGTACGCAGGGCCGCTTGAAATGGTGAGCCCGCAGACGGTCACGGCGCGCGTGCTCAGCGGGACGAGGTGGAGCGGGCCGGTGCGGGCCGTCTATTTTCCGCCGCAGGACCTGTCCGCACTGCGGCTCAGCGAGCTGCACTATCATCCCGAGGACCAGGCCGACCCCCTGGTGGACGGCGGGCAGTTTGAATTCGTGGAGCTCTGCAATACGGGGACGGTACCGCTGGATCTCACCGGTCTGGCGTTCACGACGGGGATCGAGTATCAGTTTCCGGCGGGGACGGTGATGGCGGCGGGAGAGTATCTGGTGCTCGTGGCCGATGCGGTTTCGTTTGCGCAGAGGTTTCCCGGCTGTGTGCCGCGGGGAGTTTTCAGTGGGCGACTGGCGAATTCCGGGGAGACGCTCACGCTTTCCGGCGGGGCTGGGGTACTGTGGTCGGTGACATGGGATGATGCGATGCCGTGGCGGCCCGAGGCGGACGGGCTGGGGAAGTCGCTGCAGCGTCCTGCGCCGTCGGCTCCGGGAAATGATCCGGCCACGTGGACCGCAGCGCTGCCGAGTCCATGTGCGGGGTTGGTGCTGAACGATGCTGATGCCGACGGGATGGCCGACTACTGGGAACCGCTGCATGATTTTGTGGTCGGAGTGGCCGACGGGCAGGGGGATGCCGACGCCGATGGCGCGGGCAATGCTTCCGAATACCTCGCGGGCACGGACCCTCGTGACGGCAGCAGTGTGTTCCGCCTTGCGGTGGAAAGCGAGGGAACCGGTTTGGGGGCATTGGTCTTCGAGGCCCTCGCCGGTCGATCCTACCGGATCGAGGAATCCGCTGACCTCCGCGTCTGGAAGGATTGGCGGATGATTCCGGCCGGGGCGTCCAGTCGGCGGGAGCGGGTGGTTCTGCCGCAGGGTAGGGCCCCCGGTTTCTTCCGGGCCGTCACCCCGTGAATCCGCAGTCATTCGGAATTTGCGTATCGGGTGACGCTGACCGATGACGCGCATTTTTCTGCATGGTGCGTGGAAATGACGAAAATGCAGCAGCGTCCTCCGGGAGCGGGGAAGACGCAGCGGTGGCGTGCTGCTGGCGGTCGCTTGAGCCAACCATGCTGGCGACCTTCCGTCTTGCGGATGCGGTTCCGGAGGAGTCACTGGAACGCTGGCGGGCCGCCCGGGACGAGTGGCTTCGGGCGAGGCCGGAGCCATGGGATGAGAACGGCGAATGGGAATATCATCAGACTATTTTCAGGGCCTTGAACCGATGGCTGGATGCGGGGCGGGGCGACTGTCTGCTGCGGTCTCCGGCGGCAGCGAGTCTGCTGGCGGAGTCGCTGCATTTCGGGGACGGGCGGGACTACCGGCAGTACGGCTGGGTGGTGATGCCGAACCATGTGCATGTGCTCTTTTCCGTGGCTGGGGATGCGGATCCCGAGTGGCAGTTGCGGCAGTGGAAAGGGATTGCGGCGCGGCGCATTCAGCGCTTCCTCGGGGGTCAGCGGCGCATCTGGGCGGAGGGATTTCATGGACGGATCGTCCGTTCCTCCGCACAGTTTGTGTGGAGCGCCCGGATGATCCGGCGGGATCCCGTGCAGGCGCGGTTGCGGCCATCCGAATTTATTCTTCATGAATGTGACGCACTTGCATCGCTGGCGTATTGAATCCCCGGGAAGGTGCAGAGCCCTGCCGGGATTTCTGGCGGGTCTCCTGGGAATGCTCCCGTGCCCTGCTGCCGAGTGGCAGTCATTGCCCGCCCTGCCTGACAAACTGGGTGTGGCGGCACCATTTGCCGGCGTCAGTGGCGGCGTGCTCATGGTGGCTGGCGGGG